>JAPPLB010000095.1 GCA_028819575.1 Bryobacterales bacterium | reverse complement strand
AGTTGGTTAGAGCGCATCCCTGATAAGGATGAGGTCGCTGGTTCAAATCCAGCCAGGCCCACCACTTGCAGGCCTTCCACGCTGTCGGTTGCAGGTGTCAGTCTTCCGGTTTCACGAACGGGAACCCTGACATCTGGAACCGCAGTGCGGTCCTGAGTGATCTTTGAAATCTGAATATCGTAGGGCATCTTTAGTCATCGCCGGGTTTCCGCCCGCTCCGTTCGCGGAGAAGGTGGGAATTCGACGAGCGCAAGTAACGTCTCGACTGGATCCGGATTCAGTTCCGGGTCAATTTTATGGTCAAGCTACTAAGGGCGTACGGGGGATGCCTTGGCGCAAGCAGGCGATGAAGGACGTGGCAGGCTGCGAAAAACCTCGGGGAGCTGCGAGCAAGCTGTGATCCGGGGGTGTCCGAATGGGGAAACCCGACCGGTGTGAACACCGGTCATCCTTGTCTGAATCCATAGGGCAGGGAGGCGAACCCGGGGAAGTGAACCATCTCAGTACCCGGAGGAAGAGAAAACAATAGTGATTCCGTTAGTAGCGGCGAGCGAACGCGGAACAGCCCAAACCGGCCGAGCTGTGAGGCAAGGCCGGGGTTGTAGGACCGCATCATGGGATCGGAATGGTTAGCCGAATGTATTTGGAAAACTCGACCAAAGAAGGTGATAGTCCTGTAGGCGAAAACCTGAACGACTCAGTGGTATCCTGAGTACCGCGGGGCACGGGAAACCTTGTGGGAATCTGCCGGGACCATCCGGCAAGGCTAAATACTCGCTTGCGACCGATAGTGAACTAGTACCGTGAGGGAAAGGTGAAAAGTACCCCTGCTAGGGGAGTTAAAAGTACCTGAAACCGTATGCCTACAAGCAGTGGGAGGGCCGTGGCCGTTCTTATTCGTAAGTTCAGCCGCGCCTGACCGCGTGCCTTTTGCTTAATGAGCTGGCTAGTTATTCTCAGTGGCAAGGTTAAGCTTCAGCGAGCCGCAGCGAAAGCGAGTCTGAATAGGGCGTGGAGTCGCTGGGAATAGACGCGAAACGGGATGATCTACCCTTGGCCAGGGTGAAAGTTGTGTAACAGCAACCGGAGGCCCGAACCATTGTCGGTTGAAAACGGCTTGGATGAGCTGAGGGTAGGGGTGAAAGGCTAATCAAATTCCGTGATGGCTCGTTCTCTCCGAAATAGCTTTAGGGCTAGCCTTGCGTATCTGCAACGGTGGTAGGGCTCTGGATGGACTAGGGGGCTTCCAAGCTTACCGAATCCAACTAAACTTCGAATGCCGTTGACATCGAGCGCAGGAGTCAGACTGTGGGGGCTAAGCTTCATGGTCAAAAGGGAAACAACCCAGATCGCCGGCTAAGGTCCCGGAATGAGTGCTAAGTGGGTAAGGAAGTCAAGAGGCCCAGACAGCCAGGAGGTTGGCTTAGAAGCAGCCACCCTTTAAAGAAAGCGTAATAGCTCACTGGTCAAGCCTCTCGGCACCGAAAATGTAACGGGGCTCAAGCACTCTACCGAAGCCGCGGGTTCGAATTTATTCGGACGGTAGGAGAGCATTCTAAACTGGTCGAAGTCAGTCTGCAAGGATTGGTGGACGGTTTGGAAGAGACTCTGCCAGCATTAGTAGCGAGAAACCAGGTGAGAATCCTGGTCGCCGAAAGTCTAAGGTTTCCTGAGCAAGGTTCATCCGCTCAGGGTTAGTCGGGGCCTAAGGTGAGGCCGAAAGGCGTAGCCGATGGATACGCGGTAAACATTCCGCGACTACCTTGCTTCGTTTGACGATGGGGTGACGCAGGAGGCTAAATGAGAGTGCTGATGGAAATGCACTTTGGCCGTCGTAAGGTGTTCCGGGCAGGCAAATCCACCCGGAAGCTATCACTGAGGACGGACGCGAAGGGGCAACCCGACTTAGTCATGACGCCACACTGCCAGGAAAAACCTCTAAGGAGAAGTCAAGGTACCCGTACCGTAAACGGACACACGTAGATGAGATGAGTATTCTCAGGCGCTCGGGTGAAGGGTTGTTCAGGAACTCGGCAAATTAGCCCCGTAACTTCGGGAGAAGGGGCGCCTCCTTCTGGGAGGCCGCAGTGAAATGGCTCAGGCGACTGTTTAACAAAAACACAGGTCTCTGCAAAGTCGAAAACGACGTATAGGGGCTGACGCCTGCCCGGTGCCGGAAGGTTAAGAGGAGGGGTTAGCTTCGGCGAAGCTCTGAATCGAAGCCCCGGTGAACGGCGGCCGTAACTATAACGGTCCTAAGGTAGCGAAATTCCTTGTCGGGTAAGTTCCGACCTGCACGAATGGCGTAACGATCTGAGCACTGTCTTAACAACCTGCCCGGCGAAGTTGTGGTCCCGGTGAAGACGCCGGGTGCCCGCCACAAGACGGAAAGACCCCGTGCACCTTTACTACAACTTACCAGTGAATCGCGGTGCGGTTTGCGCAGGATAGGTGGGAGGCTTTGAATCCGGGTTCTTGGACTCGGAGGAGCCATCGGTGAGATACCACCCTGATCGTATTGCGGTTCTAACCTGCTCCCCTGAGCGGGGAGAGGGACACTGGTTGGTGGGTAGTTTGACTGGGGCGGTCGCCTCCCAAAATGTAACGGAGGCGCGCGATGCTCGGCTCAGGCTGTTTGGAAATCAGCCGCAGAGTGCAATAGCATAAGCCGGGTTGACTGCGAGACCTACAAGTCGAGCAGGTGCGAAAGCAGGCTATAGTGATCCGGCGGTTCCGTATGGAAGGGCCGTCGCTCAACGGATAAAAGGTACGCCGGGGATAACAGGCTGATCCAAGCCAAGAGTTCACATCGACGCTTGGGTTTGGCACCTCGATGTCGGCTCATCGCATCCTGGGGGTGAAGAAGCTCCCAAGGGTTGGGCTGTTCGCCCATTAAAGCGGTACGTGAGCTGGGTTCAGAACGTCGCGAGACAGTTCGGTCCCTATCTGTGGTGGGCGTAGGAGATTTGAGGGGGGCTGCCTCTAGTACGAGAGGACCGAGGCGGACGAACCTCTTGTGATCCAGTTGTCACGCCAGTGGCATAGCTGGGTAGCGAAGTTCGGTCGAGATAAGCGCTGAAAGCATATAAGCGCGAAGCTCTCCCCAAGATGAGATCTCCCAAGCGCAAGCTAATAAGGGCACTCGAAGACGACGAGTTTGATAGGACGGATGTGTACGCGTGGTAACACGTTCAGCTAACCGTTACTAATCGCCCGTTCGGCTTGACCATAAAATTGACTCGGCACTGAGTCCTGCGGCATCACGATTCCTGTGACGCCGTGACGTTCGCGCTCGACGCGATGACTCGCCCTACGGTATTCGGTTCACCGCTTTCGGGTGGCTCTAGCGAGGGGGTCACACCTGTTCCCATCCCGAACACAGCAGTTAAGCCCCTCAGCCCCGATGGTACTGCGCGGGCAACTGCGTGGGAGAGTAGGACGCCGCCCGATCTATCTCGAAAGGCCCCGGTCGATGCCGGGGCCTTCTTGATTCCCGTTCCGGCCTGCGTTTCTATCCAGATGACGGCCGCAGCACGACCTCAGCACGACCTCAGCACTCCCTGAATCAGTAGCCAGTCGTCTCTGATCGGTGGTCAATGAAAACAGGCCAAGTGGTAAAAAATGCAGGTTAATAACCCTTGTGCTTGTCGACGACGTTAAGCAGAGGAAGATCCTCGGCGAAGCGCCGGATGTTCTCTTTGACCGTCCCCAGCATGCGCATGCGATCGAGATCAGACCGACCGGCGACGTGCGGTGTGATGATGGCGTTGTCGAACTTCCATAGTGCGTGACCCGCGGGCAGCGGTTCGGGGTCAGTGACATCGACTCCGGCGCCGGCCAGGCGCTTGCTGTCGAGGGCCTTCACGAGCGCATCCAGGTCGTACAGACCACCACGGCTTACGGCGATGAAGTACGCGCCCCGCTTCATGTCCTCGAACTGGTCCGGACCGATCATCTTGTGGCTTTCGCGGGTCCACGGGGCTGCGACGAAAATGACGTCGGCTTTGGGAACCATCTCGTCCAGGCGGTCCGGTTTGACGACTTCCTTGACGAAAGGTGAATAGGGAAGATCCTCGGGGTCGACGCCGATTACGGCCATGCCGTGGGCCCACGCCCGCAGGGCGATCTGCGCGCCGATGCCGCCCACACCGATGACAAGGGCTGTCTTCTGATTCAGTTCGATGCCGTCGTAGGGCCGCCCGCCCCACGTTTCCGTTTGACGGTCCGCGATGAACCTCGGGATGCGGCGCGTGAGCGTCAGCAGCATGGCCATGGCGTGATCGGCAATCTCGGGGCCTTGTACGATCTGGTTGTTGGTGAGGACGATGGCACTGTCGCGTAGATCGTCGCCTCCGGAGCGGTGCAGCACCGTTTCGACGCCGGCGCTCAAGGTTTGCACCCATTTGAGCTTCTTGCCGGCGCGGATCTGCTCGGGTTTGATGTAGCCGATCATGGCGTCGGCGTCCGCTATGTGTTCCATCACGTTGTCTCTGGTGACAGGAACGAGCTTCACTTTCGATGACACGGATTGCCAATCGGCAATGTCTTCCGCTGATCGGTTGAGTACGAGGATGGTCTTGGTCTGCGCGCCGAGAGTCAAGACAAAAGCAAACAGAATGAGAAGCGTTCGAGTCATCGGTTTTATTCTCCGCAAAGTCCACCAAGATTCTAGCCTGTTTTTCTCACCACGTGGCGAGGCGAAGTGGGTGAGAGGGCCGTCAGGACTAGGCGCGAGCCGGGCGGAGGAAAATGGCGCGCGCAGGCGTACTTGAACAGTACGTCGAGCACGGCAAGCAAGCGTTGCGAAGGAAAAGCGAAGTCATGGCGGTCGTATCGCGTGCTTCGACCGTCGGGTGGTGAGAAAGGCAGGCTAGCGCAGCGATGAGTGCTGAGAGGATACATAGCGTGATGAGATATCCGGGCCGGGCTTGCTAAGGTAACCGGGATCGCTCGGTTGGTGCCCAACTGCACCGACAAGGGACTGGATATGAAGTTGACATTGCTTGGAACAGGAACACCGGCGCCGTTGATGCACCGTGCCGGATCGAGTTATCTCGTTCAGCACGACGGTGAGGCGCTGCTGTTCGATTGTGGTCCGGGCTCGGTGCGTCGGCTGCTGCGAAAGGGTGTGGCGGTGACCTCGGTGAGTCACCTGTTCCTGACACACTTGCACTACGACCACTGTGTTGACTACGGCTACTTGGTGCTCAATCGATGGGATCAGGGTTCGGGCGGAATTCCCGAGTTGCAAGTCATCGCGCCTGCGCCGGCGGCGCGAATGACCGATTTGCTCTTCGGCAAGGACGGCGTCTACGGCCCGGATCTTGCGGGTCGCACGATGCACCCGGGCAGCCACTTCATCTACGAAATGCGCGGGGGAGTGCTGCCCCGCAAGCGGCCGTCCCCGGAGGTGATTCAGGTCAGCCACGGCGGCGTCGTGGTACGGGAGAGTTGGAACGTGCAAGTGGCGGAGGTCGTCCATTGCCAGCCTTATCTGACTTGCCTTGCGTATCGGCTGAACACTGCGGACGCGTCGATCGTCTTCGGCGGTGATACTGCGCCCGCATCGAGTCTGACCGAACTGTCGACCGGAGCCGACGTTCTGCTTCACATGTGCCACATGATCAACGGACTGGTGGACGATCCGCGGATCACGGGCTGCTGCTCAGGGCATCTCGACGCCGCCCGCACCGCCAGGGACGCCGGCGTCAAGACGCTGATCCTCGTGCATATTACCGAGCAGTTGGAGCAGCCCGGTGTGCGCGAACGAATCCTGCACGAAGCGGCGGAGGTCTTCGATGGGCAGATCATCTTTGGTGAGGATTTGATGGACGTGCCCCTGGGACAGATCGAGCCGGTGAAAATTCGCTAGTCGGCGTTCTCGTCACGTACCGAGACGAAGTGTGCCGGACGGCCGGCAGGACGAGGCGCGATACGTAGCCACGCCATAGAGACGGACATCCTGTGGTAGCTTCGGTTTGGCATTCAGCAGCTTATGGTTTGAATACTCTGCCTCGGCGAGTTGGCCTCCCTCAAAAGCAAAAACTGTCCACAATACTGCCGATCCCGCCCAGTTCCATCGCACGCGGAATGCAGGGGGACATCCTCGGATTCGGGGTACGGTAGGTCGATTAGGGGGTGGCGTTGCCCGTGCTCATCCGATTCCCTTCCCGCCGGCTCGTCGCGTCACCCCATCGACGGTAGTCGCGGCGGACATGTGGCCGATCACGTTGACCGCGGTGCGAAACGCATCCGGCAAGCGGTCGACCCCCAGCAGTATGCCGAGCCCGGCGAGTGGCACGCCCACTACGTCGAGCGCCGGGGCCATCGAAACGATGCTGGAGCTGGGAACCGGTGCGACCGTCATTGAGGCGAGGAAGATCGCCAGCACTGCCGCCGCGATCAGTCCCGCGTCGAGCGGTACCCCGTACATGGCGGCGAGAAAGACAAGCGACGTGCTCTGAAACAGTGCGCTGCCCGGGCGGTTGATCGACGCTGCCAGCGGCAGGACCAGCGAGAAACTGCTCTTCGAAAGGCCCAGCTTCTCCGCCTCCCGCAGCATCATCGGTAGCGTTCCCACCGATGTCGTCGTGGTGAAGCCCACCGTGTAGGTTCCCGCCGTCGCGCGCATGAACCGCCCCGGAGCCACGCCCCCCAGGATCCACACCAGGGGCAGGAGCACGAGACCTTTCACTAGGAAGAGACCCACGACGGTGGCGCCGATAAAGACGGCAAGGTTCTGCAGCATCGCCACCCCCGTTTGCGCGACCACCGGTGCCGCGAGACCGAAGACGCCCACGGGCGCCGTCCACAGGATCCAGGTCATGAGCTTGATGAGCGCGTCTCCAAGCGTCTCGGCGAAAGACGTTAGCGCCTCCTGCTTCTCCGTCGGTAGAGTCGTTGTTGCCGCCGCCAGTAGGACGATGAAGATGAGGAGCGGGAGAAGGGATCCGTCGGCGGCGGCCTGGATCGGATTCCTGGGGACCAGGTTGACGAGAAAGTCGACCACATCTGGGGTCGCGGTGTCTAAATCTGTCACGCTCGTGGGGGGCGGTACGGGAGCCGTGAAGTTGAGGGCGAAGGTCATCACACCCATCCCGATCAGGATCGCAGGCAGGGTCATAACCCAGAAGCAGCCCACCGCAAGGCCCCCCTGTCGGCCCAGCTTGCGCAGGTTCCCGATCCGCGCCACGCCGACGAACACCACTGCCGCGACCAGCGGTATGACAACCATCTGGATCGCACGCAGGAAGATCTGGCCGAGCGGTTCGACAGCCTCGGAAGCCCGCAGGAGCGTGGGAGATCCGGTGGCCGAGGCGGCGACTCCGAGCCCTAGCCCGAGTGCCAGCCCGATGAGAATAGCGCGTGTATTCACGATGCGCACGCCCGCTCACTCACCGACGGCAGCGCCCTCCTCAGTGACTGGACACCGCTCACCACCGGCAGTTTGATGCTCATCGCGCCCAGATCCACCGTAAGCATCGTCCCCGAATCTGTGTACACCGTGAAGTACGTTTTGCTCGAGAAGATCATCAGGCCGCTACAGGCGCCAGCCGGGATCACTTGGTCCTCGGGTTGCAGGGCCAACTCCACATCGAAGAACTCGACAGGCATGAGGTCCGTGACGGAACGCGCACTCGATATCTTGCAGGCACCGGCGTTGGTCGGATAGGTCCAGCACTTGGCGATGACGTTGTCGCTGTTGGTCCAGGGGAGTGACACCAGCCAAACGGACAGGTTTGCCGCGAGTGACTCGGTGGCCACGCGCACATGCAATCTGGCCACGTCCGAGAGATGGACATCCTGCTGGAACTCTGGTGTCGCATAGATAAGCCGGCGGTTCGACCACTTCGCCGCGATGAGTTGGACGCCCTCAAAAGCAAAATTGTCCACAATTGCAGGCTAACCCGATCCCTGCTCCTTGTTCAGGGAGCCTTCATCGCAATAATTTTGTTGCGGAGCAGGCCGATGTCTTCGATCTCGACTTCCATGACGTCGCCGGCTTGCATTTCATTGCGCTTTCCCGGCAGGACGGGAGGAGCCACGGTGCCGGTGTAGATCACGTCACCGGGCAGAAGTGTCATGTAGCGGCTGATGTAGCTGACAAGCTGCCGGACATTGTTCCTCATGTATTTGGTGCGGCCCTGCGCTACGACGTCGCCGTTCAGCCGAACCTCGATGTAGAGATCACGCCAGTCGACACCCTTGGCAATCACGGGACCGAGGCAGGCCCAGGTGTCGGTTCCTTTGGAGATGAGGCGCGTGGGCTCTTTGAGTTGGGCAAGTTCCTTGTACCAGGTGTTCTCGCTGAAGTCGTTCCCGACGCTGTAGCCGAAGATGTGTTCTTCGGCATCCTCGACGGAGATGTGCCGGCCCTTTTTCCCGATGATGATGACAAGCTCGCCCTCGAAGTTCAGGTTCATCGCCTCGGGCGGAAGTTCGACTCCGCCCTCATGCCGGTTCAGCGACGTGGGCATCTTTGCGAAGAACCGCGGATGTCGTACGTGCAGCGGCGGGCCCTCGGGAAGATTGGAGTTCAGGGCGACACCGAGCACCTTGGATACCTTCATCGGATCGAGCGGGATCTCTAGCCGTACGTCCGAAAGCGCGAAGGTCTTGCCGGTGGGACGGGCACCCAGGAGAAAGTCCCCGTCCAATTCGCGAACCGTCCCGCCCTCGATGATGCCGTAGGAAACCGAGTCCCCTTGTGAGAAGCGCACGTAGCGGGTGATGCCGGACTGCGCTCGGATGACAACTTGCGTAAGGCCGAGAAGCACCAGTGTGAATAGGATTCGGTGGGTTGCTCTGTTCATTCGCTGTATTCAGGGGGTCGTTCTTTAGGTCCAGTTTACACGGTAAGGTGCGGTAGCCATTGCGGGCTTCTCGGATTCTCAGGCTTTGGTTTGCGCAACCCGGTAGAGGTGGCCGTAAGTCCGGATGATGAGGCTGCTATCGGCTAAAGCGGGCGTGGCCATGCACATTTCGTTGAGGGAATTCTTGCCAAGGACCTTGAAGTCGGGGCCGGCTTTGATCACATAGGTATCTCCGCTTTCGCTGAGGCAAAAGATCTTTCCGTTGTAGGCCCAGGGGGAGCTGGTGAAGTTGCCGCTGCCGGTTTCGATACGGCGTTTGCCATAGACTTCTTCGCCGGTGACGGCGTCGTGGCAGGTGAAGAAGCCGCGATCGAACAAGATGTAGAGGCGTCCGTCGTAGAGGACCGGCGTAGGGTGATACGGGCCGCCTTGGGGGAGGCTCCAGGCGAGGTATTCGTTGCTGGTGGTGCCGGCAGCGGGGGTGATGTCGCCGCTTGCGCCGGGGCGAACGGCGTAAACCGGACGGGTGGGGGTGACGTGGAAACCGGAGGTGACATAGAGCAACTCGCCGACGGAGAACGGTGTGGGCAGTGAGATGCCCGACATGCCTCGGATTTCCCACAGTAGCTTGCCGTCCAGGTCATAGGAGCGAACCTTGTTACGTCCGGAGGTGACAATTTCCGTGCGTTTCTGGTTCCGCCAGACATAGGGGGTGGCCCAGGTCGTGGGCTCGTCGCGGTCAACTCGCCAGATCTCTTTGCCAGTGAGCTTGTCGAGCGCCAGCAGGTAGGACTGTTGTTCGTTGTCGTTTTGAATGTAAAGGCGGCCTTCGTGAACAATGGGCGAGGATGCCGTTCCGTAGCCGTAGCGCGTCTCGACGCCCGGCCATAGTTTGGACCAGAGGATCTTGCCATTCATGTCAAGGCAATAGGTGCCGAGGTCCCCGATGTGGGCGTAGATACGCTCGCCGTCGGTAGCGGGCGTTTCTGACGCGTAGGTGTTCTTGCGATGGCGCGGAACCTTGGGAACGCCGCGATGGATAGCGGTTTCCCAGCGGGTTTTGCCAGTGGCGAAGTCGATCGAATAGACGCTCCAGGTGTATTCGTAGGTTGGAATCGGAAGGGATTCGCCGCCTGCATAGAAACCACCGGGGGGTTGTTCGTCACCAGTGGAGCTGATGGCGGTGTTGAGGAAGATCTGGTCGTCCCAAACGATGGGCGAAGACCAGCCTTTGCCAGGGATGGGTGTCTTCCAGGCGACATTCTTGGTGGTGCTCCATATTTCGGGCAGGCGGGGGTTGTCGGGGACCGCTCCGGGGGAATTGCTACGGAAGTGCGTCCAGCGGCCTGCTTGCGCGGTGCTCGCGGCCAGGGCGGTGAGGAAGAGGCGGCGGCTGAGGGGCATATGATTTAGTTTCTCGCAAAGGCGCCAGGGCTGCAAAGGAAAACCGGGCCCGGGTGGCTCATCGTTGGGGCTCCGGTTGCGTGCGATAATTTCGCTTTCCCGATACGGAGTGATCTATGAGTGAGCTGGTTGCTGTTTCTCGATCTGGAGATGTGGCGGTGGTGACCGTCCAGAATCCGCCGGTGAATGCGTTGAGTCCGGGAGTGCCGGAGGGCATTGCGGCGGCTGTGGAAGACGCGGCGGCGGATGATACGGTGCGGGCGATGGTATTGATCGGCGATGGACGTACATTCATCGCGGGAGCGGATATTCGGGAGTTTGCAAAGATTCGTTCGGGTCAGAGGGAGCGCGGAGAAGGAATCCATCCTCTGCTGTTCACGCTTGAGGATTGTCCCAAACCGGTGATCGCTGCGATTCATGGGACGGCTTTTGGCGGAGGCTTGGAGGTAGCGTTGGCTTGCCATTACCGCGTGGCGCTCGCATCGGCGCAGGTTGGGCAGCCCGAGGTGAAATTGGGGATTTTGCCGGGCGCTGGCGGGACTTTGCGTCTGCCTCGGCTGGCGGGGGTGGCGAAGGCGGCGGAGATGTGCGCGATCGGAGATCCGATCACGGCTCAGGATGCGCTTGATCATCACATATTGGACCGCATCGTCGAAGGCGGCAGTCGTGAGTCGTTGCTGGCGGGTACGCTGGCTTTCGCGGCCGAGTTGATTGCAGACGGTGCGAAGACGCCTCGCGTTCGCGACAACGACGAGCGGTTGGGTGACATGGCGGCGAATGCGCCGATCTTTGCAAAAATGCGCGCTCTGGCGCACCAAAAAAGGCGGGGGCAGATGGCGCCCCAAAAATCGATTGATTCGGTGGAAGCCGCGACGAAGATGCCGTTTGAGGAAGCGCGGGTTTTGACGGCGAAATTGTTCATGGAGTGTTTGCACTCGCCGCAGTCGGAGGCGTTGATTCATGTGTTCTTCGGCGAGCGCGAGGTGCGGAAGATACCCGATGTGCCGTCCGATTCGCGGACGCGGAAGATCGCCAAAGCGGCGATTGTCGGTGCGGGGACGATGGGCGGCGGGATCGCGATGAACTACGCCAACGCGGGAATTCCGGTGCGGCTTAAGGAAGTGTCCGAACAAGCGCTGCAGAGGGGATTGGCTCGCATTCGGGCGAACTACGACCATTCGGTGAAGCGGGGACGCTTCACACCCGAGTTCGTGCGTGAGCGGATGGACCTGATTCAACCGACGTTGAGTTACAAGGAGTTTGCTGACGCCGACATCGTGGTGGAAGCCGTGTTCGAAAACATGGAGCTGAAGAAGACCGTCTTCCGCGAGTTGGATGAGGCGACGAAGCCGGAGGCGATCCTGGCGACGAACACTTCGACGCTCGACGTGGATGAGATTGCTTCGGTGACGGCGGATCCGACTCGGGTCATCGGAACCCACTTTTTTTCGCCGGCGAATGTAATGCGTCTACTGGAGGTGGTGCGTGGAAAAAAGACGGCCAAGGATGTGATCGCCACGGCCATGCAACTCGGGCGGCGGATGAAGAAGGTGGGTGTCTTGGTGGGGAACTGTCATGGGTTCGTGGGGAATCGCATGTTCGTGCCGTACATGCGCGAGGCACAGTTTCTCGTCGAGGAGGGGGCGAACATCGTCGACGTGGATCAAGCCTTGGAGGACTTCGGGATGGCGATGGGGCCGTTGGCGGTTGGAGACCTCGCGGGGATCGACGTCGCGTGGCGGATTCGCCGGGAGGCCGGGCATGAGCAGCCAGAGGGAGTCCGCCAACCGTTATCCGAGGACGCTCTGTATGAGATGGGTCGTTATGGGCAGAAGACCGGAGCGGGTTGGTACCGCTATGGAGAGAATCGCAAGCGGTCTCCCGACCCGAATGTGCAGACAGTCATTACGGACATCGCCGCAAGAGCTGGACTTGAGCAGAGGACGATCGGCGCGCGGGAGATCGTCGACCGCGCGATCTATACCCTGGTGAACGAAGGAGCGCGGATTCTGGAAGAAGGAATTGCGTTGCGGCCGGTGGATATCGACATTGTGTATTTGTACGGATACGGATTCCCGGCATACAAGGGCGGGCCGATGTGGTATGCGGATTGGGTCGGTTTGCAGAGCGTGTACGAGCGGATTCTGGAGTTCGAGGCGCAGCATGGACATTGGTGGAAACCGGCGCCGTTGCTGGCGCGGTTGGCGGCTGAAAGGAAGACGTTCTCGGACTGGCAGCGGGAGCGATCCTGAAGGAGCCGATGCGGAAAACTTCTCAGCTTGGAGAGGAGCCACTCGCGGTTTGCCGGCTCGGATTGGCAACGCGCGGCAATACGCATCTGCGGGTTGAGGATGTCGAGTATGCGGTCGAGCGCGGTGTCAACTATCTGAATTGGTGTGGCAAGCCGGATGGGTTGTCGAAGGCGGTGGCAGGGATGGGCGAGCGCCGCAAGGATGTCGTGCTTGCCGTGCAGTTCAAAGCGAGCGGCGGGGACGAGGCGGCGCGCGAGTTTGACTGGATCCTGAAGCAGATCAAGTCGGACTACCTGGATGTGGCAACGTTTTACTACGTCGAGTCGGAGAGGGAGTGGGAGCAGATCGTCGGTCCGGGCGGTGCTTGGCAGACCTTGGCGAGGCTGAAGCGGGAGGGCGCGCTGAAGATGATCGGACTGACGAGCCATCAGCGGAAGTTGGCCGCCCGGTGGGGGCAGGAGACGGACCCTGATACAGGGCAGCGGCGGCTTGACATGTTGATGGTTCGCTACAACGCAGCCCACCGTGGTGCCGAGAGTGACGTTTTTCCTGTGACGGATGCCTTGGGAACCCCTGTGGTGACGTTCACCGGGTTGCGATGGAAGGACTTGATGGGCGCGACGCCCGATGATCCAGCCGGGTTTGTCCCTCCTCCGGCGCCGGACTGCTATCGGTTTTGTTTGGCTCACGATTCAGTGGCTGTGGCATTGGCCGCGCCCGGGAATCGGGAGGAGTTGGTAGAGGATCTCGCCGTTTTGGATGATTGGGGTCCGCTTGGCAAAGAGGCGATGGAGTCCATCCGGCGACATGGCGACCGGGTGCGGAGACATGCCCGGGAATTCTGGTAAGTACTTGATACACTGACGAAAAGGTTGCCGGGGTTCAGAAACCTTTCGGGTTTGTGGTCGTCTGTTCTGTTTGTGGCCGGAGCCCCTCCTTCGGAACACTAAATCGTTTCTATGGCAGTTCTTACGGCAGAAGAAAAGAGGACGAGTCAGCACCTCAAGGAGCAGGGTATCGTAATCAGGACCCAGGACTTGTGGAAGACCTATGTCATGGGTGATCAGGAGATTCACGCGGTTTCGGGCGTGGATGTCGAGATCAACAAGGGCGAGTACGTAGCGATCATGGGGCCGTCCGGCTCCGGTAAGTCGACGTTGATGAACCTGATCGGGTGCCTCGATACACCGACCCGCGGCGAATACTACATCGCGGGGCGGCTGGTCAGCCACATGAATGACGATGACTTGGCGTTGATTCGCAACAGGGAGATCGGATTTGTCTTCCAGACGTTCAACTTGCTGCCGCGGTTAACGGCGTTGCAGAACGTCGAGCTGCCGATGATCTATGCGGGGATGCCCCCGGAACAGCGGATCAAAGCCGCTCAGAATGCGCTGGGGTTGGTGGATTTGTTGGACCGGGTGTACCACAAGCCCAACGAACTCTCAGGCGGTCAGCGGCAGAGAGTAGCGATTGCCCGTGCACTGGTGAATGATCCCTCGATTCTGTTGGCTGACGAACCGACGGGCAACCTTGACACTGCGACCGGCGCTGAAATCATGACTTTATTCGAAGAGTTGCATAAGCGAGGCAATACCATCATTGTCGTAACGCACGAGCTTGCCGTCGCCACGCACGCCCATCGAGTCATCCACATCCGTGATGGCAAGGTCGAGAGGGACGAGAAGATCAAGTAGAGTGCGCTGTTGTCGGAGATGACGAGACTGCGTTCTGACCTCGGACGCGAACTCGATCCGGTCGTGTCCATAGGTTCCACCGCTACACTGGGGCGGAGCATGAGTGATCTGGTTCAGATCGGCAAACCGGATGCGCCTCGGGTGAAGCCGCTGGTTCCGATGTATGACGGTCCGCACCCGGGGCCGGCGGGGAGGCGTCCGTCATGGCTGAGAGCACCGGCGCCGGTGGGTGAGAACTATCGGCGGTTGAAGCAACTCGTCACCGATCTCGACCTTCATACGGTGTGCGAAAGCGCGGCGTGTCCGAATGTGGGCGATTGCTGGAATCGGCGCACGGCGACGTTCATGATTCTGGGAAATGTCTGTACGCGTCGCTGTGGGTTTTGCGCCGTGCAG
Source organism: Bryobacterales bacterium (assembly GCA_028819575.1). Taxonomy (GTDB): domain Bacteria; phylum Acidobacteriota; class Terriglobia; order Bryobacterales; family UBA6623; genus JAPPLB01. Next base: position 59,583 of record JAPPLB010000095.1, on the reverse strand, counting down.
AAGGGCGCGCCGCTGGATGTTGACTACGACGAGCCGCGTCGCGTGGCGGAAGCGGTAGCGGCGCTCGGATTGCGCTATTCCGTGGTGACGAGCGTGAACCGTGACGACCGTAAGGATGGCGGTGCGGAGTTGTTCGCGCTGACCATCGAGGCGATTCGCAAGCGGGTTCCGGAATGCCGGGTGGAAGTGCTGGTGCCGGACTTCATGGGCTCGCATCAGGCGTTGGAGACGGTGCTGGCCGCCCGTCCGGACGTGTTCAACCACAATGTCGAGACCGTCCCGAGGTTGTACTTCGATGTTCGTCGGGGATCGGATTATGAACGCTCGCTTGACATGTTGCGTCACGCCAAGCGAACGGCCCCGGAGATTCCCGCAAAGTCAGGGATGATGCTGGGTTTGGGAGAGACGGAAGAGGAAATCGTCGACGTGATGCGCGATCTGCACGAGCATCTGGTTGACATCCTGACGTTGGGCCAGTACCTGCGGCCTTCGCGGGACCATGTAGCGATCCATCGCTACTATTCACCGCAAGAGTTCTTTGCCTTGAAACGAGTTGGCGAGCAGGTCGGCTTCCGCCACGTGGAAGCGGGTCCGTTGGTGCGCAGTTCCTATCACGCGGATGCCTGTGTGTGATTCCTGACCACGCTGACTACTCACGCCCGATCTTCAACAGATCCGTCAGCGCGTAGTCGTCACAAGACAGGTTCGAGACCAAGCCGTTAGCCTGCATTTCTCAGTGCGCGGCGAGGCGAAGTGCGTGAGAGGGCCGTCAGGGCGAAGCGCGATCCGCTAGGCCTTGAACAGTACATCGAGCACGGCAAGCAAGCGTTGCGAAGGAAAAGCGAAGTCCTGGCGGTCGTATCGTGTGCTTCGACCGTCGGGTGGTGAGAAATGCAGGTTAGACTTCCGTGCGCAAGGGCGAGCCTGATAGCGAGATCTCCAGCCGGTTTTCGTTCTTGGCCGGCACAGGGCTGCAACTACCGGGATCCAGGATCTATTTCCCTTCAGCAGCCCAGGCTTTCATGGTCCCGATATTCCGGACGAGGATGTCTCTTTGGAGGCCGCGGCGATTGCTGAGATAGACGGCCATGTCGGAATCATAGGCTTCGGGGGTTTCGGGTCCTTGATCGCCGCTGGTTTCGATCCATTCATCCAGGATTCCGCGGAGTTTCTGCAGGGTTTCCTGGTGCGCCGGATCGGCTGCCAGGTTGATGAGCTCGTGGCGGTCGGATTCGAGATCGTACAGTTCCTCTTTGGGGCGGGGAACGGTGAAGAGGCGTTCCTGGTGGGGGTTGAGTTCCCCTTCGGCGTGCATCTCGCGGATGGTTTTGATGACAGCTTTTCCGTCTTTGTAGCGGTTGGGCTGGAGGTGCGGCCGCTGGGGAAGGTAGTTGCGGATGTACTTGTAACGGTCGGTTCTCACGCTGCGAAGGTATTCCACGGTTTCGTCGCAGCGGTCACGGGCCGAGACGACGTGGTCTCGTGGCATCGCGTTCGGTCCGAAGAGCGGACGGCCCTGCATGGTTTCGGGGACGAGAACACCGGCGAAGTCGAGGGTTGTGGCGGCAATGTCGATGTGGGCGACGAGATCGTCGCGTTTGGAGTCCGCCGGGACTTGTCCTGGGGCTCGCACGATGAGGGGGATCTTGATGCCCTCTTCGTAGAGGAACTGCTTGCCGCGGGCATGACTGACGCCGTGGTCCGTGAGGAAGATGACGACGGTGTTGTCGGCTGCGCCCTCGTCTTCGAGGCGTTTGAGAAGCAGGCCGACCTCCCAGTCGACGTGCTCGATGGATTCGAGGTACTGCGCCCAGTCCTCTCGGATGACAGGGTGGTCAGGGTAGTAGGGCGGTAGTGTCACGTCGGCCGGATCGATGCCGTTGGTGTGGACGTCCTCACGCGGTTCGAGCGTTTGCTGGTTGCGGAGCTTGCCCCCTCGGAGTTGAACTTGGGCGAAGAAGGGTTGGCCAGCCGCGCGCTCGGACCAGTCGCTGCCGTCGTATAGGTCGTCGGGATAGACGAAATTGTAGTCGGTTTTGCCTGTGGCGAGTTCTGCCGAGCCGGTTTCGGTGAATCGGCCATTGGTCACGAAGTAGCCCGCCTCTTTGAGAAGTTCGGGAACGAGCTGCACGTCGACGGCGAGGTGATTCTCGATCTCTCCTCGGGCGCTGCGGTGATGGTGGGCGCCGATGCTGGTTTGGTACATGCCGGTGATCAGCGCCGACCGCGCCGGCGAGCAGACCGGGGCGGTAACGAAGGCGTTCGAAAAAGTCGCGCCTTCGGCGGCGAGGCGGTCTACGTTGGGGGTTTTGGCGAGCGTTTCGCCGTAAGGGCCGTAGTGGTCTGATTGGTCCTCGACGACAATCCAGAGGATGTTGGGCCGGGGCGGATCGCTCGAGCAGGCGGTGGCGATGAGCAGCAGAGCGGTCAGTGCGACGAGGGGGAATCCGGTGGCTTTTCTGGTGATGGTCATTGGTTTTTTGCGTAAGTTTAGGGGTGGTTTGGGCCGCGGGCAAGTGGTCGAGGGAATCGTCTTAGTCGTCGAGCAGAAAAAACGATAGGCGAGGCGTTTACACTATTGACGAGCATGTCGTTGTTTGGCGAGGAAGCGCGGCCGCGGCTGCCGGCGCGTTGGTTGCCGGAGGGTCGCTGGGAGTGGCTGCTGGAAGTGGCGACGCTGGGCGTCGTTCTGTTTTGGTTTTTCTACCTGACGGTCTATTGGGAGGCGCTGCCGGAGCGAGTGCCTTCGGGGTTCGACTGGAGCGGCGCGCCGCGGGGAAGTGCATCGAAATCGTCCCTCTGGATCCTACCCGCTGTGAGCTTCGCGGTGTATGTGGTCATGACGGTAGCGAGCCGGTTTCCACACCGGGGCAACTTCCCCGTGCAGGTTACCGGGTCGAACGCGCCGCGGCTCTACGCGATGGCCCGTTGGCTGCTCAATGTGATCAAGCTTCAAGTGATCGCACCAATGGGCTACATCGAATGGAAGATGGTTCAGACGGCGCGTGACAATGCGGCGGGACTGAATCAGTGGGTGTTTGTGGTACTCGTTGCGGCTGTGATGGGAACCGCTGTTTATGGGACATTGTCGATGCGCCGGATGGAGTGACGTCCAGGACGGGCTGCCTCCGCTCATGCACACAAGTGCATTATGGGGGCAGGACACGGCTCAGGAAGAAGTTGATGAAGCGCTCGGACTGGACATCAACGGCGGCTCGGATTGTCGGGCCGGCAGGCTGGGCCTCGCGTTTGCGGCGATCGGCGACGAGCATGCCCGCGGTGAGTCGTCCTTCCGTTTCGACGTCGGCTTGGAAAGATTCGAGCATGACGAAGCTGCGGTCGATTGCGACGCCGACGGCGAGCGGGTCGTGCAGCGGACAGCCGCTGAGGCCGCGTCGTTGAAGACTCACCTCGAAGTATTTGCTTGAAATGTCGGTGATGAACTCCGCGACGCGGTCACGGCGGCCACGGGTGCTTGCTTCGAGGGCTGCCGGGGTAAGCAGGGTGCGCGTGGTCACGTCGAGTCCGATGATCGCGATGGGAGTTCCGCTCCGGATCACTCGCGAGGCGGCGTCCGGGTCGGCATAAAAGTTGAACTCGGCCGTTTCGGTAACGTTGCCGATGCCGTTCACGGTGCCGCCCATGACGATGACTTCCTGCACTTGAGAGAAGGCCGCGGGATTCGATTCGAGCGCCAGGGCAATATTGGTGAGCGGCCCGAGAGCGATGATCGAGATTTCACCGGGATTTTCGCTGAGCAGACTGAGGATCAACTCTACGGCGCTTGTGCCGACTGGCGAGATAGTGGGCCGGGGGTAGCGTGGGCCGCCCCCTACGTTGGTTAGGACTGCGATGTCGCCGAGTCCATCTTCTCCGTGAACGTGCCGGGCAGCGAGTGGTTCTCGCACAATCGGCCGGGCGGCGCCGTAGGCGACGGGCGGGGGTTCGGAGAGGTCAAGGACTTCGAGTATTTGGAGTGCGTTGCGCGTCGCGTCCTCTAGCGGGACGTTGCCGCTTACGGTGGTGATGGCTTCGACTTTCAACTCGGGTGAGCTGAAAGCCAGAATGAGTGCCAGGGCGTCGTCGATGCCGGGGTCGGTATCGATGATGACTCGCCGATCCTTCATCTATTCGAGGTTGCCGCCGGGAAGGATGCGCTCGGCATCGAGATAGGGCCGCAGGGCTTGCGGGATGACGACCGTCCCGTCTTTCTGCTGATGGTTTTCGATGATCGCCACCCAGGTTCGTCCGATGGCCAGGCCGCTGCCGTTGAGTGTGTGAACGAGTTGCGATTTCCCTTTTTTCACGGCCGGGTCGCGATAGCGGATCTTCGCGCGGCGGGACTGAAAGCTCTCGAAGTTGCTGCAGGATGAGATCTCTTTGAACTCGTTCATGCCGGGGAGCCAGACTTCGATGTCATACGTCTTGGCGCTCGAAAAGCCGAGATCGCCGGTAGCGAGAACAACCGTCCGATAAGGCAGGTCCAACCGGTCGAGGATGTCCTCGGCATCGCGGGTGAGTGATTCGAGTTCGTCATAGCTGTTCTCGGGGAGAACGAACTTGACCAGCTCGACCTTTTGGAATTGGTGCTGGCGGATGATGCCACGCACGTCGCGCCCGTACGAGCCGGCTTCGCTGCGGAAGCACGGCGTAAAAGCCGTAAGCTTGATGGGCAGGCGGTTGATGTCGATGGTGTTGTCGCCCAACAGGTTCGTCAGAGGCACTTCTGCGGTGGGAACGAGCCAATAGTCGGTGTTCTCCAGCTTGAACAGGTCTTCGGCGAACTTGGGCAGTTGTCCGGTGCCGAAGAGGCTCGCGGAGTTGACGACGAACGGCGGCAGGACTTCGGTATAGCCGTGCTCGCGGGTGTGAACGTCGAGCATGAAGTTCATCAAGGCGCGCTCGAGCTTGGCGCCGGCATTCCAGTAGACGGCAAAGCGCGCGCCGGTGATCTTGGCGGCTTGCTCGAAGTCGAGGATGCCGAGCTCGGGCGCGAGGTCCCAGTGGGCCTGCGGCTTAAAGTCGAAGTCGCGTTGCTTGCCAGCTCGGCGGGTCTCCTCGTTGTCCGCCTCGCTTCCAACGGGCACAGACTCGTGCGGGAGGTTCGGCACGCCGTGCAGGATTTCGGCGAGCGCTTCATCGAGAGCCTTGACGTTGTCTTCGAGATTCTTGATTTGTCGGCCGATTTCTCGGCTTTTCTGCATCGGTTCGTCGGCGTCTTCGCCGGCGCGCTTGGCTTTGGCGACTTCCGCACTCAGAGCGTTGCGCCGTGCCTTCAAGTTCTCGATCTCGGTGACTGCGGCGCGGCGTTGTTGATCTACTTCCTGAAAACGCCCGAGGGATGCAGCGGCGCCTCGCACCTGCAGTCGCTCCTGGACGTGGTCGAAGTTTTTCCGCAGGAAGCTGAGATCCAGCATAAGATTCCCCAGTGTAGCCGGATCGATTCAGCGAAGCTTCGTGGACGTTCCGAATGACTGAAGCTCCGACGGGTCTGCTTCGGAGGGTTGCCTTGCGACCTTGGCTGCGATGCAAAGCCTTTCCCCTGGTTCTTGCCCGGTTTGTCGTCGGTTGCGGCGATCATCTTTTCGCCGGTATGTAGAGAGATGATGCCTTCCCCGCTTGCTTTCCGTATAGCTGTCTTCTCGGCCGAAAGCTGATGGGCGCGGGCGACCTTGGCTTCTGAGGCTGTACGGCCTGTGGCCGACTCTCTCTCATGCCAAGAGCCCGCTGCTGAGCTTGCGTCGATCGGCTCCCCCGAGAAACCACGGCGAAAGCGGCAACGGCAAGTTGCGCTATCGTTTTATTCAATGCCCGGTGTTGATCAGGCTCTCTCTGACATTCCTTTCGATCGCCCTGCCGAAGCCCGGCGCTCGTTTGAACGGATCGCCGCACGATCAACTCCGGAGGACTTGGATAGGCTTGCCAAGCTCCTGCACGATTCTCCCGATCCCGACGCGGGCCTCTCGGGTGTCGATCGATTCACGATAGCCCCCGGCGAAACTACTGATCTCTTCAGCGCAGAAAATCGACTCGGCGCCGCCATCCGCCTCTTCTCGCACAGCAGCTACCTCACGGAAACTCTTCTGAGGAGCCCCGAGTTGCTTTCTTGGTACCTCGATGACCCGCAGCAGCAGCGTCTTCGCAGCAAGCCTGAGTTGCGGACTGAACTGGGTTGGCTTTCCCCGCTGGCGGATGAGGAATCCATAACCGTTGCTTTGGCTCGCTTCAAACGAATGCAGCTCCTGCGTATCGCTGCCCGTGATGTGATTGACTTCGCGATGTTGCCCGAGGTCGCCTTGGAGCTTTCCAATCTTGCGGACACCATCCTCCAGGGCGCCTTGGAATATATGGTCCGGAAGATGACTGCCCGTTTTGGTCGGCCGCTCTCGCCCGCCGATCACGGGCCCATCGAGTCCGAGATCGTTGTTCTCGCTCTCGGCAAGCACGGCGGACGTGAACTCAATTACAGCTCGGACATCGACCTGATGTTCCTATTCACCGATGAAGGGGAGACGTCGGGGCCGATTGTCATCACCAACAAAGAGTTCTTTACCCAGGTGGCGAATGGTTTGACGGACCTGGTTTCCCGCATCACGCCCGAAGGGATCTGCTATCGGGTTGACCTGCGCCTGCGTCCCGAAGGGAGTGTCGGAGAAGTTGTGGTTCCGCTTCGCAGCGCCATCGACTACTACCACCGGCGCGCCCGTGATTGGGAACTGCAGATGCTGATCAAGGCGCGCCCCGCCGCCGGCTCGGCCGCTCTCGGCACGCTGTTTCTCGACTCTGTTCGGCCCTTGATCTACCAGACTTCGACAGACTTCTCGATGATCGAACGCATCTCCGAGACGCGGGACCGCATTCAGGAAAAGCTCCGCAGGCGCTCGCGGGGAGGGACGGACGTCAAGCTTGCCCGCGGAGGGATTCGCGACATTGAGTTTATGGTGCAGTGCCTGCAGCGGCTTCATGGTGGACGTGACGCCTGGCTCAGAAGCAGCGGTACGCTCTTTGCTCTTCACCGGCTCCTCGAAAAAGGCTATCTCTCGATGCCCGATTACGCGCAACTCTCCGCGGCCTACCAGTTCCTCCGCATCCTCGAGCATCGATTGCAACTCGAAGAGAATCGTCAGACTCATACGCTTCCTCGCGGCGCCCGCAAGCTTGAAGTCCTCTCGAACAAGATGCGTGATTTGATCTCGCCGCACATGAGCCGGGAATCGATGGAGTTGCAGATGCGCCTCCATTTCGATCAGGTCACTGAGATTTATGAGCGTGTCATCCATTCCCAGGAGCCGACTGCGATCGATTCGCCCTTGTTGCACCAACCTGTGGACGAAAGTGAGGACCTGCCTGTACTGGCGCCTCCAATCCTGCATGGGCAGATTCTTGATATCGAGCGGCATGCACCCGCCCTCGCCGAGGCCGTCCGCTCACTGCCCATCCTTTGGGGAAGCAGGCGCATGGAGCTCCTGTTGAACAGGCTCGTTTCGATGCCTTCGCTGTGTGCCGAAATCGAAAACTCGAAACCGCTGCTTGCGTGTGTGGGCGACCTGTTTGAACACAGTCCATATCTCGCGGAACACTTGATCTCTCGTCCCGAAGACATCAAACGCCTGAAAGCTGTCGCGGAATCTCCCTCTGAGGAAAACCCTTCCTTGTTTGATCACGCCAGGGCAGAGGTCAGTGAAGAGTTGGAATCCCAAAGCGGCCTGAGCGGGAAATCCGATTGCCTGAGACGCTTCTACCGCCATGAAATGTTGCGCATTCTGGCTGGCAGCATCTATGGCCGCCGCCCCATTTTCCATTCACTGGGAGACACAAGCCGCCTCGCAGACTGGGTCATCCAAACCGCCTATCGCCTCGCCGTCGACGAAGTGTTCCCAAACTCGCCTCCTGCTCCCGAAGACCCTTCCATGCAGGTCATTGCCATGGGGCGTCTGGGGATGAGGGAGTTCGATTTGGGATCGGACGCCGACATTGTCTTCTTCTTGGATGACGGCGCCGCAGCGGACCACGACCGCTGGACGCAAGTCGCCGAACGGCTCATCGAGATTATCTCGACCTACACCCGCGAGGGCTTTATCTTCGCCGTCGATACCCGTTTAAGGCCCATGGGCCGGGACGGAGAATTGGTGCAGATTGCCTCTCGTTATAAGCGCTACTTCGAGGAAATCGCTGAGCCCTGGGAAGCCGTCACCTACATGAAGGCCCGCACCGTTGCCGGTAACATTCCCCGTGGCACCAACTCGCTCAACGAGCTGCAGGATATCGGTTGGCATCGCTGGGGCATGGATACGGAACTCGCCCGCCTGCTGGTCGAAATGCGGGAACGCATCGAACGGGAGCAGGGTGCTTCTCACCCGATCAAGTCCGGCCCCGGAGGCTATTACGATCTCGATTTCATCCTGATGTACCTTCGATTGAAAGCCGCTGGTGTCTTCTTCGAGTCCTTGAACACTCCGGAACGGATCGCCGTCATCCATTCCACCGGGGGCTTGGATGCGGCTGAGGCTGAGGAATTCTACGCCAACGCCGTCTTCTTTCGCGCCCTTGACCACGCTTGCCGCGTCATGACCGGCCACTCCACGAGCAGGATCCCCGCCGACCGGGCTCATCGCGCTATTGTCCAGGAGTTGCTTTCGCGCTGGAGCCAGACTCCGGCCGACGGCAAGTCGCTGCCGGAACTGATCCACGAGGTTCAACTCAAGACACGCCGCTTGTTCGGAAAAATTCTCCGGCACGGCCGCTGAGGACCGTCGTAGCAGAGGAACACTGGCTCTTTGATGTTCCTACACCGTCACGTTGTACGTCGCCAATCCTGAAAAAAAGATGTTGACCCCGAGCAATAACCGGTGCAGAAGCCGCGCCGTACACACCAGAGCCGGCCATGCAGCAGCGACCTTGACTAACTGGGTAAGTTCGTTACAGGTATGCTGGCTGCACGTAGGCCGCGGTTGAAATCCGTGCGAACCCAGGAGACGTTACCAGGCCGGGCAATCTGAAAGGTGGATCATATTTGCGTCGAGCGTTTTGTAACGATCTTCGTGGCAGGTCAGAATTATAATCTGAACGTTCTCCGCAGCTCTGTGGAGCGCGTGCCGCATCCGCTTGAAACGTTTGGGGTCGCTGTTGACAAGCGGATCGTCGAGTACGAGCGCAACCGGCTTGCCCTTTTCTCGAAGCAGGTCGGCCAGCGCCAGCCTGGTTAGAACGGCGATCTGTTCACGCATGCCAATGCTGAGACTCAAGAAAGGTTCTTGGATACCGTTTCGATGTATCCCAACGATTTCAAGATCGTCCCCGTCCAGTTGCAGGGACGCATCCGGGAAGAGCAACTGAAGATAGGGTTCCAAGCGGTCTTTCACCGGTGTTAAGAACTTTGCTTTCGCTTCGCTCTCGGCCTCTTGCAGCGTTGTCAAAAGCAGTTTCCAGGCTTTCGCATCCAGTTCGATCCGCTGCAGTTCCCGACTGGCGGAGGCCAATTCGCCATCCTTTCTCTCTAGTTCTTCTGCAAGACCTTTCTGCCCAAGCGTGCGCAACTCGGTAGTCAGAATGAGTGAATCCCGTTTGTCCTTGTTGATCGTCTCCTGAAGCTGTTCAAAGGCTTCCTGAGCACGTTTTTGTTCGCTCCTGACGTTATCGGGCGACTGCGATTCGAGCTTCAAAATCAGATCTCCATACGCTTTATTGCGTTGTTCAGCCTCTCGCTTCGTTTCGACGGCGAGTTCCTCAAGCTGTTCGTCCGACCTGTCTTGCCTTGCCTCATCCAATGTCTTGCTTGCTTCGGCAAGCTCTTCATCTGCCTGCTCGTAAGCCGCCTTGATTCTTATATACAGTTCCTTCAAAGGATCGTATTGATCTCTTGCATTGTCCCTTGTCTGTTCGGCCTCGCTCGCGGCCTGTTGCGCTTCCTCCTGTTTCTTGCGCTCGGCGCTTTCAGCTGTCTGCGCCTGCTCGATAGGTGGTGGATCGTTGTCCGTTTCAACGGTCAGTCGCATAAGCTCCTGGCGTAGTTCGCCGACCTGCGCACGTAATTCCTCGAGTTCACCCCCCGTGACACCTTGGAGTGTTCCTTGCAATTCCTTGACTGTGCTGGCCTGTTCCTGTTTCAGTCGGTGCGCTCTCTCCGCATCCGCCACCGTCTCCACCCCGACACTTTGCAATTCTGTTCGCAAGTTACCTTCCAGGCGCGATAGCTCCTTACGCAGGTTGGGGATGTCCTCTCCGCCCGGCAGGATCTCCAGCGTCCCGAACCCTTCCAGCTGGATCGTGGCCCTGTCGGTGATTTTCAGCGGTTTCTTGACATCGACAGGCAGGCCGTCGAGGGCGACGACGTTGTCACCATCAGGTGCGAAGATCAAGCTCGTGGCGATAGCTTCGAGAGCGGCTTCGCTCTCACGAACTTTGCCTGACAGCGTGCGAAGCCGAGCAAGGATCCCTTCGTCGATCGCGGTCCCGTCGAGAATCTCCCGTTCTTTCTCGATTCGACTACTCAGCGATTCGGCTTTCTGGAGCCGGTTTTTAAGGTTGTTCAACTCCTCTGCGATCCGGGCTCTTTCCAGTTGGCGTTGCGCCTCTCGATGCTCATTGCGCACCGCTTCGAGTTGTGTGCTCCGATCCTTGAACGACAGCTGAGCTGCCTCGTAGTTCTCCCGTGCGGTGTCCCGTTTCATCTCCGATTCTTGGAGTTGGGGCCTTGTGTTTTCGATGTCGCCCGCTTTCTTCTCTACGGACTTGACCAAATCTCTACGCCTAGTACTCTCTCCCGCAGCCGCGCCAGCACGGCTTTCCGCCGCTTCTGCCTCGGCCTTTGCGGTCTCGACCTCTTTTTCAAGGTTCTCGATCTGCCGGACTGCCGTGTTCGCCCGCTCTACGTTCGTTTTGGCCGCGCCGAGTCGATTGTCGCGCTCGTATTTCGCAAGCCGTCCTTGCAACTCCTCGAGCTCTTCTACTTTCTCGTCATAGACTTGAACGTCCGCCTTCAGTGTGTTGCAAGCAGCTTGTAACTCTTCCACTCGCCTGAGCGGTGATTTCAGAGCGTCGCGTTCGCGTCCTTTAGGCGCAAAGTAACGTCTTGTTCTCTGCTCGGCCGACGCCAGCAAGGCCCGGCCGCGGTCGCCGCCGAGAACTTGCCCCACCTCTCCCTCGATCGCGTCGTGTAACGCCGTGCGGCTGTCCTCGTTGAGTTGCAACGGCGCAAAAGCGCGGCCTTGCTCTACCCAGAGCAGGCCGGCGAGCCCCCTGTGCTCCTCCTTCGCGGCGCCTCGCCCCGGTGGCGTGAAACCGAGCAGCTCGCGCAAGGTCTCCTCGGCGCTGTCGTTCTGCCAGGTTCGCTCGCCGCCGTTTCGCTTCAACAGAGCCGACGGTTCATGACGAAAGCTTTTTTTCAGCAGATAGCTTTCGCCGGTCAGTTCGAAGTCGACCTCGATTTCCGGGCGGACGCTGGAGCCGAAGGGCATCATCTCGTCGATAAGTTTCCCGGTCAGGTTATGTCGATCAAAGAATGCCGACTGAAGCGCTTTCAGCAGGGTCGATTTCCCCTCCTCGTTGTCTCCGACGATCACGGTGAGACCGGGCTCGAATCCGTCGATCTCGACGCCTTCGCGCAGCTTGCGAAAACGGCGAACGGCGAGCCGGACAATCTGCATGGCCTGATCTTTCACCTCTCCAATTTGACGTGCTCTTCGTACAACCGGATCAGAGCCGCTTCGGCAATCGCTCGGTCCGGATCACCGGTGTCGCTTGCTCGCTCGCGCAGTCTTTCGACGGCTACTCGAACGAAGCCGGTGCGGTCGATGCGATCCAGATCGTCGTCGCTGGGCGTGGCCAGCAGCGCCCCCTCGTCGACTCGCAAGAAGCGCAACAATGCTCCCCACCTCTCCAACAGGGCGTGAAGTTCGGTCCTCACAGCCAGATCCAGAGTGCCGGAGACGGTCAGGGATAACAGACAGGTTGACGGGTCAGGGGCTAGGGAACTGATCTGTTCATCGAGCGCCTCGATATCGGTGCTGTCGCGCACTTCCTGAGCTATCGAACGCCACGTGAACGTTCCGACCTTCAACGGTTCGACTCGGGGTGTCCGGCCCGGTCCGTCAATCGAAACCAGCAGGACATTGCCGGGATCGCTTGAAGTAAAGCGGTCTGTTTCCGGAGTTCCCGAATACCACGTCCGCTTGTCAATCTGCAGCGTTCCGTGCCAGTCGCCTAGCGCGAGATAGTCGAGACGGGCGGATTCGGCCCTGCCGGCTGCGATGGGGTTCGATGCCTCAGAAGGATTGGGCAGGTACTCGACGACCGAGCCGTGCGCCAAGCCGATGCGGATTGCGCCCTCGGGCGTTTCAGCGTCGTCGAACCAGGCAGTGAGGTCGTCTGCCTCATGCCGGCGCTGTAGCACCGCCGGCAGAGCCACAGCAGCGCCGTCAAGCAGGCTGAGTGGGGCCTCTAATTTGGTCAGGAAATGCGCATTCTCCGGAGGGTTCCGCTCGGCAAGACGGGTCCAGGCGGAAGCCGCACGCGCCGCATCGTGGTTTCCAGGAATAAACACCCAGTCGCCGGCGAAGGTCTTCAATGCGTCGAGGGTCTGAATCAGTGTTGCGTCGGCGACGGTGTTGTCGTCGAACACATCGCCTGCGACGAGGATCGCATCCACGCCCCGTTGTGTCGCGAGTTCGCCGATCTTCCGAACGGTCGCCATACGTTGGTCGCGCAAGGCGGCTCCGGCGTCTCCACCAATTCCGGCAAACTGCATGCCGAGTTGCCAGTCGGCTGTGTGAATGAACTGAATTGCCACGCTTTTTGTAACCGAAATAGTGAAAAAATGTCTTATTTCAGCACTGATATTTCAACCCTGATCCGGCTATTGTATACAAGTGCTCTGTTCCCGAAGAAACGGTCTTTTCCCGCTGGCAGCTGGACGTTACGTCTGCCTGTCTGTCAGCGGAGCGTTAGGCGGAAGTCGAGCAAATCGGGCGGCTACGGTAGGAGTGGTCTTCGCTACCTGCCGGGAGCCTCAGCCTCGGGACCGTCTGCAACGGACTTCACGAGTACGGCGGTCACGTTGTCAGGCGCCCCTTTTGACAAGGTCGCTTTGATCAGTGCTGCGCAGCGTGATTGAAGCGAGCCTGGTTGCTCCAGAATCTCGATCAGTGCTTTCTCTCCAGTGACGCCGTGCAATCCATCGGAGCACAGCAGCAAAGTATCGCCGGGAAGAAAATCGATCTCTTGCGCCGCCACCTCGAGATGATCTTCGGTGCCGACCGCCTTGGTCAGCACGTGGCGGTAAGGATGAACACGAAGCTGTTCTGCTGAAAGCCCCAGCTCCCTGCCGATGTCGTTTACCCAGGAATCATCGCTCGTTACGCAAAACAGCTCACCACCTGTCCACAAGTAGCAGCGGCTGTCGCCGACGTTGACCAGAAAGGCTTTCGAGGGCCGCGCCAGAACGGCAATGACGGTCGTGCCCATGCCTTCGTATTCCGGGTTCTGTCCCGCTTCCCGGCGGATGTTGTCGTTGGCGAGCCGGACCGCTCTTTCGAGCGAATCAGCGGTTGCGTCTGGCCCATGTTGGGCTATTTCGGCTGTCAATGTTTCAATCGCGATGCGCGACGCCGTTTCTCCCGCTTGCGCGCCGCCCATGCCGTCCGCGACTGCGAACAGGCCGTCCTCGGGGTTCGCAACGAAACAATCTTCGTTGTGGGACCGAACCAGTCCGACATCAGACATGCCGTAGCTATCAATCATGGTTTCGACCGTGGACGGCGACCGGAACTTGGAGCGGCGCCGGAATGATCATCTTTTATTCTTGCTGATCGCATGCCCAAGAGCACTGACCTGAAACATCCGCCCCGGGGCATGCGCCCCATCGCGGCTTGCTGATCGAGACTGCGACACGTTCCTCCTATACCGTGTCGTATGCGCTCGTGACACGGGCTGCATGTCCGCCCACCGTCAGCGAACGATCAGGCCCGGATGCATCCCGGCGAACGATGCTGAATCCCAGACATGCGCCCATCCTCGGCGAGAAAACCGGGCTTGTGAGTGTTCCGATCTCGTGGCCATCCGCCAGTACAGCCGACCCGGAAGACGGGAGTATTGCCGTATCGATCTCCAACCGCACGAGTTGCCGCCTTACCTTTCCCCGCGCGCGTACCCGTTCGACGATCTCCTGGCCCAGATAACAGCCCTTCGCAAACGAAACCGGACCCATTTGCCCGGACTCCTGTGGAAGGGTCGTCTCAAAGAAGTCTTGCGTATGCCTGACAACTCCATTCTCCACTCGCACCGCCTGTGTATCCTCGGGTGTGGCGGGAGCCACGCCCGCCGCTTCCAGCCTCCGGATCAATTCGCTTTCCTCGCCAGCCTCCGCGAGAAGCCAACAACCCGGCTGACCCGTTGCCGAGGTTGCCACGACCGTCACTCCGCTGGAGGCTAGATGGTGCTCACCCGACTCCGGCGCCGCTCCGATCTGCGTTGCGACGATCGCCCTTGCCTGCGGGCCTTCAACCGCCACCGCCGCCATCGAGTCCGTCACGTCTTCGAGAGTGACATCGTCCATGATGATGTACTTCTCGAGATGCTCGGCGAGGCTCTGCCGGGTTTCGGGTTCCGTATCCAGAAGAGTCGAATCTTCGAACACCCAAATCCGCGTATCAGCCAGGATGTGGCCTTGAGCATTGAGAAAGTATGCCCTCACTCCTTCTCCGGGCTTGAGATCCTCCACGGCATTGCTCGACATCGCGTGCAACAGCCTCAGACGGTCCTCGCCGGTCGCTCGGATCCGGCCGCGCCGGGAAAGAACTAGCCACGCGGCGCCTTCGCGCAGCGCCTGATAACCGGACATCGCTAACTGTGCAGGGTTCGCAGGTATGCGCCGAGAAGCAGGATCATCAGCCCCGAGATGAATGCTCCCAATGCAAGGCGCGGGCGTTTGGCGTCTTTTGCCGGGTCTCCGCTTGGCGGGGTCGACAGCATGAACAGCATCGCGAAAACGTGTAGAGCGAGAAGAAACTTCATCCCGAACGCCATGTGGTAGGCCGTGTCCACACCCGAAGATACGACTTGATAGAAGTTGTAGCTTCCTGATACGACCAACAACACGATCGACGTTAACGCCCAAGGCCTCAAGTTCGCCGCGATTCCCTCGCGGAGCTTGGCCTGCTCATCTTCGCCCAGTGCGTTCGTCGCCGGATATAAAACGAAACGGGCGTACGCGAAACCGCCCACTACGACTGCGGCCGCAAAGATATGACTCCAACGTAAAATGACGTCGATCATGGCGAAACCTCAAGTCGTCCCCGAAGGATGGGCGAATAATGAACGAACAGGGCGGCTCGAAGGGACTTGATATTATACCGGCAATGATTCACGAAGTACTGCCGGTAGGGCCGTTGCAGTGCAACTGTTCAATCCTCGGAGACGAAGACACACGAACGGCGCTCGTCATTGACCCTGGTGATGAGTTGGAGAAGCTCCAGGAGATCCTCGACCGCCATCAACTCAAAGTCGAAGGCATCATCATCACCCATGCCCATGCTGACCATGTGGGAGCTGCCGCCGAACTTCGCCGCCGCACCGGCGCGCCCGTCTACATGAATGAGAACGACCTGTGGATACGGGATTACCTGGACGTTCAGGCCGCGCTGCTGAACATGAGGCCGTCCGAGAAACCCGAAATTGATGTCATGGTCCGCGACGCTGACACCGTGAAGCTCGCCGACACCAACCTCGTTGTGCTCCACACTCCCGGTCACACGCAGGGCAGCATCAGCCTCCACCTCCCATCCGAGGAAAAGTTGATCGCCGGCGATACTCTGTTTCGTGACAGCATCGGACGCACTGACTTGCCGGGTGGCGACTCGCGCGCCATTCTCGTCTCCATCCGCGACAAGCTCCTCACTCTTCACGACGAGACGATTGTCATCCCCGGACACGGCCCCGAGACCACCATCGGTCATGAGCGCGAATTCAACTATTTCCTGAAGAACCTCTGATCGACAGTTTTTCTTTCCGGTGTTGGCCTTCGTCTGGAGACGCCGTCGGTGGAAATGAAGCCGGAGGCTACGGGATGATGGCGCGTCTGCCTGAATGGAGCTCCCTGCGGCGACCGTGCTGCCGGACGCTGGTCATTGTCGGATTCTGAAGCTTAGCTTGAACAGTACGTTGAGCACGGCAAGCAAGCGTAACGAAGTCCTGGCGGCCCTATGATGTGCTTCGACCGTCGGGTGGTGAGAAAGGCAGGCTTGCTCTAGAACCTTGTTGAACGCCCGATGGGATATGCTGTACTTGGTGGGTTTGTTGGCCGCGACTCCCCCAACGGCATGAGTAAAGCCTACGTGCGTCTCGTTTGGCTCGTCGTGCTTCTCCTGGGAGCAAAGTCGCTTCTTGCTGAGGGCAGGGAATTCCCCTTGGCTGGTCAGACGCCCAACTCGAGCGGCGGCAACACCGGCAGCCGCTCCGTGGCCGCTACGGGTGACATCCCGAAAGCCGGACCCGAAGCGAATGCGGACCCCGGTTCTCCCCCCGACGCACCTGCCGGAGAACCGAATGAGTCCGCTTCAAGAGATCGTACGGACCTCAACCTTCTCGGGGACGTGGATGCGAGCTCCGGCGAGAGCCGCCGCAACGAGAACGTCCAAATCACGCTGATTGACAACAACGTTCTCAAGGAATTGAACCGCCGCATTGGGATCACGGCGACCGTCGTGAAGGAGTTTCAAGTCGAACGCGGCTATTTTGGAGCGGAATTCGGAGGCCCCCCGACCTCGTTGTTGCATTTGGATGATTCGAAGGTCTCCCGTCTACGCGGCACTCTCTACGAGTCCCACAACAACAGCATCTTCTCGGCGCGTTCCTTCTTCCAGGTTGGTGATGTCAAACCGGCGCGAACGAACGACTACGGCTTTCAATTCGGAATGCCCCTGTGGAACGGTGGTGGCATCCTTTTTGACGGCAGTCGGCAGCGCATCCGGGGCAACGTCAACGGCAACGTCCTGGTCCTGGCGCCCCATGAGAGGGTGCCGCTCGCTCAGGACCCTGAGGCCCGTGCGTTCGTTCAGCGGATTATCGATGCCTTCCCCGCGGAACTTCCCAACCGTACCGACATCGATCCTCGTGCCCTCAACACCAACGCTACTCAGGTGATCGACAACGATGCGATCGGAGCGCGCCTCGATCAAGCCTGGAAGGACCATGACCGGGTTTCGTTCGGATACAACTTCAAGACCCAAAAAGTAGACGCGTTTCAACTCGTGGATGGGCAGAACCCCGATACCACGACGCGATCGCATGATGCTCGCGTCACGTGGAACCGTGCCTGGTCCGCAGCAACAATGATGGACTTCTCGGCGGGATTCAACCGGGTCACCTCGCTGATCGTTCCTGATGAATCCAATCTCGGTCCGATGATCTACACGTCGCGGATTTTGGAGACGATCGGCGCCAGCTCCAGCATTCCGATCGATCGGGCCCAGAATCGATTCCGGTATGCCGGTCGCGTCAGACATACGCGGGGCCGGCACAATCTGACAACAGGTTTTGACGTCTTGCGTTCGCAGGTGAACGGTGTCGAGAGTTCGTCTCACTTGGGAGTTTTTTCTTTCCGCAACGACTTCATTAACGAATCAGGCCAGCCGCGCGACGCCATCACGAATCTTCGCCTCGGCACGCCGAGTTTCTACATGCGCGGCCTGGGCAACACCCACCGAGGATTTCGCTATTGGGATCTTCAATACTTTGTGAGCGATGACTGGCGGGTGAACTCCGATCTGACTCTGCACTTCGGCATTCGCTATCAGCCGCTGACGCAGCCGGTCGAGGTCAATGGCCTGAGTGAACTTCCTTATGATTGCGACTGCAACAACGTGGCTCCGCGATTCGGTTTCGCCTGGCGCCTCGGTGACCAGTGGGGAGCGATTCGTGGAGCCTATGGGGTCCATTTCGGTGAAGTCTTCCCGGCGACGTTCGGGCAGTCCCGGTTCAACCCGCCGGGTAATCTCCGTCTGCGGCTTCCCGCTCCCGACCTGATCAACCCCCTGGCGGGTGCGAACGTGGATCCCACCGACCCGGACGCGAGAGCCTCGTTGTTCGTCTTCTCTCCCGACCTCGCGGTGCCGTACTCTTATCAGTACAACTTCAGTTGGGAATTGAGCCCGACGAGCCAGTGGACTCTTCAACTGGGTTACGTGGGAAGTCGCTCTCACCGCCTGGTCAGCATGTGGCCCACCAATCGAGCACATTCTGTCCCCGGCATTCCGCTCCTTACGAGCACCGTGAACGAGCGCCGGCCCGACCCCAGATACTTCGAGAACCGCACCATCCTGAACGGCTCACGAGCCTTTTTCGACGCGGCGCGGATCACCCTGACCGGCCGTCGCTGGAAAGGACTCAGCTTGGAAACTTCCTATTGGTTCAGCAAGGCCATTGACCTGGGGGCCAACTACTCCAGCACGGGGGGTAGCAGAGACAGCTTTCGCGGACGCAGCCAATTCGAGTACGA
Source organism: Bryobacterales bacterium (assembly GCA_028819575.1). GTDB lineage: Bacteria > Acidobacteriota > Terriglobia > Bryobacterales > UBA6623 > JAPPLB01. Next base: position 41,093 of record JAPPLB010000095.1, on the reverse strand, counting down.
CGTGCACGGCGACGTCAAGGCGCTGAGCGACTTTCATCAATCGCATGCTTTCCTGGGGCGCTTGGGCTATCAGACTCCAGCTTTGACGGCGGCAAACGGCGTGCTCAAAAAGATGTTCGGACGATGGGAGATGTTCTCCGTCGTCCTTCTCAAATCGGGCACTCCTTTTTCCTTGTCGAGCGGTTCGGATGGCCCTGGTTTCGGTAACGTGGACGGCACGAGCGGTGACCGGGTCCATATCCTCGATCCCTCCATTCTCGGACGCAGTATCAATCATCCTGATACCTCCACCGAACGGCTCCCTCGCTCCGCCTTCGCCTTTATCCAGCCCGGTGAGAGAGCAGGCAACATCGGTCGCAATACCTTTCGCAATGACGGTATCGTTAATGTCAACTTCGCGATCACGCGCAACTGGAAGGTTGCCGCCGAGAAAACCCTCTCCTTCCGGGCAGAGTCGAACAACTTCTTCAATACGCCCCAGTTTGCCTCGCCCAGCTACCAGCTCACCGCGCCGAGCTTCGGTGAGATCACCAACACCCTAAACGACGGTCGAACGTTTCGGTTTCTGCTGCGCTTCTCTTTCTGATCGCCTCCTTCGGCCCTCGGGTCACGGAAGACGAATCACGGCCTTTCCCCGCAGGCGCCTTAAGCTACTCGTCCAAGGCTGCCAGCAAGTCCCGCACAACCTTTTCGCCATCCCCGAACAGCATCAGCGTATTGTCGGCCGCGAAGAGCCGGTTGGGGATGCCGGCGAATCCGGGGCTGAGGCTGCGCTTGACAACCATCACCGTCCGAGCCTTGTCCACGTCAAGAATCGGCATGCCGGCAATCGGACTGTTCGCATCATCCCGTGCGGCGGGGTTCACCACATCATTCGCGCCGAGCACGATCACGACGTCCGTCTGCGCAAACGTGGGATTGATCTGGTCCATATCGAAGAGTTCGTCGTAGGGGACATCGGCCTCGGCGAGAAGGACGTTCATGTGTCCCGGCATGCGTCCGGCAACCGGATGAATGCCATAGCGGATGCGCGCTCCGTTCTTCTGGAGCCTTCGGGAGAGGTCGCGGACCGCATGCTGCGCCTGCGCCACGGCCATTCCATAACCGGGGACGATGGTGACACTGCGGGCTGCCTCCAGAACGAGGGCGGCTTCATCGGCGGAAGCGCTCTTGACGCGCCCTTGATAGACATCATCGTCCGACGAGCCGATGGCGTCACCCAGATTCCCTGACAGTACGTCCCAGAGCGACCGGTTCATGGCGCGGCACATGATTTCAGTGAGGATAAATCCCGAGGCGCCGACGAGCGATCCGCTGATGATCAGAACGTTGTTGCTGAGGACGAAACCCGTTGAGGCCGCTGCAAGTCCGGACGCCGAGTTCAGAAGAGCGATGACGACGGGCATGTCGGCGCCGCCGACCGGCACGGTGAAGAGCACGCCGTACAGTGCCGCTACGGAGATGAGGGTCCAGAAGGCCCACAGGGCCCCAGGATCAAGGGCGTAATAGATGCCCAATCCCAGGGCCCCGGCAATGCAGACAAAGTTGATCGTATGCAGGACGCCGCCTCGCGGCTGCATCGACAGCATGCCTTGCAGCTTTGCCCAGGCAATCACGCTGCCGGTCAGCGTCGCCGCTCCGATAATGGCGCTGGCCGCGCCGGCGGTATACATCTGGATGCGGGCGACATCGCCGATCATCGCCGGGGAAAGAACGGCTGCCGCCGCCACCAAAGCCGAAGCCCCTCCTCCGAACCCGTTGAAAAGGGCCACCAGCTCCGGCATGGTGGTGAGAGGCACCTTGAGTGCGGCGGCTACCCCGACCACTGAGCCGATGGCGATGCCCACGAGAATGAGTTCGAAGCTGACGATTTGCCGGACCAGTAATGTAGCGGTGACGGCGATGAGCATCCCCGTGGCCCCGAGCAAATTCCCGCGGAGAGCGGTACGGGGAGACGTGAGCCCCTTGAGGCCCAGGATGAATAGGACCGAGGCCACAAGATAGGCGGCATTGACGAGGTTCTGCTGCACGATGGCTCGGTCCCCTTCTAGTTCTTCCGCTTGAACATCGACAGCATGCGGTGAGTGACCAGGAATCCTCCAACCACGTTGATCGTCGCGAGGATCACTGCGCCCAGACCGATGTAGGCCGCCAGTTCATCCTTGCCCGCGCCCGCAGCCACGAGCGCGCCTACGACCGATATCCCAGAGATTGCGTTCGAACCCGACATCAGCGGAGTGTGCAAGGTCGGAGGGATTTTCGTGATGATTTCGAAGCCGATGACGACGGCTAAAACGAAGATCGTGACGGAAAGAATGAGGGCTTCCAAAGCTAGTCTCCTTGGCCTGATGCCTTGAGGACGGCTGAGTGCACGACACGGCCTTGGTGTGTGACCAGCGTGCCTTTGATAATCTCGTCCTCAAGGTCCAACGTGAGATCGCCGCCCTTGACGAGCAAGTCGACGAAGGTTGCAATGTTCTTCGAATACATCTGGCTGGCATGGTAGGCGGCCCGCGACGGGAGATTGACCGGCCCCACGATGGTTACGCCTTGATACCTCATGGTTTCTCCGGTGCGCGTCAGTTCGCAGTTTCCTCCCTTTTCGGCCGCCAGGTCGATGACGACCGCTCCCGGCCGTAAGTGCTCTGTCATGTCGGCGCTAATCAGGATCGGAGCGCGCTTTCCGGGAACGGCGGCGGTGGTGATGACGACATCGGCCGATGCCAGGCGCTCGGCAAGCAGCCTCCTTTGGCGCCGCTGGAATTCCTCGGACTGAGCCGCGGCGTAGCCGCCTTGACCTTCCGCTTCGGCCTCGATCTCGAGTTCGACGAACCGCGCGCCGAGGCTTTCGACCTCTTCCTTGACAACGGGCCGGATGTCGTAGGCCTCGACCAAAGCTCCAAGACGGCGGGCGGTTGCGATCGCCTGCAGTCCGGCCACGCCCGCGCCCAGCACGAAGACTTTCGCGGGAGTAATCGTGCCGGCGGCGGTGATTTGCATCGGGAACATCTTCGGCGAGTGTTCTGCGCCGAGCAGGACGGCTTCATAGCCCGCGATGCTCGCCATCGAGCTGAGGGCGTCCATGCTCTGGGCCCGCGTGATACGGGGAACGAGTTCCATGGCGAAAGCCGTGACGCCTCGGCTTGCCAGGGCCTGCATCGTTTCCGGTTCGGCGAGTGGTTCGAGGAATCCGATCAGGATCGCACCTTTCTTGAGCCGGTCGAGTTCCTCGGATGGGAAGTCGGCGAAGGCGCCCGGGCCACGAACCGTCAGTAGCAAATCGGTTTCCGAGAGGAGAGCCCCGCGGTCGGTTTCAACCCTCGCCCCCGCTTTTTCATACTCGCTGTCGGCATGAAGCGAGGCCTCGCCTGCGCCGGATTCGACCATGACGTCCAGGCCGGCCTGCGACAGGGCAGTGACGTTGCGGGGAATGAGAGCGACGCGCTTTTCCCCGGGGAAACTCTCTTTGATGACTGCTGCGATCATGAGTGGTTTTGCTGAGCCGGCGGCGTTGAAAAAACTCCACCGCACCCGTCAATCGAGAGACTGAGCCCCTGCGACGGCGCTTTTCTCTTCTTTGTAGAGACCTGGAATCCGCGGACTTCAGGGATTCCGTTGCGACCCCTGATTGTCGACACTCGTAACGGAATCGGACCGCTTCATGACTGCCGGTGTTTTATTCGTTGCGCTCCAGGCTGTCCCTTCTCCTTGCGCCTCCATGTAGGACAGAAGATACCATTCTACCTTGTCGCAGGCTAAGCCCCCTCGAAGGCAATGCAAGGAGTGCAACTTATAATCAGGATGTAACTTGGCCGGCCTGCATTTTTCACCACGTGTTGAGAAATGCAGGCCAGGGCATTCCCGCCGTCGAATGTTCCTCTGGCTCGGGCGGTGGATCATCGCCTCCTGAGCGATCGCTGGGGATCCGGCGCAGGTTCCGTTGGTCGGAATGACAAATCAGAACGATCGCAGCAGGCTTCTCATGGAGGCGCTCGGGGAGCGGATTCTGGTCCTCGACGGCGCAATGGGAACCGCCATCCAGCAGCGGGATCTCGTTGCGTCGGACTTCGGCGGGGTTGCGTATGAGGGCAGCAATGACCATCTGGTTCTGACGCGCCCCGACGTGATTCTCGACATTCACCGGGGCTACCTCGATGCCGGTTCTGACATCATCGAGACGAACTCTTTCAACGGCACTGCAGGTGACCTCAGGGACTTCGGGCTCGCCGGCAAGGCTTACGAAATCAACAATACGGCCGCGAAGCTCGCGCGGCAGGCAGCCGACGAAGCGTCGACGGCAGGCAAGCCCCGCTTCGTTGCAGGGTCGATGGGGCCGACCACCAAGGCGATGACCGTCACCGGCGGCATTACCTTCGAGGAGCTGAAGAGGGATTACCACGACCAGGCGATGGCCCTCGTCGAGGGAGGTGCTGATCTGCTGCTGCTCGAGACCTGCCAGGATACGCGCAACGTCAAGGCGGGCCTGTTGGGCATTCGGCAAGTGTTCGAAGCGTTGGGCCGTAAAACGCCGGTGATGGTTTCCGGCACGATTGAACCGATGGGGACGATGCTGGCGGGGCAGCCGGCCGATGCGTTTGTCGCGTCGCTTGCGCATGTCGACCTGATCTCGATCGGACTGAATTGCGCGACGGGTCCCGAGTTCATGACGGACCATCTGCGCACGATGCACGAAATGGCGCGGACGGGAGTGTCGTGTTATCCGAATGCCGGCCTCCCGGATGAGGAGGGAAGGTACCTGGAAACGCCGGAGTCACTGACAGCGTCGCTCGAGCGGTTCGTCAAGAACGGTTGGCTGAATCTGATCGGCGGCTGTTGCGGCACGACCCCCGACCACCTGCGGGCCATCGCGCAGATGGTCGATGGCAAGCAACCGCGTCGCTACCGCGGCCCCCGGCGCACGTATTACTCCGGCATCGAGCTGGTCGAGGCTGCTGAAGACAACCGTCCGTTGCTTGTCGGCGAGCGCACCAACGAGGTGGGCTCACGCGCTTTCAAGCGGCTGATCACGAACGAACAGTACGAGGAGGCGTCGGAAATCGGTCGGAAGCAGGTCAGGAACGGCGCGCAGATCATCGACATCAACCTTGAGAATCCCGACCGCGACGAGCTGGACGACATCGACCGCTTCTATCGAAAAATCATCCACAAGGTAAAAGCGCCTTTGATGATCGACACCACGAATGCGCAAGCGGTCGAGCGGGCTCTCACCTGGTGCCTCGGGAAGAGCGTCATCAACTCCATCAACTTCGAGGACGGCGAAGAGCGGTTCAATCAGGTCCTGCCGCTTGTCAGGAACTACGGTGCTGCGGTCATCATCGGCTCGATCGACGAGGATAAGGAACAGGCGCAGGCAATCACGCGCGAACGCAAGCTGGCCATAGCGAAGCGCGCCCACCAGTTGTGCACGGCGGCCTGGGGGATGGCTTCCGAAGACCTCATTTTCGATCCCCTCGTCTTCCCGTGTGCGACGGGCGACGAGAACTACATCGGCAGCGCCGTTGAGACCATCGAGGCGGTTCGGTTGATCAAGCGGCATCTCCCGCAATCGAAGACAGTGCTCGGGGTGAGCAACGTCAGCTTCGGGCTCCCCATGGCGGCGCGCGAAGTGGTCAACTCGGTGTTTCTCTATCACGCCACGAAAGCCGGGCTCGATCTCGCGATCGTAAATACCGAGAAGCTGGAGCGCTACGCAGCCATACCGGACGGCGAGAAGCGGCTGGCCGATGATCTGCTTTGGAATAGCCCCCCTGAGGGTTCCGGCGCGCCGCGGGACTACCGCGAACAGTCGCCGGAGCAGAAGGCGGAGATCAACCGGCGCCACATCGCGAAGATCACCGAGCATTTCCGTGGGTCGAAAGGGCGTGTCAAGCAAGTTGCCGCCGACCTGCCTCTTGATGAACGCTTGGCGAACTACATCATTGAAGGGACCAGGAAAGGCCTGGTCGACGACCTTGAAAAGAAACGTCGGGATGGGGTCGCGTCGCTCGATATCATCAACGGCCCTTTGATGGACGGCATGAAGGAAGTCGGCCGCCTCTTCAACAACAACGAGTTGATTGTGGCTGAGGTCCTGCAGTCCGCCGAGGCGATGAAAGCGGCCGTCAGCCACTTGGAGCCCTACATGGAGCGCGTCGAGGGGATCGGAAAAGGCAAGGTGATCCTCGCTACTGTCAAGGGCGATGTACACGATATCGGCAAGAATCTGGTCGACATCATCCTGACGAACAACGGTTTCGAAGTGGTCAACCTCGGGATCAAGGTGCCGCCCGAGGAGTTGATCAAGGCCTTCCACGAGCATTCGCCGGATGTCATCGGCCTCTCCGGGCTGCTGGTCAAGAGCGCCCAGCAAATGGTCAATACGGCGGGCGATCTCCGCGAAGCGGGTGTGACCGTGCCCATTTTGGTAGGTGGCGCGGCGCTGAGCGACAGTTTCACGAGGCGTAAGATCGCGCCCTCCTACCGATCAGCCGTTTGCTACGCCAAAGACGCGATGAGCGGGCTCAGTCTGATGAACCGCCTGATGGACCCCCTCGAGCGTTCGGCGGTATTCGACGAGCACGCTCCGAGCGGAGAGGACCTGCGGTCTCCGCGCGCGGAAACGCCGCTGATTTCTCTGCGGCGCAGTTCGCGCGCGCGCAAGGACGTGCCGGCTCTTGCTGCTCCCTACCGCCGGCGTATGAAGCTCGATGTGACTCGTCTGGATGAGGTTTGGTCCTATCTCAATCCCCGCATGCTTTACTCGCGGCATTTGGGATTCCGGGGTGACTTCGAGAAGCAGCTCGTCAATCGTGACCCCAAGGCTCTGAAGTTGCGCGGCCTCATCGAAGATGTCAAAGACGAATCCCGCGGCTTCCTGAAGGTGCGCGCCCTGTGGCAGTTCTTCGATGCGGAATCCGAAGGGAATACGATTCGCATCTTCAGCAATGACGGAATGGGGCTTTTCGGAGAGTTCTGCTTTCCTCGCCAGCGAAGAGACGACGGCTTGTCGCTCGCCGATTTTGTGGTTCCTTCCTCGAACGGAGTCCGAGACACGATTGCGGCATTCGTCGTCAGCGCGGGAGAAGGCATTCGCCAACGGGCGGAGCAATACAAGCAGAATGGCGAATATCTCAAGTCGCACGCCATACAAGCCCTGGCGATCGAGACCGCCGAGGCCGCCGCGGAATGGCTGCACCGCCGTATTCGAGAGGACTGGGGCTTTGCCGACCCGCCGGAGATGACGATGCTCGATCGGTTCAAATCGAAATACCGCGGCCGTCGCTATAGCTTCGGCTACGCGGCCTGCCCCAACCTCGATGACCAGAAGCTGCTCTTCGATCTGTTGCGCCCCGAAGACATCAGCGTCCGGCTGACCGAGGGCTGCATGATGGAGCCCGAAGCGAGTGTCAGCGCGCTCGTCTTCCAACACCCCGACTGCATCTATTTTGACGTGAACAGTTGAGGCCGTGATCCTGCATCCCGGGAGCGCGCACGAAGAAAAACCCTGCCCGCATTGCTGCATATGGAACGAGAATATGCGTTGGCCGGAGAGCTACGCGCCGCGCCGCACCGACATGGGCGACGAGCTGACTGCGCCCGGCAAACTGCGCCACCGCAAGGTGCTCTGCGGCCGCCAAGAAGGCATCTGCAAGGGCTGCCGGCGCCGCCCGAAGTGGTCAAGGGGCCACGGGGAAATCAGACCGATCGAGCCGCAAGGCCCCGCCTGCGAAGGGGGCATTTCTATTGCCTCTTGACAACGAGCGCCGTGCGCCGTTGACAAGGTGTTTTATGTCTGGCTAGGCTTATTCTTGGTCGGCTCTTACGGGAGTCGGGCATTTATCCCCCCGGGGTCTGGCGCAATGCGCCACACCCCGGGGTTTTGTCGTAATGGCATATCGGGCTGTACTTTTTATCGACGGAAACAATTGGTTCCATAGCCTGAAGGATCTGGGTTCCGTCCATCTTGGGCGCCTCGATTATCGCAAGCTCTCCCTCAAGCTGGTCGGGCCACGACAGTGGATCGCAACGCGGTATTACATCGGCCGCGTACCTCAGAGCGGTGATACTAAGCTTTACGCTGACCAGCGCCGATTCCTTGCCAAGCTTGATGCCGATCCACTCATCAGTACTCATCTCGGTCGGCTGGAGCCTCGATCCGTAAACAATGCGGCCGCGCAAGAGCTTCGGACCTACCTCGCCAGTCTGAATACGAAAATCGATCGCGGGGTGTATCAGGAACTAATGGATCTCGCGAAGCGACACAACAAGAGCACCGTTTTTGTGGAGAAAGCGGTCGACGTGATGCTCGCGACGGACTTGGTGATTATGGCCGAACGTGATTGCTTCGACGCCGCCTATCTGCTCTCGGCAGATGGCGACTTTACGCCAGCGGTTGAGCACGTCCGATCACTCGGAAAGAAGGTGTACGCGGTCTCGGCAGCAACCGGCGCCAAGCTGGCATCGGCAGTGCACTCGTTCATAAGACTACCGGCGACGTGGTTCGACGTCTGCTACGACTAGAACGAGCCGCCTTTTCAGCCACTACGCGAAAATATCATCCGGGTGGCGCGTGTAAACTCCCTTTACTGGACTCCCATCGCGGCAGGGGGCGCCACACCTCTTTCTCGGAACCGATCAAAACTCTACCAATCATTGTTCGGGTGGCACACACGAAACCCCCTACCGTGCTCGCTAGCCATGAGCGAAGAAAACGGGGACGGCTGTTACCACTACCCTAACGAGGTTCCCGGCTCCTCCAAGTACAAGCCCCCCGCCGAGCACGGCGGCCACGTGACACCCGCCTTGCGGCGCTCGAACTGCGCCTGATCAAGTGGACTGTCGGGACCGGGATCGCCGTTGCCGGCATCGTGATCGCCTTCGTGCGCATCGTCGGCTGAGCCTGCCCGCCGTGATCTTCCGGGTCACGAATCACGAATCACGGCCCCTACCGAAGTCATCTTCCGCGAAAGTCGAAGCACAGCAGCCGGGGCGGCTCGCCGTCCAGGCTTTTTGTGTTTTGACTTACGTACAGCAGTCCCCGGCTCAGAACAGGCAGGGCCCAGGTCTCCCGCGCCTTGACGAGCCACGTGCGCGAGAGTTCCTGGTAGCCGTCCGGGCTGAGATCGAGCCAGAGCAAATGTCCCCACTCGCCCAGGGCAAGGAAGCGGCCGTCGACCGGCATGAGCCATCCCCGGAAGGTGCTCATGGTGACCTCTCTTGACCGGCTGCCCGTCGTGACCGTTTCCTTCCACTCCGGCTCGACGCGCCAGACGCGCTCGCCGTTGCGCAAGCGAATGCAGGATAAGCCCGCGTCGGGTTCGTTGCGGCCGTCGAACCCATAGAGATAGCCGTTCTTGTGAACGGCGGTCGTGAAATGCAGGTCGAAGTCGAAGTTGGTCCACAGAACTTCTCGTGACAGGTCGGGAAGGATGTCGAGCAGCACCGCGCCGGTCTTGTAGGTAGCCGAGATCAATACCTGGTTCCCGATCACCGTCGGCGTCGAGGCGTTGACGGATTCGTAACTGCGGCTTCGCCACGGATAGGTGAAATCCACTTTGCCGTTCGCGGGATCGATGGACAGGAGGCCGCCCGTCGGAGGACGGCTGTCTCCTCCGGCGAACACGAATACACGGCGCTTGCCGTGGATCACGGCCGGGACCGGCGAAGCGTAGCTCGGACCCCATTCTTCGCCCGCTCCCCAGACCATCTTGCCGGTCATCTTGTCGAAAGCCGCCACGGTGGGTCCGCCGGGCGCGCCGACGTTGATGATGAGCAGATCGCCTTCCACCAGAGGCGTGTTGGAGATTCCGAAGAAATCCTGCGGCGCCTTGAACTCCTCGGCGATGTTGCGCTTCCAAAGGACTTCACCGGTCTTCAGTTCCAGAGCATGCAGTTGCGCCAGGGCTCCGTAGGTGTAGACGCGGTCGCCATCGATCACCGGGCTGGCCCGCGGACCATTGTTGTAGCCGTAGCGATCCCGGTAATCGGTCGGGTACTCGAATTGCCAATAGAGTTCGCCGCTTTCCGGGTGCAGGCACTCGACGCGTTCGACATTGCCGACCCGATGCAGGTAGACGAGATACTCGCCTTGAATGGCGGGCGAAGTGTAGGAGGTTCCCTTCCTCAGCGCCCAGGCCAGTTTCGGCTGCGTGTCGTCGAGTTCTTCCAGCAGATGGGTTTCTGTTGAGACCGCGTTGTGGGTCGGGCCGAGAAACGACACCCAATCGTGCGTGACGGCGTCAGGGTGGAGCGGCTTCGGCTCGGAGTAGAACTGAATATCGGGATGGGGCCTGGGTTCAGGCGCTGCCTTTCCGCTCGAGCCTTGGAGTTCCGGTGGTGCGGGATCGACGAAGGTCTTGGGGGCAGATCTCGCCTTATCGGCGGCCCGCGTTCCCGCCGGGTTGCAGGAAACCGGCAGCACTGCCATGACGGCAACGATCAGGATTTCCGGTAATCGTTTCATGCGCGGTTCGGTTCGGCCTCTCTATTCTCCGGAATGGCGTCGAGAGTAGTCTACCGGCTCCGAGAAATCATGTTTGGCACGGCTGATGATTCAGGGCTGTTGCCCTGATTGCGGCGGGGACACACCGCTTTGGGCTGCCGTGCCAAACACTAAAATCCATGCGTCGACTTGAATCCTTTTCTCTCGGTGCGGAGGTGAAAGTATGTCGTCAACGACGGCGAGACTCCCGAACCCACCATCCTGCTACTGTTGACCATCGTTACACTGACCATTACTCTTGACGTAACGCATATTTTCAGGCATATTTGGAATGATCGTCGGCTATCGCGACAAGCGCACGAAGGAATTTGCTGCCGGAAAACGGATCAAGGCTTTTTCCCGTATAGAGTAGGCTTCTCGGATGAAGATCGACCGACTTGAAGCGGCAGCCACTCTTCAGGACCTTGCCGCTTTGCCCGGCAACCGCTTCGAAGTGCTCAAAGGTGACCGCTAGCGGCCCGTGGTGGAAGTCCTGTGGAAGGCGCGGCGGGCTACTGCGTTCGCTCGGCGCGAAGTGAGAAGGATGGCGATCCGGGTGATCTCCTCCGACGAACGACAAAGCCGACGAGCGCAAACGTCCGTCGCCTGAAAGGTTACGCGCCGCTTCCGACTGGCTGAGCGGAGTGCGTGGCGCCGAGCTCCTGAAGCGGCCACGCGTTGCGAAATTGGTTCAGAGGCGCGTAACGCCGCCGCGTGACTTGCACCACGGGCTGCTGGGGACAATACAGCATCCGCATCAATGACCAGTGGCGAGTTTGCTTCGAATGGCCCAAAGGATCCCCGGGACCCGAGAATGTCGAGATTGTTGATTATCACTAGCGAGGAAGTCCTCAGACCGACAAGCAAGACAACTGATCGCCGCGTCTACTTGACTCGAATGTGAACCTTGACAGCGAAGAAAAAAACTAGGAGAACCGCCATGGCCGTGCCCGCGATTCATCCCGGCGAACATCTTGCCGAAGAACTGAAAGAACTCAATATGAGTGCCGCTGCGCTTGCGCGGCAACTCAAGGTGCCTACGAACCGCATCACCGAGATTCTGAACGGCCGGCGGTCTATTACCGGCGATACAGCCCTGCGCTTGGCCCACTTCTTCGGCTCCAGTGCAGAATTCTGGCTCAACCTGCAAAAGCTCTATGAACTGCGGCGCGCCGAGCAGAAGACCGGCGAGATGATCAAGACCTTGCCGACGCTTAAGAACGCCCACGTCCACGCCTGAAATCTCGCTACGGCCCCCTGGCATAATTTCAGCCGCCGGGTAGTGCGAAATGCAGGCTATCCCCATTTTGAACCCAACGCCACGATCACATCGAACTCATTCTCCGTCAGCGGCTGGATCGCGACGCACCCTCAGTGGCAAGAGCAGGAACGGACTCCAACCAGTCGCGCCGTAGGCCGCTGGCAGCAAGCCACAGAAGCCCGCCCCGTGCATCACGAGACACGAAACACGAATCACGGCCTTACCAGCCGCGTATTGGGAAACTGGGCGTGCCAGCCGAACCAGAACGCCCGATGCGCTGCGATGCGGCCGAGTTGTTGCCCATGCGGCCCGAGCAGCGCGCTCTCGGTGACCTTCCAGGTCTGTCCTTCCTGATCGACGAGAGTCGCCTGGCGATCCCACTTCGAGAAAGTCACTCCTCCCGCATCGTAGACGCGGTTCGCGCCGGAAGTGTCAGTCAGGACTACGACTTGCCGCCCCCCGATCGTGTCGGAATGCAACGGGTTCTTCTCGAGGTAGAAGGTATCGAAAGCAACCGGGTCACGACCGAGGATCACGGCTAACACTTCCCGCTTGTTCTTGAGCCGCTTGTCTTCGAACGGTACGGGGAACATCAGCCTGTCCGTCGAGAAATAGTCCCGATACGCTACGCCTTCCCCGTAGTTGCGCCGATGCCCGGTCTCGAGCGAGAGCACCGTCGTCGACGGATGCCGTTTGTTCCACGCTTCCCAGGTGGTGGTGACGATCGGCAACCGCTTCAGCCGTAGTCCGGCGCTCACCAGCTTCCCGGTGACGGGTACCCCTTCCAACGCCGACCACAACGATCGCGTTTCCCGGTCGTACATCAGCTTGTTCGAACGATACAGGAAGCCGCTCGTGCCGAACTCGAATTGGCGCTCCCCGATCTTCTGGTCATAGAGTATGGCCGACCCGCAGAGCGTGCAGTAGACCAGCGTGAGGTCCTTGCCGCCGACGGTGTCGTTGGTCATCTCATGCCATGCCAGGATACGCTTCGGGTAGGCGCGTGCTTCGCCGTTGATGTGGATGCCGAAGACGATGTTCTTTTTCCCCAGATAGGTTGCCTCTTTGGCGGGGATTACCGCAGGCTGGTCCAATGGCGGGATGCCATCGACTTTGACTCCGCCCCACATGATTTCGTCGAGGCGAATGCTGTGAGGCATGCCCTGATAGAACCACCACCGAAAACGAGGATCGATCGGTGCATGCAGAGCAGCCTTGAACGCAGGGTAGTCCGGGTGCATGGTGAAGTCCTGCTTCCAAAGCCACTTCGTCCAACGCAGCCCGTCGCGCCCGAAGGATTGCCCCGTCTTTTTCTTGAGCAATTGAGACAGAACCACGGCCCGGCGATCTTCACGAGGAAGTAAGCTCATGCTCTCGAGGATGAACGGGATGAGACTCATGTCCCAGTTCGACCGCAGAACGTCCAGGCTTCTTGGACGGGTGGGTGTTTTCCGGCCGATAAAGTCGGAAAGGGCTTGCGTCGTCGGGGCCGGACCCCGAGCTGCGGGCATGTTTCCTGACCCGCTCGAAGGGGCTTTGTCGCCGCCTCCGGGAAGCTCTTGCGCCGCGCCGGCGCACACCCAAAAGCCGGCGTGGGTCAGCAGCAAGACCGGCATCCATAAGCAGGCGGACAGTGCTCGCCGGATGATCCCGGGCCGCCGCACTGACTTGGGCAGCAGTTTCAGCATGGCTCCACCAACCGAATTAACCTGCATTTCTCACCACGTGGCGAGGCGAAGTGCGTGAGAGGGCTGTCAGGATGAGGCGCGAGCGGCTTGGCGCGCGCAGGCGTACTTGAACAGTACGTTGAGCACGGCAAGCAAGCGTAACGACGTCCTGGCGGCCATATGGCGTGCTTCGACCGTCGGGTGGTGAGAAATGTAGGTTAACGGTTGTCAGGTGGTTTGAAACGCAGGCTGCGGGTTGCTATCTCTTCTTCGAGCCCAGCGCCACGATCACGTCGAACTCGTTCTCCGTCAGCGGCTGGACCGAGAGGCGGCTTTGGCGCACCAGGGCGATGTTTTCAAGGCCCTTCGTTTCCTTGACCTGCTGCAGCGTGACCGGGCGCTTCAAAGTCTTGACCGGCTTGAGATCGACGACCGACCAGCGTTCGTCTTCGGTCGTGGGGTCCTGATAGTGCTCTTTGATGACTCGCGCGACGCCGACGATGCACTTGCCTTCGTTCGAGTGGTAATAGAGGGCGAGATCACCCTTCTTCATGGCGCGGAGATTGTTGCGCGCCTGGTAGTTGCGCACTCCGTCCCAATAGGTCCAGCCGTCTTGGACGAAGTCGTCCCAGGAGTATTTGAAAGGCTCGGATTTCACGAGCCAGTAGTTCCTTTCCTTCGCGCTTGCCATGGAAGTGAGGATAGCGAACCGGGCTGGATCAGACCCTTTCCGGCAGTCGAAAATCCTTGTGGTAGTTGCGGGTGAGCATCTGGTTGGCCTGCTCGTCCGACTCGAAGGTTTCTGACTGGGGGTCGAAGTTCAGTTCGCGTCCCAGGCGATAGGAGGCGTTCGCCAGGTGACAGAATGCGTTCGAGATATGGATGTCCTCGATCTCGGCGTTCAGCATGTCGTATTTTCCGGCGCGGATGGCGTCGAACCAGTTGCTGAACTGGATGCGGTCGATCGGACGGTAGCTCTTCGGGGGCTCCTGCGGGGCCTTGAAGCCCGGTTCGGGCTCCTTGCTGTCGCCCATATAGACCTTGCATCCGCCGCCCGGATCGATCTCCATATGGCCCTTCGTGCCGTAGAAATGCCAGCGGCGCGGCTCGCCGGTGTAGACTCCCCGGATCTCGCCCACCAGGACCGTGCCGTCCGAGTACGTATAGGTCGAGGTCATCGTGTTCGGCGTCTCGGCCTGATCGCGGTAGCCGAAACGGCCGCCGACGGCTTGAACGCGGCTCGGAAGACCTTTGTCCTTGCCGAGGCCCCAACAGCAGATGTCGACGGAATGGCTGCCGTTGTTGCCCATTTCGCCGTTGCCGAAGTCCCAGAACCAGTGCCAGTTGTAGTGGACCAGATTGCCGTGGTACGGCTGGTCGGGCGCCGGGCCGCGCCAGAGGTCCCAGTGCAGCGAACTCGGTGGCGTCTCGGGCTTCTTGAAGCCGATGGACGGGCGATGGCTGGGGAGCAGCCACCGTGTCATGTAGATGTCGCCGATCAGGCCGTCGTGGATGAGTTGGATGGCGTGTTGGAAGTTCGGATGCGAGCGCCGTTGCGTGCCGCCGCTCACGATCCGTTTGTACTTGCGCGCGGCGTCCACGAGCAGGCGGCCTTCGCGCAGGTTGTGCGAGATGGGTTTTTCCACATAGGCATGCTTGCCCGCCTGGCAGGCAAGGATTCCGGCCACCGCGTGCCAATGGTTGCAGCACGTGATGATAACGGCGTCGATCGAGGAGTCGTCCATGATGCGCCGCAGGTCGGGCTCTTGTCGCGGGGCCTTTCCCGTGCGAGCCTCCAACTCGCCGGCGCGTTCCCGCATGCGGTTCTCATCCGGGTCGCACACGGTGGCCACTTCGATGCCGTCGAGTCCGGCAACTATCTTCATCACGCTGCCGCCGCGGCCGCCCATCCCGATGACGGCGACACGCAGGCGGTCGTTCGCCCCGGCCCAGCTTTGCGATGTGCCGAGCAGAGACGCGGCTCCGAGAGCGGCGGAAGAGGTGAGAAAGGTGCGGCGTTCGATGGTTTTCATGAGGACCTCACTTGAGACGTTAGAGAATCGTCGGTGGGTTGTCAACACCTGCTTGCTGCTCGGTCGTCGTGCGCCGGGCGGCCGGGCGGAATGGTTTACAATACCTGCAGGTTAGCTGCTGGGAAAAGGAGCTAGTGATGGAAAGACGGACCTTCGTTAAGAGCGCGGCGGGCGCGGTTGCCGCGCAGGGAATGGCGTTTGCGGCCAGTAGCCGCGTGCTGGGCGCAAATGACCGAATTCGCGTGGCGGTGCTTGGAGTCAACGGGCGCGGCAAGAGCCACATCGCCGGCTTCGAGGCGTTGGAGAACGTCGAGGTCGTCACGCTCGTCGACCCCGACCGGAAGATCGCCGAACAGCGCGCTGCCGGCTTTGAAGGCAGATACGGCCGCAAGCCGGCGATCGAGCAGGACCTACGCCGTGTGCTCGACGACCAGAGCATCGATTGCATCGGCATTGCGACGCCCAACCATTGGCACGCCCTCGCGGCGATTTGGGGCTGCCAGGCCGGCAAGGACGTTTACGTCGAGAAGCCCGCTGCGCACAGCATCTATGAGGGCCGGCAGTTGGTTGCCGCGGCGAAGAAGTACAACCGAATCGTGCAGCATGGCGTGCAGCTTCGCAGCTCCGTGGCGATGCGCGAGGGCATTCAACTTCTGCGCGACGGCATTATCGGCGATATCTATCTCGGCCGCGCTTGCATCTTCAAGTGGCGCCCGAGCGTTGGCAAGAGGCCGAGTGCAGCCGCGCCCGCGCATATCGATTGGACGATGTGGCAGGGGCCGGCGGAAGAGCGCGAGTTCTCGACCCGCTATGTCCACTACAACTGGCACTGGCATTGGGACTACGGCAACGGCGACATCGGCAACCAGGGCATCCACGAGACCGACCTGATGCTGTGGGGCCTAGGCGTCGGGCTCCCCGACGAAGTGATGGCGATGGGCGGCAAGTTCCTCTGGGACGACGACAAGGAAACACCCGAGACGATGACCGCGTTGCTCAAGTGGAAGAAGGAAAACATCATGGGCGAGATTGCCGTCCGTCCCTGGAGCAGCAACTACGAAGACGGCGTCCGCGTCGGCAACATCTTCTACGGCTCGAAGGGCTTCATGCTGATGCGCACGTACAACAGCTACGAAGTGTACTTCGGCGCCAACCGCGATCCGGGCCCCAAGGGCGACTTCGGCGGCGATCACTACGCCAACTTCATCAAGGCGGTTCGCAGCCGCAAGACCTCTGATCAGCACGGACCGGTCGAGACGGCCCACACCTCGTCAAGCGTGGCGCACATCGCCAACATCGCCCTGCAGACGAATCGGAAGCTCGACTTCGATCCCAAGACGGAGCGCTTTACCAATGACGACGAAGCGAACTCCTACTTGGGGCGAAAGACCTATCGCAAGGGATTCGAAGTGCCGGAGAACGTATAGCTCCCACCCCCAAGCCGACTTCAGGCCCCGGCCGTCAAGCGGTCGGGGTCTTGTAGTATCCGGCTGGCCTGCATGTCTCACCACGCGGCGAGGCGAAGTGGGTGAGAGGGCCGTCAGGACTAGGCGCAAGCCGGGCGGAGGAAAAAGGCGCGAGCCGCTTGGCACGCGCAGGGGTACTTGAACAGTACGTTGAGCACGGCAAGCAAGCGCAACGAAGTCATGGCGGTCGTATCGTGTGCTTCGACCGTCGGGTTGTGAGAAATGCAGGCCAGGCCCGTCCGTCAGTTCCGTAGCGCCACCACTCATGAACCAAGTCGCTTCATGTGGCGATTTTCAGTTCCGTATGACGCGCGAGCACGTCGAAGTCGTTGTCGTTATGGAGCACGGGCGTATCGGCGCGAATCGCGACGGCTCCAATGAGGCAATCGACCAACTTGCGCACGATTTCCCCTTCCCGGCGGCAGGTGCGATACAAGGCGGCCGCGTCGTCGTAGTGCATCGGCCCCGTCGGCAAGACGGTAGCGCGTGCGAGCAGTCGGCGGAGGTGATCCAGATGCCGTTCATTGCGCGCCCCGGCGAGCACTTCCATCCGAACCGCATCGCAGGTCGCGATCTCGCTGTCGAGCAGCTCCTCGACTCGGTTACAGGCCGTGGACCCGGTGCCGCGAAGAAATTCGACCCAGGCGGACGTATCGATCAGAATCATGCCGAGCGGCTGCTCCGCAACTCGCTGAGGTCGCCCTCCCAACCCGACCCGCGAAGACGCCGGGCTTCCTCGACGCTGAAGGGTTCCGCCGCAAGGGATCGAAGCGCAAAGTTGACAGCCTCGCGCTTTGTCTTCAGCAGGTAACGGCGCATGACCTCAGCGCACGCTTCGTCGTCGATATCCACGTTGGTGCGTGACATACACCTATAATACACCATACGCGTGACTTTTTGTGACCCGCCGGCGTGGGCATATCCCCCCGATGGCGAATGGCGGTGGGGTTTTCGCCTGATCCGGTAGAGCGCGGAAGCCGGAAACTCCGCCAGGGCTGTTGGCTTTCAGGTCTTCGCCAACAGCCGCTTTTCAATGCCGTCCTCCTGGGAGCGCGCGGGTGCCTTCTGGGTGCTTGCCCGCATCCACAGCCCGCACGGCGACTCCAACAAGAGCCACCCCAAGCCCGGTCAACCGCGTTTTCACGAGACACGAAACACGAATCACGGCTTTCATGCTTTTTCACGAATCACGAGGCACAATCGTTGCAGTCGGGCACTGAAGCCCTTCAGCCTTTTTTTTCGCCCCGACCCGGCCTAGCATGAGGACAGCGAGGCACAGCCGGTGCGGGCCACGAATCAGGGCTTTCAAGGCTTTCACTAGCCACTAGTCACAAGCCACTGCTTTTATGCTTTTCACGAATCACGAGACCCGAGACACGAATCACGGCTTCTATGCTTTTCACGAAACACGAGACGCGAAACACGGCCCTTTCCGCATTTCCCACGAATTCCCACGAACTCCCCCCCCGATGTCCGCGTGCCGGTCTCGATCTCGGTCGGCCTCGCAGCAAGAGCCGTTCGCTGCCGCTGCTGCCGCCCTCTGGGCTGCTTCCACCGCCGCGAACGCAACAGGAACCCATGTTCAGAAAGCAGAACGTTCTGGATTGCGTTGACATCACGATCGGCCGGGGCCGACTGAATCGAGTAGAGTAGACCAAGCGCCATGAATAAGAAAATACGCCGCCGGGGCAGCCGGTTCGCGGGTCTTGCTTTTGTCCTTCTCCTGTCGAACCTGTCCGCGCAAACATTCGTCGAGGAGACGTACGAGGACTTTGCCAACGGCAAGCTGGATGCCGCAGGGCAGAACCTCTACGTCAGCCGGGAAGGTTCGGTGCGGACGATCCACCGGTTCGACCTGAATCAGGACGGATTCATTGATCTCGTTTTCAACAACACGCATGATCGGCGTGCGTTCATCCCCGCCACAAGCGCGGCGGTTTCAAGCGGCGGCAAGATTGCGGCAACGGCCGTTGCCGTCGAAGGGAGTCGGCAGACGGTGGTTGCCGACCTGAACCGTGATGGTCATTTGGATTTGGTCTTCTGCCCGAACGCCTCGGGCGTGCAGACCCGGAGACGCTTCCTCACGCTGGCCTACGGCGGCCCCGACGGATGGCCGCCGCAGCGAACGACCGGGCTGCTGCCGGTCCACGATGCCCGCAAGGTCGCGGTAACGGACCTCAACGCCGACGAGTGGCCCGACATCGTCACGCTGAACTCGGAAGCCTGGCTTCCCGGGCAACCGTCCGGGGGGCCGATCCTGCGCATGTATTGGGGAAGCAAGGACGGGTTCCTTCTGACGCGCCGGCTCGATATGCAGGTCGAGGGCGCTCTGGACATCGCGGCGGCCGACATCGACCAGGACGGCGTGGGCGACCTTGCGGTGTTGACCGGGCAAAAGCGGATCGTCATCCTGTGGGGCGGGGAATTGCTGGGAGTCGAGGGCCGCTTCGAGCGCGAAGTTTTGAATCTCCCGGGATCCGGCGCGGCAGCCCTTGCCGCCGCGGACGCCTCGGGAGACGGCCGGCCTGACATCGTTGTCGGCTCGAGCGAAGGACAGGTCTACCTGTTCCGGCGCGGAGGTGGGCGTGGGTCCTCCACGGCGCAGGTCATGCCGGGTTTCCCGGCTTCTCACGTCTCGGTTGGCGAGGTGGATGGCGACGACTTGCCTGAGATCGTCCTCACCCATTTCGAGCAGAACCGGGCCGGCGGCGGCGAGGCTTCGGGCGCCGCCGCGCAGTCCGGAGCCTCTGTGCGCATCCTGTGGGGAGCGGACGGCTGGGACCACACGCGTGCGACGGCGCTGGATGTGCCCTACGCCACCGCTGCCGCCATCGGAGATCTTGACGACGACGGTCAAGCCGATCTGGCCATCGCCGTTCATCAAAATGACGAAACGTACCGCGCCATGTCGTCTGTCTTGCTGGGTCAGGGGGGACGCGAATTCCGGCGGCTGTCGGGCCCTTCCACCGAGGGCGCCATGCACGTTGCCATCGCTCCGAAAACACGGAGCCATCCCGCTCGGGCGGTGTTCGCGAACAGTCTTGGAGGAACCGTCGGCGAGCGGATCAAGTCACAGGTCTTCTGGGGATCGGCCGCCGGCTTCAGCGACGACAACCAATGGATGTTCGACATGCGTAGCGGTTACGAGCACAGCGCCGCCGATCTCAACGCAGATGGTCATGTCGATCTGCTGGTGCTCAACTCCGGACATGCGGGTGCGGCCGCCGCGAGTGACCCGACACTCGGCGCGAATATTTTCTGGGGAGCCGCCGAAGGCTTTGATCCCGCAACGAGAAGGACGGTTCTGAATGAGCCCGGCCTCGGCTCGACGAATATCGCCGATCTCAACCGCGACGGCTACCTCGACATCACGCTCGGCTCATTCGACGTGGATGCGCCGCTTGTTATTTACTACGGATCGTCCGGCGGCTATTCGCGGGATCGCCGGCAGACGGTGTCTTCCCCGGGGCGGTCCGTCGAAGGCGTAATCGCTGATTTCAATGGAGATGACTGGCTCGACATCGCGGTGGTGTCATTCACGGTTCATCGAGTGCGCATTTTCTGGGGCGGCCCGGAGGGCTTCGACGCATCCCGCCAAGGTTACGTCGACATGCCCTCGCCCATCGGACTCGAAACGGCCGATCTCAACAGAGACGGCCGGCTCGACCTGATCGTGGCCAGCTACCAGGACCCTCTCGCCCGTCACCACGACACCGGCATGATGATTTTCTGGGGGCAGGAAGGCGGGTTTCATTCGGCGGACTCGCAGTGGTTGCCGGGGTTCACGCCCATCAGCCCGGTGGTCGCCGATTTCGACGCCGACGGTTTCCTGGACATCTTCTCGCCGCACTATCACTCCGACCTGACGCGCGAGTTGCTGCCCAACTACATCTACTGGGGATCGAGGAACGGCTTCGCCGCGCGTAACCGGGCAGCGCTGATCTGCAATTCGGCGGACGATGCCCTGGCGGCCGACTTCGACAAGGATGGTGCTCTCGACATAGCTCTCGCCTGCCACACGAGCGACGGAGACCATACGACGCATTCGAAGGTCTTCTACAACGACGGCCGGCGTTTCGAGAACCCGCGTGTGGAGAAGCTGCTGACATACGGGCCTCACTGGATGGGTTCTCAGGATATGGGCCACATCGCGCACCGCCGCTGGGAGCAGACCTACGAGTCATCGGTCTTCGAATGGGATGGAGGGGCCACACGGGGACGTCTTACGTCCGACGCGGATACGCCGGCCGGCGCCGGGTTATCCTTCGAAGTCCGCAGCGCCGGCGATGCGAGAGAACTTGAGGAGCGGCCGTGGCGCAGACTTGCCGGAGGGTCTTTTCAGCTTGAGAGCGCCGATCGTGTCCTTCAGTATCGGGCGGCCTTCCACTCGCCCAACGGAGACTCGTTCGCTACGCTGAGGCGGGTTGAGATACGGCTCACTCCTTGAGGAGTGCGTTTCCGGTCTCTCGGTGAACTCGTTTTGGAGAAAAAGATGTCCAAACAAAAACCCGCCTATCTGGTAGCCAGTTCGTTCATGCGCGACGGTCACGGGTCGCTCGAGCTGTACGGTCGTGCTGTACATCCGCTCTTGGAAAAAGCCGGCGCTGAACTCCTCGTAGCGGGCGCCGCAGATCAATTCATGGACTTTTACGAAGGCGCTTGGCATGAAGGCGCACGCTTCACGCTCTTCAGGTTTCCGTCAATGGAGGCTCTGAGGAAATTCTGGTATTCGCCTGAATATCAGAAAATCAAGCATCTTCGCACTGATGTCATTCCGCCCAATTTTACGTTTGCTGTGGAGGGTTTTGATCCGGCTGAATGGGAAGCTTCCCATGAATTCGAATAGACCTTGGGACCTTAGCACTCTCGCTCAATGACCCGAATCACCCCCCTAAGACGCTGGAACTGAAGATGAACTTCCGCAATTCCTCGTGAGAGATTCGACCCAGGTGGTTGACTGGTGAGAAGCCGTGTCGTTTCTTTGCGGTCGACAAGACCTGGACTCTCGGCGTACCCTGCAAGGATGCTATTCCCGATGCTTACACGAATTCGGTCCTCTTGTTTCCTCTGTCTTGGACTCATGCTGGCGGCTTGCGCGAACCCCCCGCCCGATAAGGCTGTCTATCTGGGTCCGGAAAGGTACCGGGCGGACCTCTTCCTGCATGACGATCTTCTCGTCGCCCGATCGGAGGGCGTGGCCGTCACGCCGGCGACGATCCGGAAACACCCCGGCAACCCGGTGCTCGTGCATGACAAGCCGTGGGAGAAGGGCATGCTGAACTACACCTGCGTCCTGCACGACGTGGACGAGGGGGTGTACAAGATGTGGTACCAGATGGTGACCGCATCGACCGATGGGACGCGCTACAGTGCCTGCCACTACGCCGTTTCCCAAGACGGCGTGCACTGGGAGAAGCCCGCCGTCGGCTTGGTCGAGCACGACGGCTCCACCGAAAACAATATCCTTTTCGTCGAATCGGAGAACGTCAACGGCACGCCCTCGTACTGGGTCATCAAGGACTATGCCGAACCCGACCCCGCGCGCCGCTACAAGATGATGCGCCACAGTTGGGATTTCCAGGGCCGCGCGGCGCAATTGGGCTGGTCGGCCGATGGCGTCCGCTGGACCTTCTCTGAGTTCGGCAATCTGCCGGGGTCGATCGATTCCCAGAACGTTTTCTTTTGGGATCGCCAAGCCGGAAGGTATGTCGGCTACTTCCGCAGCCATGTCGGCGGGTTGCGGAGCGTCGCGCGCGCCACGAGCCCGGACCTCTTCCATTGGTCGCGCCTGACGACGATCCATAGTCCTGACGAAAATGACCCGCCAACCTGGCATCTCTATACGCCGGGTATCTGGAAGCTCTCCTTGGCGCGGCAGTCTTATGTGATGGTGTCGACGGGTTTCGACGAAAAAAGCCACGAGGCCTACGGACAGCTCGGGGTCAGCCGTGACGGCATCGGCTGGCATCGTTTCCGGGAGCCGTTTCTGTCGCTGGGCGGAGAGAACGACTGGGACGGCGGGGCCATCTACACCATCGCCTCGGAAACCACGATTGACGGGCGCACCGCCGTTTTCTATCACGGCAGCAACACCCCGGCCCACAGCAGGGAGGGGAGGCGCGGCATCGGGATCGCCTTCCTCGATCCCGGCGGTTTTGTCGGCCGCACGGCCGCGCAGGAAGGCTATCTGATCACGCACCCCCTCCGGATCGCCGACGATCGCAGCCGATTCTACCTGCTCGCCGACGTAGCGCCGGGAGGCTTGATCGCCGCCGAACTTCTCACCACGGACGAAGTGGTTCTCGATGGCTTCTCGCGGCATGACTCCAACGCCATCGAAGGGCAAGGCGACGCGCTGGCAATCCGGTGGCGAGGCGAGGCGAACCTCAAGCAACAACTGCGGGAAGGACCGGTCCGCCTGAAACTTTACCTGGAAAACGCCACGGTTTACGGGTTCCGGGCAAGGCGGCCTCGAACCGACTGACCGGCCGGGGGCAACCTCGGGGTCTCATCAGCACCGCCTTGGTCAAGAGAGATGCTGGCGGCCGCTCCCGCGGAGTCCCTTGTGGACATTACGGTAGACTTGGAGCCATGGGGCGCCACCACGAAGTCGTTGAAGCGCGGGGCCATCTCGTTGATTCGCATGTGATGGAGAAGATGTTCGACACGATCCTCTCCCGCGACGGTGCTTTTGAAGTGGAGGAGTTCCAAATCGGCCGCACGAACGTTGACGAATCGTACATGCGGATGCGCGTGGAAGCCCCTAGCGAAGAGGCCATGGCCGCGCTGGTCGAAGCTCTCATCGACATGGGCTGCGGAACGATTCACGGAGACGACGCCACGCTGCGCACCGCCGAGCGCGACCGCTGTGCTCCACTGGATTTCTACTCGAGCACGAACCACCGCACGCAGGTTCGTCTTGCCGGGAAATGGGTCGACGTTGGCAGGCAGCGTATGGATGCTGCGATTGTCGTTGCTCCGGACGGCGGAGCTTACTGTTCCCGTTTGCGAGATCTCCGGGCGGGCGACCGGGTTGTCTGCGGCCATGACGGCATCCGGGTCTTGCCGGAATCCAAGGAACGTAACCGGCTGGCATTCGCTTTCATGTCGCAGGGTGTCTCGTCGGAACGCCAGGTTGAAACAGCGGTCAAGCAGACAGCGGCGCTCATCAGACAGAACAAGCAGGAAGGGAAGCGCGTGCTGGTTGTTGCCGGCCCGGTAGTTGTCCATACAGGCGCGCAAACCGCTCTCGCCTCCCTGATTCGCGGAGGATTCATTGATGCGATTCTGGCGGGCAATGCGCTCGGAGTGCACGATGCGGAGGCCGCGCTGCTGGGAACGTCGCTGGGTATCCGCCTCGCCGACGGACGCCAGGCCGAGCACGGGCACCGAAATCACATGCGGGCCATCAACACGATCTACCATGCGGGCGGTCTCCGCCATGCGGTCGAGAACGGAAGCATCAACAGCGGCATTTTCTACGAGTGCATCAAGAACGACGTGCCCTTCGTTCTCGCCGGTAGTCTGCGAGACGACGGCCCCCTCCCGGATACCGTCACCGACATGAATGAGGCGCAGGAGGCCTACGCCGCGCAACTCGTAGGTACGGGCCTCGTGGTCTGTCTGGGTTCGATGCTGCATTCGATTGCTACCGGCAACATGATGCCCTCATGGATCAAGCTGATTTGCGTTGATATCAATCCGGCTGTTGTCACGAAGGTTTCCGATCGCGGGACCGGCCAGGCAATCGGCGTTGTCACCGATGTCGGCCTGTTCTTGCACCTGTTGGACCGCGCCCTGAACCAATCCTGAATGTCCAGCGTTCCGGAAACGGCTCCGGCGAGGGACGGAGCCGCCTCCCCGAAACATAAATCCCCGAACCAGACGCATGCCGGCATTGTGCGGTCGGCGGGTGTGGTGAGTGGCGCGGTTTTCTTGAGCCGCATTACCGGCTTGGTGCGCGAAGTGGTGTTTGCGCGTTTTTTCGGTGCGGGCATGGTCTACGACGCGTTCGTGGCCGCGTACCGCATACCCAACCTCTTCCGCGACCTTCTGGCGGAAGGCGCCCTCTCGGCGGCTTTCGTCACGACATTCTCGCAGTGCCTTTCGCAAGCTGGCCAGGACAAGGCATATCGATTGTCCAACCGCCTTGCAAGCTTGCTGGTCCCCGTCATTTTGCTGATTTGCCTGCTGGGGGCCTGGTTTGCCCCAGCGATTGTCGATTCGATGTTTCCGGGGTACGGCGAGGTCGAGGGCAAGCGCGATCTGACGGTCCTGCTGACCCGGATCATGATCCCTTTCCTGCTGTTCATGGCGCTGGCCGCGAAAGCCATGGGCGTTTTGAATACGAAAGGACGGTTCGGAATACCCGCGCTCGCGTCGGCCTTCGCGAATGTCACATCGATCGTCTGCGGTTTGACGCTGGCGTTCGTCGTGGGACCAAGATTCGATCTGGAACCCATTGCGGGGATGGCGATCGGCATTCTGCTCGGAGGCTTGGCGCAGTACGCGGTGCAGTGGCCCAGTCTGCGGCGAATCGGACTTCGCTTTCGTCCTGACTTCCGTTACAACGACCCTGGGATTCGCCAGGTCCTGCGCCTCATGGGGCCCGCCGTTCTGGGGGCCGCCGCCGTGCAGGTGAACGTCGTTGTCAACAGCATTTTTGCTTCGCAGATCACAGACGCGGCTGGCACAGTGGTCGACGGTCCGGTTTCATGGTTGGGGTACGCCTTTCGGCTCATGCAACTCCCGCTGGGGCTCTTTGGTGTGGCCGTGGCTTCGGCCACGCTGCCATCGATCTCGCGCAGTGCAGGGGCGGGGCAGATCGACGAGTTCCGGGATACTCTCGCGAACTCGCTCGGCTTGGTGTTTCTGATGACGATTCCCTCGGCGGCGGGCCTTGCGGTGCTCAGCCGGTCCGTCGTGGGAGTGGTGTATCAGCACGGCGCATTTACGGCTGAAGACACCGAGCAGACGGCGGTCGCGCTTTCGCTTTATTGCGTCGGGCTGGCGGGTTACGCGGCAATCAAGGTCCTCACGCCGGCCTTCTACGCGCTCGACGACGTGCGCGTCCCGGCGCTGACGAGCCTGGCTTCCATCTTCATCAACTACCTGCTCAATTGGACCTTCGTGCGCGTGCTGGGCTGGGGGCACGGCGGCTTGGCGTTCTCGACGTCAACCGTTGCTTTCTTCAATTTTTTTGTGTTGTTCTGGTTCATGCGGAAGCGAATCGATGGTATCCACGGCCGCAGGCTGGTGTCGAGCATCACTTTCATTGGACTGGCCGCCGGTTTGATGTGCGCGGCTTGCGCCACGTCGTCTTTCCTCGTTCATCAGGCTTTTGGGGCGTCGTTCCTCGGAAGACTCCTTGATTTGGCCGTTTCGATCCCACTTGGCGCCAGTGTCCTCTTCGGCGCTTGCCGTCTATTTCGAGTTTCCGAGCTGGAGGTCGCCGGCCAGGCAATCCGTGCACGTCTCGCCCGCCGTACGACGTCCCAGACGGGTTCTTCATCCGAGGCGTTATGATAGAAAGCGCTTTGTCTCGGGCCCGTCATGCATCCTGATCTGCCTCGTGTTCGGCAACTGCAAGAACTCGACAATCGGATTCGCGAACTCGACGCTGAGATCAGTCGCCTTCCCAAGTACATTGCCCGGATCGAAAGACAGCTCGAATCCCACAAGAAGGCTCTCCAAGCCGACAAAAACGCGCTAGAGGAAAACCGCAGGTCGCATCGGCATCTGGAGGGCAGGGTTTCCGATTTTCAGCAGAAGATTTCCCATCTGCGAGTACAGATGGGAGAGGCCAAAACGAACCAGCAGTTCCGTGCTTTCCAGCATGAGATCGGGTTCCTCGAGGGAGAGATCCTCAAGGTCGAAGACCGCATTCTCGATAAAATGGTCGAATCCGAGTCTCTCGAACAGAACGTCGCAAGAGCCGAAACGGCTCTCGGAGAAGAGAGCGAGAAAGTCGCCGCCGAGGTGGCGAAAGTGAAAGAGCGAGTGGCCGAGGACGAAAAGGAGGCGGCTTCCAAGCGTGCGCGTCGTAAGGAATTGACGCTGGCGATTTCGGAAAACGTCCTTCGCACGTACAGCCACGCCCACAAGACGCGCGGCGGAGTTGCCGTTGCCCCGGCCGACGCGCAGCACTGCCTGGCTTGCCACGTTCTTCTCAGACCTCAACTCAGCCAGATTCTTCGTAGCAACGACGAAATCGTGACCTGCGAATCCTGCGGCCGGATTCTTTACTACCAACCGCCTGACGACGCCGAGCCGGATACCTCCGGCGACTCTTCCCTGGCGGCCAACCCACTCTCGGAGGAAGGCGGCAAAGCCGTTTCTTCCGTACACTGAAGGTTGCTCCGGACTGTGCTCGCTGGCTTCTGGAAGAGATTCGTCAGACCAGAGGGGACACTTGTTGACGACTGAATGCGGATGGCTTGGCCTGCCGGCTGATCTGTCAGGTAGAAAAGGGACTGAACAGCCCGGAGACCGCGAAAACGATGGAGATGATTCTGTACCATCTGCCATGGTTGATCCCGGGTGTGCTCACCCTTCTCGCCCTGTTTGTATTGATCGGTGGGATTGACTGGACTTGGTGGGCATCAAGGCGGCGGTCCTGATGTAATCCCGAGCTAAAGCAAGACATGCAGGCCCTCTTGACGTTCATTCTGCTTGGCATGAGGACATGCGCTCGAACGAGACTCTCAGGTATGCCCCCCGCCCCGGCGGCCTCTTGTTCGATCAGGATTTCGATGGGTACATGCTCAAACTGGACGCGGAAGAAGCTGGGAGAAAACGCTATCGTCACCGTCAATTTGTACTGATGGACTACCCCGGCCACCGTCGATCGAGGTTCCGTCCATTCTCTGCGGCGTGGGGAGCTACGTAGTGCGCGGGACCGTCTTATGGGCGAATGGGTGCCGTCCTACCCCATCGGCAACACTCGATCACATCGAGAGCGCCCCTCACGATGTACTCGGTTTTTGGGGCCGGCTCAGGGTCGTCTTGAGTCCGCCTCTTCTCTCCTGGACCTACAATCAGGTCTCCTCCCGATGCCGCAACGCGCCCTTACAGATCTGAGCGAAGAAGAGCGCTTCTTTTTCGACACGGTCCGGCGCTTTTCTCTCGACCGCGTCGGCCCGCATGTCCGGGAAATGGATGAAGAAGGCCGCTTCCGTCCCGAACTCATTCAGGAGTTCTTCGAATTGGGCTTGATGGGAATCGAGGTTCCCGAGGAATTCGGCGGACAGGGGGGCTCGTTCTTCACGGCGGTGCTGGCCGTAGAAGCGCTTGCCACGGTCGATCCATCGGCTGCCGTAATTGTCGATGTCCAAAATACTCTTGTCGCGAACGCCCTCGCTCATTGGGCTTCAGACGAGCAGAAGCGTCGCTATCTCACGAAGCTGGCCCGAGACACCGTCGGTGCCTATGCCCTTTCCGAGGCCGGCTCGGGCAGCGACGCCTTCGCAATGGCAACCACTGCGCATGATCGGGGAGACCGCTACGAAATCAGCGGTCGCAAGCTCTGGACAACCAACGCCCAGGAAGCCGGTTTGTTCATCCTGTTCGCGAACCTGAACCCCGAAGCGGGCCACCGCGGCATCACCGCGTTCCTCGTCGAGCCCGGTTTTCCCGGTTTCTCTGTCGGCAGGAAGGAGGACAAGCTGGGCATCCGCGCATCGTCAACTTGCGAACTGACCCTCGACGCCTGCCGTGTCCCGAAAGAGAATCTGCTCGGTGAAGTAGGTAGGGGCTACAAGATCGCCATCGAAACTCTGAACGAAGGCCGGATCGGAATCGGAGCGCAGGCTCTGGGCATTGCCGAGGCAGCGCTCGACCACGCTCTTCGCTACGCGCGGGAGCGCAAGCAGTTCGGGCAGCCCATCGTCGAGTTCCAGGGACTTCAGTTTCAGCTCGCGCAGATGGCGTCCGACATCGAAGCAGCCCGGTTGCTCGTCTACAACGCCGCTCGACTCAAGGATGCCGGCAGACCCTTTCTCACCGAAGCCGCCATGGCCAAGCTGACAGCTTCGGAAACCGCTGTCCGCGTCGCCGCGCAGGCCGTTGACATCTTCGGAGGCGTAGGCTTCACGAAGGAGTATCCGGTTGAGAAGCTCTACCGCGACGCCAAGATCTGCACCATCTACGAAGGGACAAGCAACATGCAGTTGCAAACGATCGCGAAGCGGCTCATCTCCGGCGGCACCAAGGTTCTTCCGACCTAGCAGTCCGTGGTGAAATCCCGCGTAGCACAGAGAGCGGCCCGCATGGCACCGCTGACCTGCATTTCTCACCACGCGGCGAGGCGAAGTGGGTGAGAGGGCCGTTAGGACGAGGCGCGAGCCGCTTGGCGCGCGCAGGCGTACTTGAACCGTATGTTGAGCACGGCAAGCAAGCGCAACGAAGTCATGGCAGTCGTATCGCGTGCTTCGACCGTCGGGTGGTGAGAAATGCAGGCTAGAGCAGATCGTCGCGTTTCCCCGCCTCCAACTCCTTCACAAGATCCGAGACTCGCTGAGCCTGTTGGCGCGAGCAGACCAGCAACGCATCCGGAGTATCCACGACGATGAGATCCTTCACGCCGACCAATGCTGCGAGCTTGCCTGGGGCCTCGACATAGTTGCCGTGGGAGTCGATTTCATGTACCGCAGTCCGGCCGACGCTTCTTCGGCCTTTTTCGCGCAGTAGCTGGTAGACGGCTTCCCAACTCCCCATGTCGTTCCAACCAAAATCCGGACAGGCGAATCCGTGGACATTCTTGGCGTGCTCCAACACGCCATAGTCGATGGATTGGTTCTCGCAATCGCCGTAGTGACGCCGCAGCGATGCCGTGAACCCGCGTGACGCCAGTGGAGCCAACCGCGACAAGGCCTCGGCCGTCCGAGGCATGAATTGCGCAATAGCGGCAGTAATCGCACCCGCCCGCCACACAAACATGCCGGCATTCCAAAAGTAGTTGCCCTCCTGGACGAAACGCCTCGCCTTGGCTGCCGGGGGCTTCTCTTCGAACTGTACGACCGGGAATAGATCCGCTGTCCCGGCTTTGACCCCTGACGGGAATCGAATGTAGCCGTAGGCGGTTTCGGGTCCTCGCGGAGGAATGCCCAATACAATCAGCCTCTTCTCATTTGCGGCCCGCACGGCTCGTTGCAGCACTTTCCGAAACTCGGTCTCCCCGTTGATGAAGTGATCCGAAGGAAATACCCCCATAACGGCGTCCGGGTCTCGCTGCAGTAGCAGCCTTGCAGCGAGCCCGATCGCAGGCCCTGTATTTCTTGGCGCAGGCTCCGCGATCACCTGCCTGCGGGGTACATCCGGGAGTTCGCCCAGAACCTTCTTGAAAAGCGCCTCGCTCGTCAGCACCCACAAACGTTCGGGGGGGACGAGTCCCTTCAACCGCTCCGTGGTCAGTCGAAGTAACGACCGGTCGCCCACCACGGAGAGCAGTTGCTTGGGCAGAGCGCGACGGCTCCGCGGCCAGAACCGCGTGCCGCGCCCACCCGCCAGAATGACGCCGTGAAAGTGCGAGAGGTCCCGCGGGGACGTCATTGAGCGTCCAGCGCGTGTGCGTGGATCAGATTGAACGTGCGCCGCCAGCGGGTTTTGCCGAAGAAGTTCAACAAAATGTCCGTAAGGTGAGTGAGTGAGATGCCGGTATCCTGGAGCCGTTCCGTGGGCGCATCGTAGGACCAGTAGATCAACAGCGGTTTCCCGATGATATTTTCGCGGGGAACGAATCCCCAGTAGCGGCTGTCGAGCGACTGATCACGATTGTCGCCCATGGCGAAATAGTTGTTCGGTGGCACTACGATTTCGTTCCGTACGACGTTCTGCCGGAGCATCTCCAGCGCGCGCTCGGGAATCGGCGTGTTGGGCTGTCCCGGGAAGTTGTCCCGGTATTGGTCGATGTAGGCTGTTCTGTGAATCACATACGGCTCGTCGACGGTTTGCCCGTTCAAAATTAGCTTCTTGTCAACCAGTCGAAGACGATCGCCTGGCAGGCCCACTACCCGCTTGACGAACGTCTGAGAAAGGTCCATCGGATAGCGGAAGACGATGATGTCGCCACGTTGTACGTCCTGGTAGGGCAGCAAATACTCATCGATCGAACCATGAGGAGAATAGGCCAGCTTGTCGACCAGCAGGTGGTCGCCGATCAGCAGCGAGTCTTCCATCGATCCCGTGGGGATTACGAAAGCCTGCACGAGCGTAGTCGTGCCGAACAGGAGCAGGATGATCGTTACGGTCCACTCGGCGATGACGCCGCGATGCGGAATGTCACTCGCCGCAGTTTTTTCCTCAGGGATTTCCGTGCTCTTGTGCTTCTTGTCCGTTGACTGTGCCTTCAAATCGACCTCGTGACCAGAGACCCATTGTAGCCGAACAGTCCGTGTTGCCCCACTCTTGGGTTTCACGTGTCGCAGCATGCATCAGACTGCTCACACGAGCTCTCTCGCCTGCTCGTGGTTCACCGTGTGTCTACGCATCGGATCGTGGTATTCCGCGCAACGACAGGCTATGACTGGAACTGGGTCGCGGTGAAAATCGTGATCAGGGCACACAAGGGTAAGGACAGGAATTCTCCGGGTATTCTTTGGTGCAACGAAAGGTCATGGGAAGGCCCCCGACATGGCGCCGGGCCGAGATGGACTGCTTGTCAATGGCTCGAATCAACCTGAAAACTTTGTGAAATGTCCTTTTGCGGATGGGGACTGGACTGTCCGCGGAGCGGCCGGACGATCATGGTGCGAACGAGAGGACTCGAACCTCCACGGGTTGCCCCACTGGAACCTAAATCCAGCGCGTCTGCCAATTCCGCCACGTTCGCATCGTCACGATGATCCATATTTTATCTTCACGGCAGACCGGGCCCCCCCGGGACGGAGCAGGATTGGAGACCCGATTGATGAATCACTTACGGCGCTTCGTGAATCTGGACCTTGCTCGATCGTAAACGCCAGAAAAATAGCCGGTCAGTGGCTCGTCTGTGAGCTACCAATTGCCATGTTTGTAGCGTTTATGCCAGTCAACTCCCTGCCAGGTCCGCATTTTGACGGGTGTTACACGAACAAGCCACCGGGGCTCCTGCATCGTCGGCTCCAGGTAGGAGGGCCCATGTTCTCCGAGATAGCGGATGGACATCTTCCGTGCGATCTCGACCCATTTTCCGCCGATGTTCGGCTCTTCGACAATCTCAGCTTCGCCCTTCACCAGGACCCGTCGATTGAAGCGAGTCGATTCGTCGATGCAAAGAAAGCAACGCTTATCGCGTTGCAAGTGACGTGCCCACGCCGACTTCGCCCGAGGCACGATAAAGAACACCCCATCGTGGAACTCGAACCAGCAAGGCACAACATACGGCCAGCCATCCTCGTCCAGGCAGCCCAGCCGACAGAATTGCCCCTCGGCGAGAAAAGCATTGATCTCCTCCGCGGAGAGCCTGCCGATTTTGCCTCGCCATTCTTCCTTTTGTTCCGCCATCACACCCTGCGCTCGACCTTTCAAGTATGCTTGCCTCAGTTCGTCGCGCTGCAAGGTCTATCCTGACAGTGGGCAGACAAACGGGCGTGGCCGATCATCAATCTGGTTATCGAGAACACGCGTGTCGCCATGAGTTTATTACTACCGCGACTTCAGGACAAACATACGGCATGGCGTAAGTCGTGTCAAATCAAAGGGGTGAGAGGAATGTATCATGACTTTCGAGTTGCGGGACGCGCAGGAGCGACCGGGATGAGGTGGACGCACTGGTTCGCGTTCCAGCTCACAGGATGAGAATCTGGAGTTTGCACCCGCAATATCTCGATGCACGCGGGCTCGTGGCGTTGTGGCGGGAGGCCCTGCTGGCGCAGGCCGTGCTGCGGGGTGCAACGCGCGGCTACCGTCAACACCCCCAGCTTGTGAGGTTTCGCCGCCGGCCATCACCCACGGGCGCCATCGCGGAATACTTGCGAGCCGTGTTTGTGGAGGCACTAGCCCGCGGCTACCGTTTTAACCATCACCTCATCGGCTCGGAGGGAATGGCCGGCAGGATGTCCGTTACTCGCGGGCAGCTTGAATACGAGTGGGCTCATCTACAGGCGAAGCTCAGGAATCGCGACCCGGAAAGGATTGTTCGACTCGAGACGGTCTCATCTCCCGTAACCCACCCGCTGTTTCAAGTCGTTCCTGGAGATGTCGAAGCATGGGAGAAGACCGCCTCAGTCCGTAATTCCTGAAAGTCGAACAGGCTCATCCCTGGCCGTGATGTCTTCGGCCTTGAGTTCAAGGACAAAGCCGATCCGAATGTGAGTCGTCCTCGGCCTGAACACCGTCCTTGCACCCTGTCCTCTGGGTGTTCGGTGTGATAGGTGGCGGGCTCTACCGCAACTGCCTTCTCGCTAACCTGACCGCGCTCAGGCTTCCTGGCCACTGATCCTGCAACGGGTCGGCAAGAGCAGTCCGGCGCTTGCGTCGTGAAAACTACCATGCCCATCGACGCTCACTGCGGGTTGCCTGTCTTGATGCGACGTTCGGTTGGCCATCTCCGGCGAGATTTCCGAGAGGCCATTGATACCGTCGGAAAGCTACTTGTGACTGCCCCCAAGCTTCTTGGCTGCTTCTGTCACGCCAATCCCCACCGGCTCAAGGAAGTCGTGACTCACGGACTGGCCTGGATGAACAGAGGTTTTCATCAGCAGATCATGGTCCGGTTTCATTGACAATCTCGTGTAGAAAGCGAGTGCCCGAAAGGGTCGGGCCTTTTTCTAACGTGCTTGCAGCAGCGCAGTCCTCACGTTCCTGATGTACGCTGATGAACGTGTCGGTTGACCGCTGCATGGTGAGAGCGCTTGATGGATGGCGTCGCATCCCTGCACTAACGCTCGTTTGCGCCGTCACGGTGCTCGTGGCATGTAACGACACAACGGCGGTCGAGGTCGGTACTCCTTCCCAGGGACATCTCACCTTCAATCGGGACATCGCGCCGATCATCTTTGAAAACTGTGCGGGCTGTCACCGTCCTGGCGAAGCTGGCCCTTTCAGCCTCTTGAGTTACGCGGACGTGAGCAGGCGGACGCAGCAGATCGTAGCCGTGACACAGAGCCGATTCATGCCGCCCTGGCTGCCCGAACCCGGCGATGGTGATTTCGCCGATGAGCGGCGGCTGAACGACAGCCAAGTGACGGCCATCCAACAGTGGGCGCAGCAAGGGGCCATCGAAGGCGATCCGGCGGACTTGCCGCTCCTTCCCACGTGGACCGAGGGCTGGCAGATCGGCGAGCCGGACCTGGTCGTTCAAATGCCCGAGCCGTACACGCTTGCAGCGGAAGGATTGGACGTCTTTCGCAATTTCAGCATCCCCATTCCGCTTGAAGCAACCCGCTACGTGCGAGGGCTTGAGTTTCGTCCCGGTAATCCCAAGATCGTCCATCACGCCAGCATTCTGATCGACAAAACAGATCGCTCGCGGGAAAGGGAGAAAGAAGACCCCGAGCCGGGCTTCACCAGCCGCATGCTTCTGGACGAGATTTTCTCTCCGGACGGTCATTGGTTGAGCTGGACGCCTGGGAAACAGCCCGTCTTGGAGCCGGAGGACATGTCCTGGCGCCTTGAGAAAGGCAGCAGTCTGGTTCTCGAGCTGCACATGTTGCCGACCGGGAAACCCGAGAGCATTCAAGCCTCTGTCGGTCTGTTTTTCACAAGCCGCCCCCCGAAGAAAATCCCAGTCAATTTGCGCCTGGGGTCACAAACAATCGATATTCCTCCCGGCAAGAAGGATTACATCGTCAAGGACTCTTACGTTCTGCCTGCGGATGTGGAAGTGTTGAAAGTATATCCGCATGCGCACTACCTCGGGAAAGAGATGAAGGGCTACGTTGAGCTTCCTGACGGCACGAAGAAATCGCTGATCTACATCAAGGAATGGGACTTCAATTGGCAGGACGAATACCGCTACGCCGAGCCGTTCTTTCTCCCGAAAGGCGCAAGCGTATCCATGGAGTTCACATACGACAACTCGAACGGCAATGTACGCAACCCAAACCATCCCCCCCGCCGCGTCGTTCAAGGTTGGCTTTCGTCGAATGAAATGGGCGATCTGTGGCTACAAGTGCTGCCGCGGCAGCAGCAGGATCTGGCAACCTTGCGGCGTGATTTCCGACGCAAGGAGTTGGTTGACCTCATCGCAGGCTACGAGAAAAAACTGCAGCAGACACCAGGAGATTATGAGAAACACAACCTGATCGGAAACTACTACCTGGAGCTTGGACAGGATGCAAAGGCACGGACATGCTTCGAGCGGGCGGTGAGCATCGAGCCGAACTACGCGGACGGTCATTACAACCTGGGGGTTCTGTTTGAATCAGAGGGCCTTCTCGCTCGTGCCGTGCAACGATATCGAAGGGCGGTTCAGTCGCAGCCCGGTCACGTGCAGGCCCGCAACAATTTGGGGAACCTGCTCCTCTCGCAAGGTAAACGCGAGGAAGCGTTGCAGCACTATCGGCGCGTGCTCCAGGAGAATCCGGACTTTGCGGAGGCGCTCAACAATATGGGAAATGTTCTTCAGATCAACGGGCAGACTCATGAAGCCATGAACCACTACCGGCGGGCTCTGAAGATCAAGCCGGACTATCCCGAGGCGCACAACAACCTCGGGAACGTGCTGTCATCGCAAGGGCGTTTCGACAGCGCGGTGCAGCATTATCGCCAGGCACTCCGTCTCAACCCGGAGTTTGCTGAAGCTCACAACAACCTGGGCAGCGTGCTGGGTAATCAAGGCAAACTCACTGAAGCACTGCAGTCTTTTCGCCGTGCAGTCGAGGAGGATCCCGACTACGCAGAAGCACACAGAAACCTGGGAATCGCCTTGCAGGCGTTGGGAAGATTGGAGGAGGCCAAGAGGCACTTCCGCTTGGCTGAGTCCGCAGGGCGCTGAAGGGTGTGTTCCGACTGCCTCTCGGACTAACCTGTTCCCGCCAACGGGACCAGTACCTAAGCCAGACTTGGGACTGCCAGCCGAACGCTGGCTGTGAACTCGGATATCTCCCTCGTCTACTCACCCGGGCCGATTGAGAAAACGCTTCGAGTTTTCGACCGGCTGGGGGTTGACGAGTGCCCGCAAGTGGAACGAAACCTCATCGAATACAGCAGGCCCGGCCATTGTTTACGCCTCTCCGAAAGCTTCGCGAAAAAGGTCTGCTGTGTGTTCGGCAGGACGGTTGGGAAGATCGACCGGCGTCATCCAATCTTCAGGAACATCGTCCAGCTTCACTGGCTTGCCTTCATTCTCCAGAATGGAGCGAAAACCGGCCAGAAAAACGTCGTTCTTGTGTTCGATCTGATCGAAACTTTGGGGCATCTCCCCGTGCAGGGCCATCTGCTGAAACGCCCAGATCGTCGGCGCCCAGGCTGCAGTGCGGTTGAACGGATACTCCACGCCCGTACGGATGGGGAAACCTTCGCCGCCGTATGCTTCGCGCGTGTGAATGCGCATCGTGCCCCATGAACCGCTCACCTCGTGCAGAGTGCCGTAGAAAGTACGACCGCCCGCATCCTTGTGCTCGAAGATCACAACGCCGGGAGGGTTGTGCCAACTCTTCGCCTGGTAGGCCACTGAAACCACTGGATTTCCCGCTTCGCAAATCGCCCGGCAGCACATGTAGACTCCGTGGATACCATGCGTCGGATAGTCATCGAACGAATTCGTGGCGCTGTAGCAGATGACCTCCTTGTCCTCAGCCCATTTGCGGGCCCGTGTGATGGCCTCGGTGTGCTCGTGCGCCGACGGACACAGAATCGCCGCGCCGTGCTTCTTCGCAAGATCGATGATTCGTCGGGCCTTCCCGCGCGAGTTGGAGAACGGCCGGTTGATCAGATTCGGAATGCCCGCTTTCAGATAGGGCTCGTGCAGGATGTGGTTCCATGGATGGTTGTAATAGCCGCCCGAGATAACTGCGTCCACCTTGCCGACCATGTCGTCGAAGTTTCTGACCGGCTCACAGTCGTACTTCTTTGCGAAGGCTTCCGACTTGTCCCGTTCGATTTCCCAGCAGTGTGTGATGCGCATACCCGTGAGCTGCATTTGCTCCTTCTGATCCGCTCGAGGATTCATGAAGGGAGCCCAGATCGCATTGAGATGGGAGTACTCGACGACATTCAGACAGCCGACGCGAATCGGTTTGCTGAAGTTTCGCTGCTGAGCTTGCGCCGCTGAGGCGCCCGTGGCGACTGAAGCGCCGGCGAGAGAGCCTTGCCGCAAAAACCGCCTCCGGTCCAACACAGAGTTCGATGTCATAATTCGCCTCCTGATCAGTCTTACCACGGTAACCGAACTGCGACGGAAAATGTCGATTCCGCCGCCAGTTGTTGCACCACGGGCAGCGATCGCATCCCGTTCGGCAGCGAGACGGCTAGAATGCACGTAGTGAGTCATCTTGAGACGGCGGACCTGAGCCAAACTGTCCGCCATACACCGGAGCAGACGCGTGTTGTCTACTCGACGGCCAGTTTCTTGCTGTTGGGATCACTAACCGCTCTGTTGGGGGTCTTGCTTCCGCTGTGGTTCCTGAGTCTTTCCATCGACACGACTGACCTGGGTCGATGTTTTCTCGTGTTCAACCTGGGGATCCTCGGTGGTACGATCGGCTGCGCTCGAGTGCTGGTGAACCGTCGAGCCTCTGTCCGCAGCTTTCTGGTCAGTTCGGGCTTGCTGGCTGCGTCGGCATTGATCGGCTTGGGCGTAGCTTCGCATCCGATCTGGCTCCTGCCGCCACTGTTCGCTCTTGGAGTTGCGGTCGGCGCTCTAGCCACGGGTGCTTCATGGCTTATCTCCGGTGCCCTGTTGCAGGGACGAGCTCCGGAGGTGTTGAACCTGGCCGGTGTGGCGTTCGGGACGGGAACCATTGGGGTCTGTGTCCTGGCTTGGGTCCTGCATGGCCAATTTCACTGGTCCGTGACCGTGCAGCTTCTGGCGGTGGCGCCATTCACGTTGGCTTTGTGCGTGTTAAGGAGCAAAGCGTTCCGCTACATGACGCTGTCGGCTCCCCCCATGCGGGTGACTTGGCGGGAGGTGGCTAGCCCGATGGCCATCCTTCTGGCGCTGGCTCTGTTTTTGCAATCGGCCAATCAATGGGCGATGGGCGGCTGGCTGGCGCTCTACCTTCCCCGCAAGTTCGGTATAACAACCTCCGTGTCGCTGATAGTGCTTGCCTTGTTCTGGCTGGGTTTGACCTGCGGACGGGTTTGGGCGACTCGGTTGCCACCGGTCGAAGAGCGGATGCGGAATCTCGCCTGGGCCACGCTGGCAGCCGTCATCGGCTGTATCTTCCTGTTGAAGACGGTGGAAACGTCGGGAACTATCGCCGGCGCGCTGCTGCTCGGTACGGCGATTGGGTTGATTTACCCTTTGACGCTGGACCTGGTCGGAAGCCGCTACCGGTACTACCATCCCGAACTTCTCAACGGCTTCCTTTCGCTGTCACTCATGGCAGGGATGTTGGCGCCATGGCTGATCGCGCAGTTGGCTGAGCCTCTGGGAATCGAAATCATCATCTGGCTGACGCTGGCAAACTCCCTTCTGGTCTACGTATTGCTGGCCGCCGTCTTTGTGGAATCTCGTTTCACGGCGCACCCGCAACGACCAGCGTAACCCGTCTCATCATGGAAACCCGCAGCCCCGCCTACGTCGCTGTTCTGGCTGTCATCGCCGGTTCGATTCTCATGGTGGGTTCGCTCATGAAACCTGTCGAATTGGAGCCTGAACCCGCCGCACTACCCACGCAGGCCGACAGCGCCCGGCTGCAGCGTATAGCTCAGCGACGTTCGCTCGAGGACATGGCGGAATACTTTGCGGAAACGGCTTCGAATGCCGCAGAGCATCTGGTCCATCTGGAACACGTCGGACAAACAGGGATTGTGTGGGACGACGAGGGAACGGTCATTACGTCGAATACGGCAGACCCTTTGCCGTCTGCATTGCAGGTTCGCGGGATGCGGGGAACGGTTTACCAAGTGGCCGCGCCGCCGGCGCCACCTGAATCGCCGGCGGTGACATTACTCGCTTCCGAAGATCTCGACATGGACTCGGTGGTGCACATCCCGGCGATGTTGATGGATCGCGGCAAATGGCTCGTTCTCGCCTGGTTGAACAGCTCACTGGAGAGCGCCTTCGCTCCAGCGCTTTATCTCGGATTTCGGTCGATTCAATGTGGCGGTCGCCCTGCCCGGGAGGTGTCGTTGAGCATGACGCCGGAGAGCGAAATGGCCGGAGCCGGCCTGTTCGATCTGGGTGGCCGTCTGATCGGTGTCGTCGCGTTATGCGACGACCGGTACGTTGCTCTGCTGCCGGAGTCCGTCGATGAGACGTTGGTATGGAACCGCGGTTTTCCCGGCCGTCTGCTTGCGCAGTACGGACTGCGTGTCGCAAGCCTTACGGATAGAGAGAAACAGTATTTCGGCGGTGATGAAGAAGTGCTTATCCGGGAGCTCTGGCGCGGTTTCCCGGCGGAGACGTCCGGTTTGCTGCCGGGAGACCTGATCGTCTCGTTCGATGGTCGTCCGGTTACCAGGCCGGACGATTTACAACCGCTTGTCCTGCCGGTGGCCCGGCAACTGCTGGAACTGGTGGTCCGGCGCGGCAGGCGTCGAGTCACCTTCGTGCTCCCGGCGCAGGCGAATCCGGAAACCTCGGGGGCAACGTCACCCCAATCGGGATTGATCTTTGCGGACGAAGCTGACGGTTTCGTTGTTCAGAGCGTGCTTGAAGGCAGTGCGGCAGCAACAGCCGGAATTCGAGCCGGGGACCGATTGCTCACTGTGGACGGCTCGCCCGTGCGCACTGCCGCGGAGGCGCGCCGCATCCTTTCGTCTGCAAAGAGTAACGGACGGTTCGTGGTCGTGGAACGGGACAGAAAGCGGTGGGGAGCGCTGCTGGACTAGATGAACGAACTTTCCTCACTCGGACTGATTCTTCTGCTGGCTCTGCTGGCGGGGCATCTTGTCCAATTCCTGCGGGTCCCTGAGGTCACCGGGTATCTGCTCGCCGGTGTCGCATTGGGACCATCGGTGCTGGGTTGGGTCAGCCACGAAAATCTGCAAGCCCTGAATGTCCTCAGCGAAGTGGCTTTGGGACTCATTCTTTTTTCCGTCGGGTCGGTCTTCCACTATGCCCGGTTCGTTCGATACGGTCACCGGATCTTTTACCTGACGGTTGTCGAGTCTTTGGCAGCGGCCTTGCTGGTTGCGTTGGGCACCGTGATCGCCGGTCACTCGTGGCAGGTTGCGGGGCTGCTGGGAGCCATTGCGATCGCGACCGCTCCGGCCTCGACGCTCATGGTATTGCGGGAATGCAACAGCAAGGGCCCTCTCAGCGATACGCTCCTTGGCATCATCGCGGTCAACAACATTCTGTGTCTGGCAGCCTATAGCCTGGCGGCGGCCTGCATCGATCTGGCGGCGGGATGGGGCAATTCCGGGGCGTTGATTGACACCTTCTATGGATCCGTCTATCCGCTCATCTGGCAGTTGATCGGCTCCGTGGCTCTCGGGTTTCTTGTGGGACTGTTGTTGGCCGGCTGGGCCACGAAAGTCAACGAACAGGGCGAGATGTTGATGCTGCTGGCCGGAAGCGTTCTGCTGTGCGTGGGTGTCGCCCGTATCCTGGAGCTTTCTGCCTTGATCGCTTCACTCGCGGTGGGAGGCACTATGGTGAATCTGTCGGCGCGCAGCCGGGGGCTGTTCCACACGCTCTCCCGGACGGATCCGCCTTTCTACGCAATCTTTTTTGTCATTGCCGGCGCCGACCTCGACGTTTCTCTCGTACCTTCGATGGGGATGCTGGGAGCCTATTACCTGGTGGCCCGGGCGGCCGGCAAGTTTTGGGGCGCCCGTTTTGCGGCTCGTCGACTGGGACTCGAGGACGTCGTCCAGAGGCTGCTGGGCTTCGGCCTGATGGCGCAGGCCGGTCTGGCGGTAGGCTTGGTGTTGGTGATCGATCGGCGATTTCCCGACCACGCCGAGATCGTGTCTACGGTCGTGCTGTCTTCGGTCGTGATCTATGAGATGTTCGGGCCCATCAGCACCCGATTTGCGGTGATGCGGAGTGGCGAGGCGCGCCCTGATCAGCCCGAGCCGGTAAGCCTGATTGACTAGACTGTATTTCTCACCACGTGGCGAGGCGAAGTGGGTGAGAGGGCCGTCAGGACGAGGCGC
>JAPPLB010000123.1 GCA_028819575.1 Bryobacterales bacterium | reverse complement strand
AGGATGGCGATCCGGGTGATCTCCTCCGACGAACGACAAAGCCGACGGCTGCAAATGTCCGTCGCCCAATGGGTTACGCGCCGATTCCGGCTGGCTGCGCGGAGAACTCGTCACTGAGTTGATGGAGCCGTAACGCGTTACTCCATCGGCCCCCGGCGCGTAACGCCGCCCGCGCGACTTTCACCACGGGCTGCTATTGGTTGGGGAGGACAGAGTGAGGCCAATTGTGTGTTTGCTGGCGTGTTTGGGATTCGAGGTACATGTGTTTGCCTGCACCCTGGACCGGTGACATAATGAGTGCTGGCCTGCGCTCCTGCTCAGGCAACCGAGGTGTTCGAATGCGCGCAGCATGGGTAGCACATCGAATGGGCGATCCGATTCGTACCCAGATGCACTACGCCCGCCGAGGGGAGATCACCCCAGAGATGGAGTACGTCGCTCGTCGGGAGAACCTCACTCCGGACTCGGTCCGCGACGAGGTCGCGCGAGGCCGGATGATCATCCCCGCCAATCTGCGTCACACCAATCTCGAGCCCATGTGCATCGGAGTCGCCTCGAAATGTAAGGTCAACTCGAACATCGGCAATTCGGCGGTAACTTCCGAAATCGAGCAAGAGCTCGAAAAGCTCGAATACTCCATCAAGTACGGCGCCGACACCGTCATGGACCTGTCTACCGGCGGTGATATCCCGCGCATTCGAAGAGCGATCATCGATCATTCGCCGGTTCCCATCGGTACCGTGCCGATCTACGAAGCGCTCACGCGCGTCAACGGCAAGATCGCCGATCTCTCTTGGTCGGTCATGCGCGACGTCATCGCCGAGCAGGCCGAACAGGGCGTCGATTACATGACGATCCACGCCGGCGTGCTCATCCAGTATGTTCCGCTCGCCGTCAAGCGCATCACGGGCATCGTCAGCCGCGGCGGCTCGCTGCTCGCAGAGTGGATGGTCAGTCACCATCAGCAGAACATGTTGTATGAGAACTTCGACGAGATCTGCAAGATCTTCCAGAAGTACGATGTCAGTTTCTCGCTCGGTGACGGTTTGCGGCCCGGTTCGATTGCCGACGCCAGCGACGACGCTCAATTCGCCGAGCTCGAAACTCTCGGCGAGTTGACGAGGAAAGCCTGGGAGTACGACGTACAGGTGATGATCGAAGGTCCCGGCCACATTCCGATGGACCAGATCAAGCTGCAAGTCGACAAGGAGAACGAGATCTGTAACGAGGCGCCCTTCTACACCTTAGGGCCGCTCGTCACCGACATCGCGCCCGGCTACGACCACATCACATCCGCCATCGGCGCCGCCATGATCGGCTGGCACGGCGCTTCGATGCTCTGCTACGTGACTCCGAAAGAGCATCTCGGCC
Source organism: Bryobacterales bacterium (assembly GCA_028819575.1). Classification (GTDB taxonomy): domain Bacteria; phylum Acidobacteriota; class Terriglobia; order Bryobacterales; family UBA6623; genus JAPPLB01. The sequence continues at coordinate 73,816 of JAPPLB010000123.1, read as the reverse complement.
TGCCGAACAAAGACGACGTCAAGCAGGGATTGATCGCCTACAAGATCGCCGCCCACGCCGCCGACGTCGCCCGTCACCGCCCCGGAGCGCGCGACCGAGACGACGCCCTCTCGAAAGCCCGCTTCGAGTTCGACTGGGAACGGCAGTTCGACCTCTCCCTCGACCCGGAGACCGCCCGTTCCATGCACGATGAAACGTTGCCGGAAGAGGGCTACAAGTCTGCTCGCTTCTGCTCGATGTGCGGCCCCAACTATTGTTCGATGAACATCTCCTCCCGCGTCGCCGAGTTCACCATGGAAGATGCCGAGCAGGTGCTCAAGAAGCAGGAGTTGGTCTCGATCGCCGGCGACTGACCACTCCTACAGCGGCACGGTATTCTCAGCCACGTAGCGGTTCGCGTACGACTGCGGCGGCTCGATGTAGTGGAAGTACTCGCCGTACTCCAGTCCATGCATCTGCCCCCGTTCACGGTCGCGGCGTAACGCGATGTGTTTCGTGTACTGAAGGTTAGCCGTATCGTCATCCTCGCCGAGCAACGGTAGCCGCTTGCCTTCAGCGGCAAGCTTCCTGCGGAGGCGCGCCCCATTGTCACCCGCGGGCCCCTGGGTTACGTTCGCGACGTTCACGTAGGCTTTCTTGTCGATATAGTCGCTTATGTCGACAACGCGGTTGGTGAGTTGCGGCCCCCGCGAGAAGTAATAGCGCTCCTTGACGGCGTACGGTTCCAGTCCGGCCTTGAAGTGCTCGGGGTAGTCCCATTTCGATCCGCACATCCAAGCCGCTGCTTCGGCTGCCTTCGCCGTCGTGTAGTGGTCCGGATTGCGCTCATAGAGCCCTGAAGGATCGTACACCAGAATCGTGTCCACCTTGTACAGCCGGAACAGGAAGATCAGACGGGCCCGCATCTCCAGCATCTGCGCGCCGTCCATGATGTGGTTGCGGTAGAGCAGGAACTCCACGTCCTTCAACCCCATGCGCCGCGCAACCTCGCGAGTGTCCAGTTCGTTGTTGCGGATCACTTCGCCGAACGTCGCGCCTCGGCCCGCCATCTCATCGTTCGACATGTTGATCAGGATGCCCTCATACCCCTCGTCGATGAGCTTCAAGACCGTGCCGCCGGCGTAGATCGGGATGTCGTCGCAATGAGGCTGGATCGCCGCTAGCATCTTGCCCTTGTGGGGTTTGCCGGCTTGCTTCCGCTCCACAATGATTTCGTCCACATGCCAGTCGGTCGAACTACCCCCGCCCGGTTTGGAGAACTGCTTCGTTGCTTTCCGGTCTTGTGCGGATGCGCCCGCACCCACCATGGCTCCACCCGCGAGAGAGCTGCCAAGGAATCGTCTGCGTTTCATGAGATCCTCCTGATGCATGAGCGATTCGGATGCGGAATCCTCCGGTCACCGAATCCTGAAAATAGCCTGCATTTTTGCCACCTGTGGAGGTGAAGAATGCAGGCTAGCACGATGCCTGCTCGGGAAGCAGCCCTTGCCGAAAGATCTACGGAAAAGCCCGCCGACGTCCGCTCGGTAGCCTTCAACGCCTCAGGACCCCGCAGGGCCGCAAGTCCCTATCGAAAGTGATGTCTCAAACCGCGTTAGCTGCGATCGACGCCGATCAACTGTCGCCGCGGGCCTCCCGGAGGTCGGCAGCCAGGGCTTTCACGGAGTTCCAGAGCAGGACCGCTTCGTTCGAGCAGCCAATGAGCTGGATTCCCTTTGCCATCCACATCTTGGCGAGTTGAGGGTTGCGAACCTGAATGCCGGTCCACTTATTGTGGTTGCGGCAGCACTCGATCACGTGCTCGATACCGGCGATGAGCTTGGGGTTTTCGAATTCGCCGCCGACACCGAGGGAGATCGACAGGTCGGCAGGGCCGACCAGCAGTACATCGACGCCGGGCACGGCCGCCATCTCGTCACAACAATCGAGGGCCTTCTGGGTTTCGACTTGAGAAACGACGAGGGTCTCTCGGTTGATGTGCTCGATGGCTTCGGGGAAGGTGGTCGCCTCGTAGCCGAGTTGTTGCGGCATGAGTCCGTAGCCTCGAATGCCCGCAGGAGGGTACTTCGTCCAACTGACAGCTTCTGCGAGGCGTTCGGGGTCTTCGACCCGCGGGAAGATGACGCCCTCCGCGCCCTGATCGAGCGCTCGGGCGACGAGCGTGTATTGCAGGTCGGAGACGCGCACGATCGGCGTAATGGGTGTGAGCAGAGCGGTCCGCACGAGGTCTTGAATGACTGAAGTGGTGAAACCGCCGTGCTCGGTATCGGTGAAGATCCAGTCAAGTCCGGCTGCGGCGAACATGCGGGGGATCTCGGCGGAATCGAGCTGGGCGAGGCCGCATCCGAGAGCGGGCTTGCCTTGTTGGAGGAGTTGTCGGGTTCGGTTGGGGCGCATGAGAGGTTAACAGTATCGCAGAGAAGCCTTTTTCTCGCGCATCCAGCGTTGCATTTGGGCAGCAAGGATGTCTAGGATGGCATCGGAACGTCTCATGATCAGGAGGTGCCGCAATGCGTCGACGAATGTTCGTTGTTCTGATTTCGGTCACCTTTTTGGCCGCAAGCGCTGCCGCGCAAGTGCCGCGCCTGAAGTCGGTGGAACCGGCGAACGGCAAAGCCGGCGATGAATTGGTTGCACAGGGCCAAAGCCTCGATGAGAACACCGTGGCGGATTTGTTCCTGACCGACGGCACGAACGACCACAAGGTGAGGATGGTCGAGCAGAAGGCCGAATCGATCCGGTTTGCTGTCCCCAAGATCAAACCGGGCCGCTACAGCTTGATGCTGCTGACCAAGGGAGTGAGCCCTGCCTATCTGCAGCAACCGGTTTTTTGCACGGTGGACGAGGAATAGGCGGAGCACAGCGGGACGCAGGGTCCCGTCCTGGAGATGTAGGTCACGGGGTCGGCCCCCCGGCGCCGGAGGGAGGCTTGCAGGCTGGGCTTGGCGCTGTTCCCATCATCATGCCGACGGCTTCTGAAGCGGCAACGGTCTGCCCGGTCAAGGCCTGGACGGAGCGCGCCTCACTCGATGGAACCGATCTGTTCGATGGCCCAGCGGGCGTGTTCCTGGATGAGCGGGTCCGGATTGGCGGCGAGCTTTTCGAGCAGCGGCACGAAATCGCGGTTCCCGCTGTTGCCCATCGCCACCGCCACATTGCGGAGGAAGCCCCGATAGCGGGCGCGTTCGATCGGCGAGTCGGCGAACCGTTCGTTGAACTCGTCCTCGGTGAGTTTCGCCAGCTCCTCCAGTTCCGGGAGGGCATTGCGGGGCTGGAAATCGGGCCGGTCGGTTTGAGGTGCGCGGCGGTTCCAGGGGCAAACATCCTGACAGATGTCACAACCGAACACGTGCGGGCCCAGGCCGGGACGGTCGTCTTCGGGAATGGGGCCGTGCAGCTCGATGGTCCAGTACGAGATGCACTTGGTCGAATCGAGCGCGTGCGAAGGGCCCGCGGTCTGTGCGAGCGGCACAAGGGCGTCGGTCGGACAGGCATCGATGCAACGGGTGCAGGTGCCGCAGCGGAACGGGGCCGGGTCGTCGAATGCGAGTTCGAGCGATGTCAGGATCTCGCCCAGGAAGACCCAGGATCCGATCTTCTCGTTAATGAGGCAAGTGTTCTTGCCGATCCAGCCAAGCCCGGCTTGGGCGGCGTAGGCGCGCTCCAGAATCGGAGCGGTATCGACACATACCTTGTGTTCGAACGGGCCGGTCTGCTTCTCGATGCGCTCGACGAGTTGATGGAGCAGTCGCCGGACTACGTCGTGATAGTCGGCTCCCCAGGCGTAACGGGAGATCCAGGCTTGGGAAGTGAACTCCACTTCAGGAGTGTATGGTTGGCGAGTGTCATAGATCAGCCCCAGTGAAATCAAAGATTTAGCGGACGCCAGCAGTTGCCGCGCCTCGCTGCGGAGGGCTCCGCGGCGGCCTTCGAGGTAACTCATTTCTCCGTGGTACCCGGCGTCCAGCCACTCCGGGTAGAAGGCCGCTGCCGGCGTCGGCCCCGTTGAAGTGATTCCGACGAGATCGAAGCCGGTTTCGCGGGCCAGAGATTTGACGGTATCGGCGTCCATGTTGCTGGCAGGTGGTCAGTTTATCCTTGCTGCGCCGGGTCTGCGAGAGCCGTCGAAGGGCATCCGGCTGCTTGTCCTCGCGATGTCATTTACTTTCAAAAACTTGAATCCCGAATTTGCAGGCTGATCTCGGAGGTGCCGTTTAGATTACGGAATCGCCGTACAGGGTCGGATTTGCGCCGTTCAATCATTTCCATTAGCCACCGGCAACACTACTTGACTAAGCTGACGTATCGGACGGAAGATGTATTCCGTCTGGTGCGCTCGGCCTGATCCCGCACAGCGCACTGACCCACATAAGGACGCTTGCCGAGCGCATCAGGAGACCCCCTCATGCAAAGACCTGTTAAGTATGTCGAAAAAGGCCTGACCAAGGCCGCAGCCGGGATGTGGAACGCGGTGCAGTACTTCAACGCGAAGAAGGCGCCGAACCCGTCGTTCACTCCCAACTGGTCGGAAAAGCCGATGCTCAAGACCTGGGAAAAGTCGAAGCCGCCGCTGGGCTGGCCTCGGCAGACTGATTCTCTCTGTCCCAAGTGCGTACGGGAAGCGCGTGAGGCGATCCTCAACGGAGAAGTCGACTACAAGATCCTCAAATCGCAAAAGGTCGGCGAGGTCAAGGCCACGATCCTCGAGCGTGACAACGAGATCTGGATGGTCAAGGACTGTCCGACGCACGGCCGCATCGAAGACATCATGGCGATCGACTCGAAGTTCCTCGAGCACATCGAGTCGAACTTCCCGGGACGTGACATCCGAGCCCACAACGACAAAGATCTGCACAATCACGGCAGCAGCACGGTCAAGTACGGCCGCGGCTCCGTCCTGACCGTAGACCTGACGAACCGCTGCAACATGATGTGCGACCCCTGCTTCATGGACGCCAACCAGGTCGGCTTCGTCCACGAGCTCGAATGGGATGAAATCAAGACCATCCTCGACAACGCGATGAAGATCAAGCCGCGCCGACAGATGTCGGTGCAGTTTTCCGGCGGCGAGCCCACCATGTCGCCCTACTTCATCAAGGCCGTTCAATACTCTCGGCAGATAGGCTTCAACTCCGTGCAGGCGGCGACAAACGGCATCGAGTTCGCCAAGAGCAAGGAATTTGCCGAGCTGGCGGCCGACGCGGGTCTTCGCTATGCCTATCTGCAGTTCGACGGCATCGGCAACGAGCCAAATTCGCACCGCAAGATCGGCAACCTGTTTGACGTGAAGTTGAAGGCCATCGAGAACATGCACTCGGCGGGCACGGAGATCATTCTCGTCACGACTCTCGTCAACAATGTGAACAACGAAGAGGTCGGTCCGATCATCCGGTTCGCAATGGACAACCCCGGAAAAGTCGCCTTTATCGCTTTCCAGCCGGTGTCGTTCACGGGCCGTGACGAAGAGATCACCGACGAGCGCCGCTTGCGGCAGCGCTACACGCTTTCTCACCTCGCGCGTGACGTCAAGCAGCAGGTCGGCATCACCGAACCGAACCGCGACTGGTTCCCCATCTCGATCATGTCATCCTTCGCCGACGCTGCGGATGTGGCGCACGGCCCGCAAGCCACTTGGGGGCAAGTCAGTTGCGGTTGCCACCCCAACTGCGGAGTCGGCACCGCGCTGATGATCAACAAGCAGACGAAAGAGATGGCTCCGGTCGCCGAGTTCATCAACGTTCCCCAGTTCGTGCAGGACATCCGCACCATTACCGACAGCGCCCGCTCGGCGAAGATGACCAACTTCCAGATGGGATTGGCGCTGCTGAAAAACTACCATCCTGAGAAGGCGCCCTCTTCGTTCAGCCTGTTCTCGTTGCTGACGAAGTTCGATAAGTCATTCGGACTTTCAGGCAAGAATTACGGCAAGGGTGTCGCGCGCCGCAACGATCCGTGGAACTTCCTGTTCGTTGCCGGTATGTGGTTCCAGGACCTGTTCAACTACGACTTTCGTCGCACCGAGATGTGCATCATTCCCTACGGCACGCAAGAGGGGGAGATTTCCTTCTGCGCCTACAACACGGGCATCGGCTGGCGGAACATCATCGAGAAGATCCACATGACGGCTACGCTCAGCGAATGGTATGACGAGCACGGACGGCACAAGATCTATGCCGGCGGGAAGAAGGTCGATGAAGTCAAGGGCCGGGACGGGCTCTATCTGTCCATTGACGAAGCCGATGCCACACGCGGTGCGCAAGTCTACGTAGGCCCCGCGAACGCCCGCGAAGAGAAGATCATGGAGCGCGACCGCAAGCTGGCCGAAGCGCGCGCCAAGGGAGAGATTCCGCGTTCGGAAGCTTCGAAGAAGAAGATTCTGACCAAGGAAGAACAAGATCGGTTGATGAAGATGTACCGCGAGCAGGTTCTCAAAGAGACATCGAAGCCCGGCTTGGTTCAGATCAACGGCTTGGGGAACGGCTCGGGGAACGGTGCCGCGAAGCCGGCAAGTCAAGAATTGGTTGGGGTTAGCGGAGACTAGTAGAGCCTGGCGCCCTCGTCTCCCGGTTTCAGCAAGGCCCGCTCCCTGAGGGGATGCGGGCCTTTTGTTTGCCCTTGGTGTTGCTGCGGAACTTCCGATTCAGCTCTGTCTGAGCAGCCACCGGACCGCGTTTTGCTTGAGTTTGATGTACTCCGGGTTCCAGTGCGCGGTGAGCAGGTGCCCTGGTGAAAAATAGCAGATGCGGCCCTTTCCGTAGTCATAGGCCCAGCCTGCCGGGGCGGTTGCGCCGAGGTCCTGGAACTCCAGACCTTCTTCGTTCACCGACTCCAGCAGGATGTGATTCGGGTCCTTGTCGTATTCCATGTAATGCTGCTCGTCCGTCACGACGAAGTCGTTGACGCCTTGCGTGATCGGGTGGTTCGGGTTCCTCACCTTGACCTTGAACGGCCGGATCGGCGGGTGGCCCTGGTAGGCCGCCCCGAGAACGTGACGGAAATCAGGATCCGTCAGCCCCACGTGCGTGGTATTGTGCAGGAAAAGCGCGGCCCCACCGTGGTCAACGAATTCGCGGACAGCCTTGCCTTGTTCCGGCTTCATCCACCACTGATACTTGCCTGACGAGGCAGCGACCGCCGGTTCGCTGACGATCTCTGGGGAGCCCGCCCGCTGGCGCGGCGGATAGCCGTCCGGCCAGATCATGCCGTCGCGTTGAACGATCAGCATCTTGTAGCCGTCAAGCGTCTCGGAAGTGAGCATGGTGGTGTCATCGCACAGTTCGATCGACACGCCCAAGCCTTGCGCAATGTCCCGATTCAGCGCCGTGCGGATATAGTCGGAATTGTGATAGCGGTCTCCGATCAGCGCGAACGCCGTTGCTTTCTCCGCTTTTTTCCGGTTGCAGGCCAGGGCGGGGGTGAGAGTGAGGGTCAAGAGCGCTGAGCGTCGTGTCATGGCGCCTATCTTATCTCCCTCAATCGTCGATCTGCCGGGAGCGAAGGAGCGAAGCGGAAACCCCGAATTCTCGATGAGTCCCTATTGTCGAGCAAGCCCGCTGAAACCGCTTCCTGGCGGTCCTGTCGTGCGCTTCGACCGGGAGGCGGGAAGAATTGCGGGCCAGTCTTCGTGCATAATTGAGTGGCATGGCGCGCAACGTCACTGGCTGTGGAATCCTTCTCCTGCTTGCCGCCGGCTTCGGCTGGACCCAACAGCCGGAGAAGAACCCGTTCACGAGGTTCGAGGACATCGCCGAAGGCAGACGGCTCTACCGCCTCGACTGTGTCAACTGCCACGGCATGGAAGGCAAGTCGGGCCGGGGAGCGAGGCTTGCATCGAAGTTCCGGCGTCATGGCGGCTCCGATAGTGAAATGTTCCGGACGATCTCCGACGGAATCCCCGGCACCGAGATGCCCGGCCTCTGGCGCGATCCGGAAGCGGTCTGGAAGATCCTCGCGTTCGTGAGAACCCTCGAGGAGAGCGGAACGGAAGCCTGCCTCGCCGGCGACGGTGACCCTCGCAAGGGCCGCGAGCTTTTCTTGAACAAAGGCTCCTGCGCGGCTTGCCACACCGTCGGCATGGGCGGCGGAAGACTGGGGCCGGACCTCTCGTTCGTCGGCGCCATCCGCAGCCACGACTACTTGCGTGAATCGCTCGTCGACCCGGGGAAAGATATACCGCCCCGTCATCGCACCGTCAGGCTTGTTGACGCTCAGGGAGGCAGGTTCGAAGGCGTCATACTCAACGAGGACGGCTACACCGTGCACATGCTCGACCGTGGGGAGCGAATCCGCTCTTTCGTGAAGACCAACTTGCGCCGACTCGAAAAGCCGAAAGAATCGCTCATGCCCGGCTACGGCGGCCTGCTCGATGAGACCGAGATGAGCGATCTGATCGCCTATCTTTGTAGTCTGACCGGACCCGATGTGAGGGCCGCTCGATGAGATTTTTGATCCTTCTTCTCCTTTTCGCCCGGGTTCTCTCCGCGCAGGTCACTCACGAAGACCTGCTCCGCGCCGATGAGACGCCCGGAAACTGGCTCACTTACTCCGGCAACTTCCAGGGCCACCGCCACAGCGGCCTGAATGAAATCACACCGGCCAACGTCGATCAGCTCAGGCTCAAATGGGCTTTCCAGAGACGCTTCCGTGAAAAGTTCGAAACGACGCCGCTCGTGGTTGACGGCATCATGTATCTCACCGTCCCTCCGAACGAAGCGTATGCGCTGGATGCCGAAACGGGCGTCGTTCTTTGGGAGTACAAGCGTTCACTGCCGCCGAAGATCATCGTCTGCTGCGGACAGGTGAATCGGGGGCTTGCCATCCAGGGCGACCGCCTGTTCATGGCGACGCTCGACGCCATGGTCATCGCGCTCGACCGCAAGACCGGCCGCCTGCTGTGGGAATCGGACATGATCGACTACAAGCTCGGCTATGCCGCCACCCATGCGCCGCTCGTCGTCAAGGACAAGGTGATCGTCGGCGTGGCTGGTGGAGAGTACGGTATCCGTGGTTTCATCGATGCCTACAACGTGGAGGACGGGGAGCGCGAGTGGCGGTTCTACACCGTTCCCGGACCCGGCGAATTCGGCAACGGCACCTGGGAAGGCGATTCGTGGAAGACGGGCGGCGCTTCGGTCTGGATCACCGGTTCCTACGATCCCGCTACGAACCTGACCTATTGGGGTACGGGCAACCCGGGGCCTGACTGGAACGGCGATGTCCGCAAGGGTGACAACCTGTTCTCCGACGCGGTCGTCGCTCTCGACGCCGATACCGGCGAGCGGAAGTGGCATTTTCAATTCACGCCGCACGACGTTCATGACTGGGACGCCACGCAGATCATGATCCTGGTCGACCGTGCCTTCCAGGGGCGTGACCGCGCACTGCTGATCACCGCGAATCGGAACGGGTTCTACTACGTGCTCGACCGCGTGACCGGTGAGTTCCTGCACGCCAGCGAATACGTCAAGCAGACCTGGGCGGAGCGGATCGACGAGAACGGCCGGCCGGTAAGGGCTCCCGGCAAGTTTCCGACCGAGAAAGGAAACAAGGTCTTTCCGATGGTTGCGGGCGGCACGAACTGGATGTCGCCGACGTACAGTCCGCGAACGGGGCTCTTTTACGTGACCGCCCGCGAAGGCAGCAGCATCTATTTCAAGGGCGAGGCCGTCTACAAGCCTGGCACGAGGTTCTGGGGCGGCCACTTCCGGAACCAGGACCAGGACGAAGACTGGAAAGGCGCCATCCGTGCGCTTGATCCCGTGACCGGTGCGCTCGTCTGGGAGCACCGCATGTTCAAGCCCGCCTGGGCCGGACTGGTGTCGACCGCGGGCGGGCTCGTCTTCGGTGGTAGCGAAGAAGGCTACCTGAAAGCGCTCGATGCCAAGACCGGCGAGCAACTCTGGTACATCAACCTGGGCGGCCGGATTATCGCCTCGCCGATGACGTACGAGAGTAAAGGCCGCCAGCACGTGGCGGTGGCGGCCGGGAATGGTTTGTTCGTATTCACATTGCCGAAGTAGACCTCGTTTCCTCAGTCCTTCGCGTAGTTGACCCAGATGGGGCTTCCCCAGGCCATGTTGTTGTCTTCCTGGATGACGCGCACGTAGAAGTAGTGGCTGCCCGGCTCGATGTCCGAGTCGGTATAGCTGAAGGTGACCTCGCGCACGCCCGGGTGGGCGGTGTAGACGAAGGTGTTGTCCTTGATGATGTCGATCTGCCGGAGATTCGCCGTGCCGATGATTCGCACGTCGAAGCGCGGCGGTTCGTTGGTGGAGAACTCCTCACCCATCGCATGGCCGGCGCTCTGGAAGTCGACGATGATGTTCTCGGTGGCCGCGTAGGTGCGGCGCGCATGGAGTGAATCCCAGATTGCGTCGTAACTGCGCTCCGGGGTATAGACCGCCGCATAAGACATATGCGTCGAGCGGTGATCGGAGCTGGCGATGAACCCCATCTTGTAGCCCTTCGCGAGGGCATTCCAGACAAATCCCTTCGGTCGCATGTCGCCCGACGTAATGTAGCCTCCCACGACGATCTTTTCGGCGGTGGCGCCTCGGGGAGCCCCCAGGTACTCGTAGGAGTCGCGGTTGCCTTGGAACATCTCGACCAGGCGCTCGACTTGCTCGTCGTTGTACCGCCAGTCGGTTCCCATTTGCGTCGCGGTCGTGTGCGGAATGCTGATCGCCTTCTGCCGCGCACCGGAAAGCAGGCTCTTCCAGAGCATCAACATGTCGTCCTCGGCGACGCCGTTGTCACGGTCTCCGAGTTTGATGCGGACAGGATCGTATCCGCGTCCGCGCCAGACGATGTTGCGGTGCCCGTCGGGGTAGGCGACGGTGCGTTCATAGTTCAGCATCGGATAGAAGACGCCGGGGATCTTGTAGACGTCCACGGCCTTGTCGACCATGCGCCACAAGTACGTCGTATCGACCTTCTCCGGCAACAGGTGCTCGGACGGTCCGAGAAAATCCAGTCGGGCCGCGTCGATGGCATAGCGGTAGCAATCATAGAGACTGCCGTCGCTGTATCCGTCGAACGACAGGTCGCTGTGCCGATGCAAGTCGCCCCAGGTGACGTGGTAATTCTCGCCGTCCACCTCCATCTGGTAGGTCTTCCAAAGAGGATCGGCCAGTGCCGGCTCCTCGTCATCCACTACCTCGGGAGCAGGTAGATCGTCCGTTCCTACGAAGAACTCGCTTTCGACCCGCCCGCCGGGGGTCTGATCGAGATCAAGCTTGCCCGCATATACGTCGTACTGCCAGAAGCGCTCATGATCCGGCGCATAGCTCTTCCCGTCTGTCTGCGACGCGATCCACAGTTCGCCCGAAGCATCGACCGCCACGGCCGGCCGCTGCTCGAGGCGCCCATCGGAAAAAGCAAACCACACCGGCCGCGTCCAGCCGTGGCCGTCGAACATCGTGGCCTTGTAATCCCAGTAGGGGAAGATCGAGCGCGCCGCAACCGAGGGTGGATTCGCCCGGCCCAGGGTGCGCGTCCGCAGAATCGCCCAAACTCGGCCCTTGCCATCCACTTGCAACACCGGGTATTCGGTGAACGTCTGCCGGGCACTGTCGAGGCCCAAGGCCATCCAGCTTCCGGTGATCGGACTCGGGGCGAACCGATGATCGATCGGTAGGGTGGGCTTCGCAATCCGGCCGCGATCGAGCACCCGTACCTGAGCTTGCCGGTGGAAGTACAGGCCGCTCTCGCCGCGGTGGATGCCGTTGATCCCGTAGTGATCCTTGCCCCAGTTCGGGCCGCCGTTGTCCCAGGCCATCCAGAGTCGGTCGCGATGGTCATAGGCCAGACTCACGTGCGCCTGGAAGTCTTCACTCGCGGTCAGGCGTTCCAGCAGGCCCAGCTCTCCGTTGACGTAGCGCCTCAGGAAGATGTCGTAGTTCCCATGTCGATAGCTGTCCCAGGCAATGGCGGCCTCGCCGCGCGAGTTGACCGCGATCGATGGCTCCCAGTCGTTGGCCGGATGCTCCGTCACCTTGATCGGTGCCGACCACCGCTCCCCGCGCCTGATCATCAGCGACACGTCCGTGTTTCCCTCACCGCCCGACTGGTACACCAGGTACACGTCGCCGTTCGGTGCCGCCGCCATGCGGGGAAACGTGTCCGGCCCCGGCCCGCGTGTCAGCGCCTCGCCCGTCGGCGCACCGCCGACCGTGTACTCCACTTCATGGAGATGAACGAGACCGTCTCGAATCGTCGACGCAACGGCCGTGACCGCCAGCGGCTTGGTCGAAATCAGAGCCACTTGGTAGTAGTCGCCGGCGGGGGCAAGCGTGACGGCCTCGTCCCATGTCTCGCCGTCTGACGACGAACGAAGCCGGACCGTATCCATTCCGTCCTCGAACGCGATCCAGGCCACCCATACGCGGCCGTCCGGGCCGATCGTCATTGCCGGATAGTCATCGTCGGCCAAGCTTTCCGACATTCGCTGCGAGGCCGGAGCGCGCTCGATCTGAATGCGCCCGTCGAGCCGCTTCAGAGTCTCCTGGTAGCGCACTTCGCCGGCTCGGAACCGGGCGTCTCCCTGCGCGGTCTTGATCGAGATCGACGTCTGGTCGCCGCCTTCGACATCGACGATCACGCCCTTCCAGCGCGTTGGCGGGAAGGCCGCCTGGTCCTTTGGCTCCATCTGCAGCTTGCCGTCCCACTGATTGCCGCATTGCCATGATGACTCGTCAAACGATTCATCGGGGCCGAAGTGGTGCGACGCAACAATCCTGGCCTCGCCGGACGCGGCCGAGAGTGAACCGCTCCAATCCGCAACCGTCGCATCGGCGCCGCCGAACAGGATCCGGAAACGCTGCTGCGCCGCGAGCGGAACCGCCGCGGCAGCGATCACAAGGAAAACAAGAGTGCGTGCGGCAACCAGCCGGACCGTTTGTCGAATCATCGCGAACCTCGATTCCCAATGATACTGGAACCTGAGGCCTCTCTTTCACGCAGTCCGATGAGGGCGATGTCCGATGCTGCGTTGCCTCTTCGTGGTGGATATCGAACGGCTTGTCGGGAATGAATCGGACCGTGACGTCCTGTTCCACTGTCGCGCCCTGGACCATCCGGAATGAGAATCGTTCCAGCCGGGGGCGGTATGATGACACTGAGGCGGGTGGGAGCCGGCAGCTTCCGCAACCGCTTCTTCCGAGGAACACAGCTATGAGAATCCATTCCTTCGCCGCCGCCCTGCTTGCCGGAGCTCTGTTGTCGACCGCCGCATTCGCGCAGGTGGCCGAAAAGGCCAACACCGGATACAAGACCAAAAAGGATCGCGCCCGCGTCGCGAGAAATCTCGACAACCCCGACCGTGTCGAGCGGCAAAAACCGGTGGAGTTGCTGGAATCGATTGGTGTCGACCCCGGCGAGACCATCGCCGACATCGGCACCGGAGTCGGCTTCATGCTGCCCTACATGATCGATGCCGTCGGCCCGTCAGGCCGGGTGTACGCCGAGGACATTCAGGACGACTTCCTCGAGAAGGTCAAACAGAAAGCCACGGAGAACGGCTGGAAGAACATCGAGATCGTGAAGGGAGCCCAGAAGGACGTGGAGCTGCCGGAGAACTCCTTGGACCTGGCTTTCATCCTGGATGTCTACCATCACCTGAACTACCCCGAAGAGACGATGGCGACGGTCTACGAAGCCGTGAAACCGGGCGGGAGGCTGGCCGTGATCGATTTCTACCGCAGCCGCGAGCATCCGCGCATGTCCGAGGAGCGCCGCAAAAACCATATCCGCCTTGACCGCGACGGTTTCAGGAAAGAGATCGAGTCGGTCGGTTTCCAATTCGACCGCACCTTCGATCACCTTCCGTATCAGTACGTGCTCCTGTTCAGGAAGTGACGACCCTTAGCCTGTATTTCTCACCACGTGGCAAGACGAAGTGCGTGAGAGGGCCGTCAGGGCGAGGCGCGCGCCGCTTGCCGCGCGCAGGTGTACTCGACGGTACATTGAGCACGGCAAGAAAGCGCAACGAAGTCATGGCGGTCGTATCGCGTGCTTCGACCGTCGGGAGGTGAGAAATGCAGGTTAGTTCATCCGGAAGTTCATCTCGACAGTGGCGGCGACGCGCACCGGCTCGCCACCCTTAATCCCGGGCTCGAACTCCCACTGCTCGATCGCTTTCACCGCTTGCTCGTCGAGCCCACTGCCGAGGCCGCGCACGACTCGGATATTGTGAGCCTTGCCATCGGGCCAGACTTCCATTTCAAGGACTGCGGTTCCCTGCACTTTCGCTTCGCGCGCCTCCTCGCTGTACACCGGCTCGACCTTGTTCAGGAGCCGGGGTGCGGAGACTCCGTTCCCGACGCGTTCGAGATTCCCCTGACGAGTCCGGCCTTCAAGACCTTCGAGGATATTGCGCCTTTGGCGTTCATCGAGATCGCGAAAGTGGCGTGGGGAGGCTCCGTCCTCGCCGCGTTCAAGATCCCGCGCCTGTTGGGAATCCGTGTGCAAAGGGAAGTAAGAGACCGCCAAGACGCCCACTGCGGTCAACAAAACAGCCGCCGCGGCCAGCGAAACGACCATTCGAGACTTCGTCATCGATACCTCCTCCAAGAGAGTTTGGACTCTTGCTTTGAGATGCCACCTTCGCAGGAAGGCGGGAACTGCCGGGAACGCCGGAGCGGCGCGAGCCTTTGTGATCTCCACCAACGCGCGCAGATACGCTTCACGGTCACCGGTGCGGTTCACGACTTCACGGTCCACCACCTGCTCGCGAGCAAGCTGAATCCGGCTGATCAGCCAACGAACAGCCGGATGAAACCACAACAGGGACCGGATGATTTCTTCCGCTGCGGTCCACAACCAGTCACGGCGCTCTACGTGAACCAGCTCATGGGTGAGTACGGCTGATTGCGTTCCGGGATGGGTCTCGGCAAACGATTCCGGCAGAAGTATGACCGGTCGAAACCAGCCGAACGTGACGGGTCCATCCACCAGTGAAGTGACAAGAAACTGAGGAGCTACGTTCCCTGTAGTGAGCACCGGAACACGTTCCTCGCGGGCATCGAATCGTCGCGCCGACTTTTTCAGACGACGGAGCCGGATGATCCCGGCGCCCAACCACAGCAGATGAAAGACGGCTCCGCCTCCGAGCACGAAAGCGGCCACAGTACCCCACGACTCGTCCAGCCCATTGCCCACAGCAGCTACCGGAGCCGCCAGGGTGAAGTCCGAGGCCGGGGTCGCAACCGGTTCGCGCCAAGGCTGCACCAGCGGCAGCAGCAGGCAACAGGCCAGAAGTGTTTGCCGGCAGGCAAGCCGGACTCGCGGCTCGCGCAGCCGAAACACCGCCGCAAGCAGGCTGCCGGCCGTAATCAACAGCATGACCTGCAATGAGTAGTCAAACAGATTCCCAACCCACCACGACATCATTTCAGCTTCTCCTCGATGAGTTGCTCGATCTCTTGCAGGTCCGCTTCGGTCAAGTGCCGATCCTCGACCAGTTGCAGCAACAAGGGCCGCGCCGATCCATCGAAGACCCGGCCGACAAAGTCCCGCACCATTGCGCCCACAACCTGCTTCTTCGGCTTGGTCGGCTCGTAGCGATACGCGCCGTCTACTTTCTCTCGTTGCAGGTGCTTCTTGTCGACCAGGATGTTCATCATCGTCATCACCGTTGTGTAGGCGACCTTGCGCTTTTTGCGAAGAAGCTCGTAGACATCGCGGACGGTGCTTGCTCCCCGCTCCCAGACGACCTTCATGATTTCGAGTTCCTGCGGAGTAAGGACGTTAGTTTTCGTCTTCATTAGTACTAATTTTTTAGTATAGATTGCGGGCGCAAGTCAAGTCCGTTCTATCTGCGCCGCGTATGGAAGATTACAATCCAAGAAGGCGTTGAAGCCCGGATTCCATGGACGACTTGATCATCAACGACCGGTTGACGATCCCGGCGGCGGAAGTGCGGATCTCTTTCGCGCGGTCAGGTGGCCCCGGCGGCCAGAATGTCAACAAGGTCGAGACGAAGGTGGAGCTGCGGTGGAAACCTCACCAGAGTACTGTCTTGGCCGGCGATGAGAGGTCCCGCCTGATCGAACGTCTCTCACCGCGGCTGACAGAGGGCGGGGAATTGATCGTTACCTCGAGCCGCACGCGTGACCAGTCCAGGAACCGCGAGGACGCGCGAACGAAACTCGCCGCGTTGATTCGTCAAGCGATCGAGCCGGCGAAGGTCAGAAGGAAGACTCGGCCCTCCCACAAGTCGGTGCAACGGCGGCTCGATGAGAAGCGCCTGCACGCACGGCTCAAAGCGGACCGCCGTGCGCCCTTCGACGGAGAAGGCTGATGTTCGCGCCGGTGAACTCCTGACGCCCCGGCGTCGAGAACCCTCGCAGATCAGGGGGCGTTGAGCAGCTCTTCGACGGTCCAGTAGTCGGTACGCCCTTCGTTGGCGGTGCGGACCTGATGGACCATGGCGGCGGAAATGGGTTCCTCGGGAGCTCCGAAGCGGGAACGGACGAAGCTGAGCAGAGTAGCCGTGTCCTCGTCGGAGAGGATCTGGCCGAAGCCGGGCATTTCGCGATTGTAGGTCTTGCCTTGGATTTCCATCTTTCCCCGCACGCCGTGGAGCGCGATCTTGATCAGGCGCTCGGCAGGGCCGACCACCCAGGGGGAGTTGTCGAGCGGCGGCGCCTCGCCGACGCCCTGTCCGTCGTACTGATGGCAGGCGGCGCAGTAGCTCTGGAACAGCTCGCCGCCGGACGGGACGGGCGGAGCGGGCATTCGAGGCACATACCCGGGCGGCATGAAGAGCGAGCAGGAACTGAGCAGCGCTGCCGTCCAGGAGATGACGACAAACCATTGGTTCTTGAAGTGTTGTGACAAATCGTCCTTGTTCGGCCGTCGCTGGTCTCCGGGTTTCGTGGCAGTCAATGTTCTTGCGATCCGCTCGCTCCCTTTCATATTGGCGAACCGAAGCCCTGGGGTGCATCAGCGAACCCCCGCGCCTCATGGGCAAGGACGGCCTCTGATTACGACGAATGGCAAACGGGAACGGACTGGACTGTCAGGGGTGCTACGCCCTCCGCTCCGCGATGACCGGCGCGTGTTCTCAGGCCGCCGGGTTCTGCGTCTGAGCGATCATGACGCGGCGCTTGAAGTCTTCGAACATCGACTCGTCGAGCCGGACTTGCGTCGGCCGCGTGGTGAGCGTCGTCATGCGGTCGATTTTGTCCTGCAGCTTCAGGAGCGCGTAGAAGAGGTTCTCCGGACGCGGCGGACAGCCGAGGACATACACATCGACCGGCACGATCTTGTCGACGCCCTGCAGCACGCCGTAGGTGTTGAACGGCCCGCCGACAGACGAGCAGGCGCCCATCGAAATGCACCACTTCGGTTCGGGCATCTGGTCCCAGATGCGCTTGAGGACCGGCGACATCTTCAGCGTCACCGTCCCGGCGACGATCATCAGGTCCGATTGGCGCGGGCTGGGCCGGAACACTTCGGCCCCGAAACGGGCGATGTCGAACCGCGAGGTCGACGAGGCGATCATCTCGATCGCGCAGCAGGCCAATCCGAACGTCAGTGGCCAGATGGCCGATTTGCGCGCCCAGTTGAATACGTAGTCAACCGACGTCGTCATGAAGTTGCGTTCGAATTGGTTTTGCAGATACGGCATTCGTGATCCCCGAAGAGAACATTATAGCCGGGCGGGGCACTGTGGGAAGCGATGATTTCGAGCTGCCTCGATCAGGCCGCCGCTCTTCTCACGGCCGGACCGCTGACCGGATGTTCGCCTTGGCCCCTCTCGTCATCGCGGCGATCATTCATCCGGACGGCGATTGCAGCCTCCGGCTCTGCGGTCGAGGGTGCGGCGATAATGGTTGTTTCGGTTCGGTTCATCACCCACTGCCCGCGAGAAATGCAGGTAATCCGGATCCGGAGGAGCGCAGGATGTCCGCATCCAGGGATTTTCAAGTCGCCGACGCAACGCTGTCTTTCTTGGAAGGAGACATCACCAAGGTCCCCGTTGACGCCATCGTCAACGCCGCCAATGCGCGGCTGGTGGGCGGCGGGGGCGTCGACGGAGCGATCCACCGCGCCGGCGGGCCCTCGATCATGAGGGAGCTCGACGCCATCCGCCCCTCGATCGGGCGCTGCCAAACCGGCCAGGCCGTCGTGACCGGCGCCGGAGAGTTGCCGGCCCGCTATGTGGTCCACGCCGTGGGGCCCGTCTATCGCGATGGCGAGCAGGGTGAGCCCGATCTGCTGGCTTCCTGTTACCGCGTCTCGATGCAACTCGCCGCGGAAAAAGGCGCGCGCACGATCACGTTCCCCTCCATCTCGACGGGTGTCTACGGCTATCCGATGGCTGCCGCCGCCGAGATCGCTGTCGGAACCGTCTCCGCGGAACTCAGCGCTCCCGAGTGTCCGATTGAGCGGGTGGCCTTTGTCCTCTTCGGCGCGGAGGCCTTCGGAGTCCACGTCCGCGCCGCGGAACAACTGCTTGGCTGACGGAAGACGTAAGCTGTCAGCCGAGCCCCGTCTTCGATTGCGAGCGGCTTTGGGTTGTTGGCGAACGGCCGGCGAGCGTCACGCGATGATCACGGGCCGCGGTAGCTGCGCGTTGTGCTCCAGGAACGTCTTCTTGACCTCCAGTTCCTCCGCCGTCGGCTGCACCACTCCGTTGACGTCCGTCGCCCGCGAGGTGACCGTGTGCTCGCCCGGCGTCGCGCCGTTCCAGGCGTAGTTGAAGAACTTCCAGGAATACTTCTCGCGCGTCGTTTCCTGATCGATCGTCGCCGGCTGCCACGGCCCGTCGTCGATCTTCACCTCGACCGAGCGGACCGGGGTGCCGTCGTGCAGCACGACGCCGAAGATGTTGTGGCCGTTTCCGCGGCGGGTGACCCGCGCGATGAATGACTTCAACTGCATCCGCGTAATCGCCGTCTCCTTCCACTTCATCTCGCCGTTGACCATCTCGCCCTTCAGGGTGCGGTACCACCGCGCCTGGTACTTCCCGAGATATTGGTCTCGCTGGACGTGGATCTCGGCGAGGAACTTGACGTTGGGCGCGCCGTACCATCCCGGCACGAGCAGGCGCACCGGTCGTCCCTGATGAGGGGTCAGCGGTTCGCCGTTGAGGCTGTAGGCGAGCAGCGGCTCGTCCGACATCGCCTTGTCGCGCGGCAGGCTCCGGCCGTACTGCTGGTCGACCTTGTAGGTCCCTCTCCGGAACTGCACTTCCTCTTCGCCGTGATCGGCGCCAAGGAAGACGATCTCCCGCGCTTCGTCTTGTACCCCGGCGAGATCGAGCACCGCCCGCAGCGGGACGCCCATCCAGCGGCCGTTGCTCGACAACCCGTTCAGCGGACCGCGGTTGCCCGAGCACTCGAACCCGAAGATCAACTCGCGGCTGGGCATCGACCGCAGGTCTTCGATCGACAGCGCCAGCGGCTTGTCAACCAGGCCGGAGACCTGCAAACGGTACGTCGAGACGTCGATCTCGGGGTGGCCGTAGTGCTGCGTCGTGAAGAACTCGTCGGCCGGCGTCAGGAAGCTGTCAATGTGACGCACGTCGATGATGCGGCGGTCGGGCCCCCGGATCAGCTTGATCTCGTCCGGCAGGTCGGTGAACTCCATGAGCGTTTCGCCCTGCGCCAGGGCCGGAACCGCCCACTGCGGTATGCCCAGCGCACCCAGCCCCGCCAGCGCGAGGCTGTCTTTGAGAATGTCACGACGTGTGCTCTGTCTTGTCATGGTTGATCCCCTTCCACAATCATGCCGCAACCGGCGTCCGAGCCCGGCAGCCGCCCAATACCCGAGAGCCTGAGCCTTGCTCCGGTCTTGTCGGAACGGAGGTTGCCCGGCCTGACGCACCTGATGAACCACCAGGCGCCGGCGCCATTCCCAGGTCCCTAATGGACGTAGTCAGGCTAGCACAGCCCGATCCACGTCGTCCAAATCAGGAGTTCCTTGTGCGCGCCAACGGCTCAGATCACCAGTGGAGGGAAGCCCGGCCCTTGTGGTCGACAGTTACGCACTTGTCAGCCGATCCACATGTTGTGGCCGTGGCGGCATCGGAGAGCATACCATGTCATAGAACAAATTCTGCTTGCATAGACCGAGCGCGCGCGTACAGCCAAGTCGAGATGGCAACAGATAGAGGCACTTAATGAACAGCCTTACACACATTGACAAGCGCTATCTTGAGAAGGCTCTGCAGATGGGTGACGGCTTTGTTCTGAACTACTCCGACAAGACCTTCGGTGAATTCTTTGGACGACATCGCGTGGATATCCACGGTCGAAAGTACCAAACTCATGGAACTTCCAAAGCAAAGAAAATGCGATCGTTCTGGGAGCAGGAACCTGACGCTCTGGTAGGGCGAGTGCTTTCTGACATGCTGGATGAATATGAAGTCGATTGTGAACTCAGCGGCAGAGATATCGATGGGCCGATCCTGGAAAAGGCACGTCACATCATAGGTCGTATCTTGGGAGCTGGTCAGGAAACGAGACCGGTCAACACGGTCCAGGGCTTTCTCAGCCAGGAAATCACAATTCCAAACGTTCGGAACCTTCCCGTCGAACCGGCCGTTGTCCCAATCATTGAGAGCCGCTTGCTAGAGGCTCAAAAGGCTCTAGAGGCAGGGGCTTATCTCTCGGTCATCTTCTTATGTGGAAGCATACTTGAAGGCGTCTTGCTTGGTAAAGCGCAATACGAGCCGGCCAAGTTCAACAAGTCGTCGGTCAGCCCGAAGACGGAAGACGGAAAAGTCAAGCGATTCCATGACTGGACTCTTGCACAGTTTATTCACGTGGCGAGCGACGTGGATGTCCTGAAGCCTGATGTGCAGAAATTCAGTCATGGGCTTCGTGATTTTCGAAACTACATTCATCCTTACCAGCAGATAGTGTCCAACTTCACGCCTGATGAGCACACCGCAAAGGTGTGTTTTCAGGTATTGAAGGCGGCGCTCGCCAGCGTGGCAGGAGCGCGCCCCTAACCGTTCCCGCCGGTGGGCACAGCTGACATGACGGTGGCAAGCAAGGGTAGCCAGCGATGGCTACAAATCACGATCAGAGAGAACCTAGGAATGAACAGTTTGTCGGGAGGTGAGTTCAAAGTTGCTAAGACGAGAACATTCATCCTGGTTCAGCACTTCATCAAGGTGTGCCACTGCCTTTCGACATAGTGACCGTTCGTTAGAATTCATCCTCTCGAACTCGTCCTCGACTAACTTCACAAGCGCGGCCATGAGTGCCAGCGGTGGTGAAGTTGGCATGTAGTGACTTATCGCCTCAAACAGCCTTATGTTCCCGTACCTCACCAGTCGATTGAGTTCTCCTGCGTTCAAAATGTCAAAGATCTCCTTCCGCTGTATAGAGGCCGGCGTTTCTAACTGAAGAGAACCAACGGCTTGGATTGTAGCGCCATCAAGGCGATTTAGGAGTGCTTTGCGGTTTGGCTTCTCCTTCACGATCAACTCTCGGAGTTGCTTTGTGTCTATGTTTGCTACCAGAGCGAAATGGTAGATTGGCATGTTCGTCGAGCTTTCGCGACAGGCTTGCCTGAGATATTCAACTGGCGCTTGAGGGTGCTCTTGTCGCAGGAAGCCAAGCATGAGTTCTTCTTGACCAATAACCATTGGGCGTATGATTGTCCCAACCTTGCGTAGGACATTCGCTTGCACTTCCTCCACTTCGCCGACCACACGGAGCGTTGGCTTTCTCTCCTCATCCCTCTCAGTGAAGTGACCCTCTCGAATGAACTGGATCTGATTTAGGAGCTCTTGGTTGACGATGAGGCTTCCTCCATGACCAGTAAGTTTGCCATCGACAAGATCTAGCACCCCCACGTTCTCCGGGCCGATGCGGACGATGTTTCGCAGGTGCTTTAAAAAGGCAGCCCTCTCACGCCTCTGTCCTTCAGCAATTAGGCTCTGAAGCTCTGGGTACCTGATGCGGCCAGACTGCCCCCTATACCGGTAGTAGATTTCTGCCTCTTGCAAGTCCTTTCCATCCCCTTTGATACATACGATCGGCTTCTCTTTTGCGGAGGCGACCGCGATGACACCGAGCTGGACGCCAACTAAATCAATTTGGAACATTTCCCAATCCAACTCGGGCGCAAATGTCGAGTTCAAGTACTCAGTGACGCGGGACGGGTCTAGTCTTTCGAACCGCTCCTGATCTACCCCTACGATGTCGTGTGGTGAGTCCTTGACACCGAAAACGATGAATCCGCCAGCATTGTTCGCGAAGGCAGCCATCGTCCTGGCATATTTTGCCTTACTCCCCCAATTGAAGCTTTGCTTATATTCCAGCTTGCTGTTCTCCCGAGAGATGAGACGCCTAGGATGTTTTGAGTCAACCTTAAGGAGGTCCATAGTCTGTTTGTCACGTGTCTCTTCGTTAGTCATGAAGCTGGATCGGACGCTCTTGGCCTTGCCCATGTCCTATCCCTAATTCCGTTCAGGCTTACCTGCTCCGTACTGCGAACTTGAACTACCCAGCTTATTCAGTCCGCACTGGTCCAGCAAGTAGCTCTTTGATGGGGCTGACCTCGATACTTTAGCTGCTCAGTTCGGAGGCCGATGGCTGAGCTCTAGGTCTCCGCTTGTATCTCTGGAGGGCGGCTCCGGCTCGAACTCACTGAGGCGGCTAAGCTCTTGGTGGCAGAGGAGCCGACTGACAGTAGCACGTATCCGTTCGGTGGGGCGAAAGCCGTCGCGAAACCCGTCGGCATATCGGACTAGCTGGCGGAGAGGGAGGGATTCGAACCCTCGGTAGAGGTTATTGCCCCTACGACGGTTTAGCAAACCGCTGCTTTCGACCACTCAGCCACCTCTCCGCTGTGAGGGTGAGCGCGCGGCGCGGGCCGCGGGAGTGGATCTTGCAACTCCAATCTATCACACGGTCGGCGTTCCGGAGATCGAGGACCGGGCAGAGCAGACTGCTCGGCGCGCAGGCTCCCGAGCCGTCACGAAAGCCGCGCGACTGCAATAGATTCGGCCCCAGCCTGTATTTCTCCCCACATGGAGAAGCGAAGTGTTTGCGGGTCACGAGACACGAAACACGTCCTTCTACAGCAGCGAGCTGAGGTAGTTCGAGATTTCCGGGCGGTTCCAGTCTTCGGGGCCGATGTATTTGCGGATGACGATCCCCTCGGGGTCGATGAGATACGTCTCCGGGTACTTGGCCGTGCCGTAGATGGTGCTGACGGAGCGCTCCGGGTCGCGCGCAGTGGGAAAGCTCACCGGCCGAATCTCGAGAAAGCGGTCGTACGCTTCTTTTTCCTCGTCGACGCTCACGCCGAGAACGACGAGGCCGTCCCGTTGGAATCGATCGTGGACGGTGCTGAGAGAAGGCATCTCCTCAACGCAGGGCGGACACCAGGTCGCCCAGAAGTTGAGAAGCACGTACTTGCCCCGATAGTCCGAGAGGCTCATCCCGCTCCCGTCATCGGCGGTCAGGTTGAAATCGGGTGCGCGGTCGCCGACCTCGACATTGTGGACCTGGAAGTACGGCACCGCTCGGGTGAGCAGCACACCCAGCAGGATCAGGTTCACGGCCCCGGCCCACGTCGCTTTGGAACTCCATGCCATAAAATGAGGTCTGGTCTCAATGTAACGAGCCCGCCGGGATTCCGCAAATTGGTATTGATCACCCGCAAGGCTGAGTTTTCGGCCTCCCATTTCTGTGCCGTTCCGGGTTTGAGCGTTGCGGAGAACGAGGCGCTCTTCGGCAAGGCCGCCCGACGCTCCGGTCACGGCCACAACTACGTCCTGGAGGTCACCGTCACGGGGGATGTCGATCCGGTTCACGGCATGGTCATGGATTTGAAGGTGCTCAAGGAGATCATCAACGAGAATGTGGTCGATCTCTACGATCACCGCTTCCTCAATCACGAAGTCGAGCCGTTCGACCGGGTCGTGCCGACGCCGGAGAATATCGCGAAAGACATCTGGCGGCGGCTGGAGGCTCCGGTCGAAGAGAAGGACTGCCGGCTGCACGGGGTTCGGCTGTATGAGACGAGCGACCTCTATGTAGACTACTTTGGGCCGCGGGAATCAGCGGCTCGGCAAGGATCGATCCTGTAGTGCGGCTTACTCGGCGGTATTCATTTTCGGCTTCGCATCGTCTGCACGCCGGAGTGCTGAGCGACGCGGAGAACGAGAGTCTGTTCGGCAAATGCAACAATCCGTTCGGCCACGGGCACAACTACGTCCTCGAAGTGAGCGTGACGGGCGAACCCGACGGGTTCGCGGGAATGGTCGTGCCCCGCGGGAAACTGGACGATTTCGTCGGACGCACGGCCCTCGACCGCATCGATCACGCCGACCTCAACAACGACGTCAAGGAGTTGCGGGAGATCGTCCCGACGACCGAGAATCTTTCGTTGCTCGTGCATCGCTGGTTGAACTCCGCCTGGGATGCGGAGTTCGGGGACGATGGAGCGAGGCTGGATCGGGTTCGCATCGAGGAGACGGCTCGCAATTCTTGTGAAGTGACGGGTTGACGCGCGCCATGAGCATGAAACTGAACCTGCACGACCTCCTGGATGAAGTGGAATCCTCCGGCGAGCTCGAGAACCTGACGATGTCGGAGTTTTATCGCCAATTGCTGCTGGAAATCGGCGAAGACCCTGATCGCGACGGGCTGCGGCGCACGCCGGAGCGCGCCGGCAAGGCGCTCGCCGAGCTGACGAAGGGCTATCGGATGGACGCCAAAGAGGTGTTGAACGGCGCGCTGTTCGAGGTCAGCTACGACGAGATGGTGATCGTGAAAGACATCGAGATGTTCAGTCTCTGCGAGCATCACCTGCTGCCCTTCTTCGGCAAGGTCCACGTGGCCTACATTCCGACGAAGAAGGTGATCGGGCTCAGCAAGGTGGCCCGCGTCGTCGAGATGTTCGCCCGCCGGTTGCAAGTCCAGGAGAGGCTCACCAAGCAGATCGCCGACACGATCCAGGAGGCGATCGATCCGGCCGGCGTCGGTGTCGTGATCGAAGCGCGGCATCTTTGCATCATGATGCGCGGTATCGAGAAACAGCACTCGTCCGCGGTGACCAGCGCCATGGTGGGGGCGTTCCGCGACAACCTGCAGACGCGGGAAGAGTTCCTCTCGTTGATTCAGCGTCCGACCGACGGGGTGTAGGCCAACCGCCATGAGCGCCCCGGCGCGCCCGACCGTCGTGATTGTCGGGCGTCCCAACGTCGGCAAGTCCACTCTCTTCAACCGCATCACCGCGAGCCGCCGGTCGATTGTCGGAGACCAGCCGGGCATCACCCGCGACCGGATTCAGATGCGCGCCGCCTGGAAAGGCAGCGCGTTTGACTTGGTCGACACGGGAGGCATGCTGTTCGGCGAGAAGGAGGAGTTCCCCATCCTCGTCAATCACAAGGTGCGCGAAGCGCTGGAGACGGCGGCTCACGTGATGCTCGTCGCCGACGGCCGCGCGGAGTTGACGAGCACCGACCGCGACTTGGCGGATCTGCTGCGCCGGGTCGGCAAGCCGTCCACGCTCGTGGTGAACAAGTGCGATACCCCCGCGTCCGACGGCGCCGCCGCGAACTTTCATGAGTTGGGGTTCGACGCCGTTTTGCCGATCTCCGCCGAGCACGGCCGCGGCATCGAGGCTCTTCTCGATCGCGTGACGGCCGATCTGCCTCAGGGTGAGGCTGAGGATGACCTGGAGCGGCCGATCCGCGTCGCCATCATCGGACGTCCGAACGCCGGCAAATCGACGCTGCTGAATCGTTTGACCGGAAAGGAGCGGGCCATCGTTTCTCCGACGGCGGGGACGACCCGCGACGCCGTCGATGAGCAGGTCACAAGGCGGGGCAAGGTGTACCAGTTCGTCGATACCGCCGGGATCCGCCGCAAGGGCGCCACGCGGGAGCTAGCCGAGAAGCTGAGCGTCGTCATGGCACAGCGCCACATCCGGCTCGCGGATGCGGTCCTGTTCATGGTCGACGCGGTGGAAGGAGTTGCGGCGCTCGACACCCGTATCGCGGGCTACGCGCACGAAGCGGGCAAGGCCGCCGTGGTGATCGTCAACAAGTGGGACTTGGTCGACGACAAGCGCCGGCGCCGGTTCGAGACGGACATGCGCGAGAAGATCAAGTTTCTTTCCTACGCGCCGGTGCGGTTCGTCTCGGCGCTCGAGGACAAGGGCATGCAGCAGATCTTCTCGTCGCTGCATCAGGTGGTGCAAGCGTCCCGGCGCCGCGTGCCGACCGGCGAGCTCAACCGCTTTCTAGAAAGCGTCGACTTCGAGCGTGCGACGTATCCCGGAGCGCGTCGTCCGAAAATCCGTTACGTTACGCAGGCCGGCGTGGCGCCGCCGACGTTCGTCTTCTTCATCACCGGCGATGACAAGTTCCACTTCTCGTTCGAGCGGTTCCTCGTGAATCAGCTCCGCGCCGCCTTCCCGTTCGAGGGGACGCCGGTCGTCGTCAAGGCGAAGCGAAAACGCAGATCGGGATAAGATAAGGGCGGGACGGAGCGCCGTCCGGCGCCGATTTTCCGGCAGTCCCGAGAGATTCGCCAGTGGCTCGAAATCGAGTAGCCTTTCAAGGAGCGCGCGGGGCGTTCAGTGAAGACGCCGCCCGGCGCATGCTGGGGGACGCGATCGACTTCTTGCCTTGTGAGAGCTTCGAAGATGTGTTCCAGGCGCTGGCGTCGGGCCAGGCGGACGCCTCGGTCGTGCCGATCGAGAATACGCTTCACGGCTCGGTGCATGAGAACTACGACCACCTGTTGAACTTCAAGCTGCCGATCGTGGCCGAGACGCGGGTGCGGATCGTGCACAACCTCATCGGCCGCCCGGAAGCCACGCTCTTGAAAGTCCGGACGGCGATCTCGCACCCGGTGGCGCTGCGTCAATGTCTGAACTTCTTCAAGAGCCGCAAGCGGATTCGCGCGCAGATCGACTACGACACGGCCGGCAGTGTGCGGCGGATCATGAAGGAGAACGATCCGTCCGTAGCCGCGATTGCCTCCGAGACAGCGGCCGCGTATTACGGCGCCAAGTTGTTGAAGAAGTCGATCGAAGACGATCGCCATAACTACACGCGCTTCTTTCTGCTGAAGCGCAAGGCCCCGCGCAGGGCGGCGAAGAAGGGTGTCCCGCTGAAGACCTCGATTGTCTTCTCGACCCCGAACAAGCCGGGGACGCTGTTCCGATGCCTGAGCGCCTTTGCCCTGCGTGACATCAATATGGACAAGATCGAGTCGCGTCCGTTTCGGGGACGGATGTTCGAATATCTCTTTTATCTTGATTTTCTGGGTTCGCCCGACGAACCGAACTGCCGTAACGCGATGTCCCATCTGCGTGAGATGACGGACTTCATGGCCGTCCTCGGGTGCTATCCGCAGGCGACCTGATCGGAGTGAAGGAATCTATGGCGGAATCGCAGAGCGATCAACCGGTTGAGTTCACAGAGACGGAGTTTCCCGAAGAGATCGCGCTGTTGCCGGTGAGGGATACGGTGCTCTTCCCGCGTGCCGTGATGCCCTTGAACATCGGCCGGGAGAGCTCGATCTCGCTGGTGACATCCCTCGGAGAGAACAAGATTCTGGGCGTCGTGACGCAGCGGGATCCGCGCATCGATGCGCCCGACCCGGACGACCTCTACCATCTCGGCACCCTGGCCGTGATCCACAAATCCGTGCGGATGCCCGACAACAGCCTGCTGATTTTCTGCGAAGGGTTGGAGCGCATTCGCGTCACGGAGTTCGTATCGCAAAAGCCCTACTACACGGTGCGTTACGAGCAGGTGATGGAAGAAGGCGGAGAGACGACGCCCGAGATGGAGGCGTTGCGCCAGAACTCCATCCACGTCTTCAGCGAAGTGGTCGAACTGTCGCCGGCGCTCTCCGAAGACGCACTCACCATGGTGACCCATCTGGAGGAGCCCGGCCGCGTGGCCGATTTTATGGCCGCCGCGCTGCCTGGACTGGCGTCTCCCGAGAAGCAGGGTGTCCTCGAGACAACCGACGTCAAGCAGCGCATGGAAGACCTGATGCGCTTTCTGGTGAAAGAGCGCGAGGTTCTGCAGCTTCGCAGCAAGATCCAATCTCAGGTGCAGGATCAGCTTTCCGAATCGCAGCGCGAGTTCTATTTGCGCGAGCAGATCAAGGCCATCCAGAAGGAGCTGGGCGAGTTTGACGAAAATGCGGAAATCGAAGAGTTGCGCGTGAAGATCGACGAGTCCGGCATGCCCGACGACGTCAGGAAAGAAGCGCATCGCGAGTTGAAGAAGCTCTCACGCATGTCGCCCGCCGCCGCCGATTACACGGTCACGCGGACCTACCTCGACTGGCTGGTCGTGCTGCCGTGGGAAAAGACGTCCGACGGCTCCGTGGACATCATCAAGGCGAAGCAGGTGCTCGACGAAGACCACTACGATCTCGAGAAGGTCAAGGAGCGCATCCTCGACTATTTGGCGGTCTTGCAGCTCAAGCCGTCGCTCAAGGGGCCGATCCTGTGCTTCGTGGGGCCGCCGGGGGTCGGCAAGACTTCGCTCGGGAAATCGATTGCTCGCGCGCTTGGCCGTGAATTTGTGCGGCTTTCTCTCGGCGGCGTTCACGACGAGGCGGAAGTCCGCGGCCATCGCCGGACCTACATCGGAGCGTTGCCCGGACAGATTATCCAGAGCTTGCGACGGGCGGGCACGAGAGACCCGGTCTTCATGCTGGATGAGATCGACAAGCTGGGCCGCGACTTCCGGGGCGATCCGTCAGCGGCGCTGCTGGAAGTGCTCGACCCGGAGCAGAACAGCGCCTTCCGGGACAACTACCTCGACGTGCCTTTTGATTTGTCGAAAGTCCTGTTCGTAACGACGGCCAACGTGATGGACCCCGTGCCCGATGCCCTGCGCGACCGGATGGAAGTGCTCCGGCTTCAGGGGTACACCGAATCCGAGAAGATACAGATCGCCTTCCAGTATCTGATACCTCGGCAGATCTCCGAGAACGGCCTGAGGGCGTCTGATATTCGCTTCAGCGAGGACGCGGTGTCGCACATCATTCGCCGCTACACGCGCGAAGCCGGCGTGCGGAACCTGGAGCGGGAGATTGGGACCGTCTGCCGCAAACGCGCGCGGCGCATTGCGCATGACAAGTCACTGGCGGAGCAGCAAGCCGACGAGAGGAAGTCCGTAAAACCGAAGAAGCGTTCCGTCTTGCGGGTGAGCCGCAAGAAAGTGGAAGAGGCGCTCGGAGCCCCGAAGCACCGCAAGGCGGCGGAAGTCGCAAAACGGACGCGGCGCCCCGGGGTATCGGTCGGTTTGGCGTGGACGCCCACCGGCGGCGACGTGCTGTACCTCGAAGCAACGCAGATGCCGGGCGCGGGCAAAGGGCTCACGCTCACCGGGCACCTCGGCAAGGTGATGCAGGAATCGATGCAGGCGGCGCTGAGTTGGGTGCGGGCCCATGCCAAGCAACTGGACATACCGCCGGCCCATTTCAAGGAGCACGACTTGCATCTGCATGTCCCGGCCGGCGCGATCCCGAAGGACGGCCCCTCGGCAGGCATTACGGCCGTGACGGCGCTGGTCTCACTCATTACCGGTCGTTGCGTCAACAAGGAGTTGGCAATGACCGGCGAAACGACCCTCAGCGGTCTGGTCCTCCCCGTCGGCGGCATCAAGGAGAAAGTGCTGGCGGCTCGGCGCGCCGGCGTCAAGACAGTCATCCTGCCGGCCGAGAATGAAGTTCAGGTAAAAGAGGACCTCAAGAGCGAGCAGCTCGGTGATCTCGAGATCAAGTACGTCGAGACCGTGGATCAGGTGATCTCGCTGGTTCTTGAACCGCCCAAGGACGCCGGCAAGACCGCCCCCAAGACGCGCAGACGCCCCGCGCGATCTCACACCGTCAGCCCAGTGGCGAGCGCCTGACCTGCATGTCTCACCACGTGGCGAGGCAAAGTGGGTGAGAGGCCCGTCAGGACGAGGCGCGAGCCGCTTGGCGCAAGCAACGTGGCCTTTAAGGTATTTCACGAAACACGGCCTTGCACGAGCCTCGGCCTCAATGCAAGCCACCCTGGAGCAACGGTCGTACCGCCTGCCCAGGTTTTTGGGTCACGAATCACGGCCTTGTTATCGCGTATTGCGGCCGTCGGGTGGGGAGAAAGGCAGGCTTGGACCTGAATGTCTCACCATGTGCGCGGTACGCTTCTGTGCCGCCGGAGCTGAGAAAAGCGGGCTGGGATTGTCGCCCTCCTGACCTGCCTTGCTCACCACGTGCTGCCTCTGCCGGTGCAGCAGATGGTTCCGTTACTTACTCGGTGGCCGCGCGAATGGCGGCCAGAGTATTCTGGGCTTCTCCCTGGTAGGGGTTGGGTTCCTGGGCGGCGATGCCCATCCACTTCGTGGCCTGCCCGATGTTGTCGCCGGCGATGTCGAGCTTCACGTAGCAGATGCCGAGCATGTAGGCCAGGATGCCGTAGTGCTCTCCGCCCCTTTCCTGGATGGGGCCGACCGTCGTGAGCAATTGCTTGCGGCCGTCCCGATAGCCTTGCGCGGCGTTGCCGGCCTGCAGGACGGTCAGCTTACCCAGCATGTAGTTGCCGTAGGCGGTGAATAGCTCTTTGTTCTTGGTCCACTCTTCTTCGGTTTGGTTTTCGGGCTTGGCTTTTTGGTTCATCACTTGAATGAGTTGCTCGGCGTAGCCCTTCGCTTTGTCATATTGCGCTTGGCGGACGGAACTCTCGGCCAGTGTGAACAGGTAGTTTTCGTTTCCCGGGTTCTTCTGGACGGCCGCTTCCATGGCGGCCAGCATCTTCGCGACGTCGCCCAACTGCTGGTACGACTGAACATAATAGTCGTCCAGTACGCCCGCATACTGCCCCTCGGGATAGAGTTCCCTGAGTGCGTCCATGTACTCGATCTTTTTCGCGGGATCGGTGATCTTGAACAGCGAGGCGTACAACGAGTATTCGATGTATTGCAGGACGCCCTTGGCGTAATCGATCTGAGCCTGCCAGGCTTCGACTTCGTCCTCGTATTCCGGTTCGGGAAGCTGAGTGTCTTTCTCGGCGTAAGGCCTGGTTGCGAGTAGATGCGGAAGCAGGTTGTCGAAATCCTGCTTGCCCTCGTAGCCCTTGGTCAGGTTCTGACGAATTTCGACATCCTCCGGGACGGCCTCGATCAGCTTCTCTCCGTAAGAGATGACCTTGTCGAAATTGCCGGCGGCGAGATGGAGTCCCTGGAGTTGCAGGTAAACGTAGTTGATGGCGTCGTGGTCACCGTATCTCTCGACGAAAGTCTCGAGGAGCTGCATTCTCGTGGCGTCGTCCTCGGCCGTGCCGGCCTGCGAAATCAAGGAGCCTTGTTCGGTCTCCGTATTGATCGAAGGGTTGCGAATGTCTTCGACCTGAGCGAACGCCAAGGCGCAAGTCATGAGAAAAATCGTAAGCGCGGCCGGTAGTCGTTTCATCGTGTTCTCCCTTGGCTCGTGGATACTCAAGCATACTACGCCAACATCACACGGGAATCAAGACGGCCCGCTTCGTGACAAGCAAGGAAAGTGCGGAAAGAAGAACTCGCCGGCCCGAACGGTCGGCGGATAAGGTGTGGAATGGCGGCTCCTAGTTCCTTCCTGGGATAATCTCTGGTTCCCCCGTGCCGGCGGGGGTTGTCTCTTGCTCGGTCGAATGCGCTCTTCAAGGCTTGTTGTCTTGTTTGCGGCGGCCCTCGGGTTCGCAGCGATCTTGCCGCGGGTGACGGCTCAGCCCCAACCCGTCACCTACGAGCAGCTCAGGAAGGCCGCCGGCGACAACTCATCGTGGTTGATGTATGGCCGGGACTACTACGGCCACCGCTACGTTGAGCTCGATCAGATTTCGCCAGCCAACGTGGACCGGCTGCATCCGGTGTGGGTGTTCGCGACCGGTGGTGAAAACCGCGGCTTGGAGGCAACGCCGCTGATTCACAACGGGGTGCTCTACGTTTCGGCCGATGGGTCTCGCGTCTTCGCCATCGACGCGCGAACCGGAGCAAGGAAGTGGGGCTACGATCCCGAGCTTTCCGACGAGACGGAGCGCGTTTACTGCTGCGGCTCGATCAACCGCGGCGTGGCGATCTGGGGCGATCTGGTCTACGTCGGGACGATGGATGCCCGGCTGGTCGCGCTCGACATGCGCACTGGCGATGTGGTGTGGGAAGTCGAGGTCATCGATTGGGAGCAGGGCTACAGCATTACCGGCGCCCCCTTGGTCGTCAAGGATATGGTGCTCACCGGTGTGGCCGGAGGCGAGTTCGGCATTCGCGGCTTTGTCAAGGCCTTCGACGCGAAGACCGGCGAGCCGCGTTGGACGGCATACACGATTCCAGGTCCCGGCGAGCCGGGCAACGACACCTGGCCCGGCGACACCTGGAAGCACGGCGGCGGCTCGACCTGGACCACCGGCGTCTACGACCCGGACCTGAACCTCGTCTATTGGAATACCGGCAACGCCGCTCCCTGGAATTGCCACGTCCGCAAGGGCGACAACCAATGGACGGCGGCCACCATTGCCATCAATGCCGATAGCGGCGGCATCGAGTGGGGCTTTCAGTACACCCCTTGGGATTGTTGGGATTACGACGCCGTCAGCACGCCGTTGCTGGCGGACGTCGACCTTGGTTCCGACGGCTCGGTCAAAGCCCTCTTCCACCACGACAAGAACGGTTTCTTCTACGCGCTGGACCGCACGAACGGCAAGTTCATCTACGGCGATCCGATTGTGCCGGGCATCAACTGGGCCTTCGGACTCGATCCCGTGACCGGCCGCCCGAAGGTAAACCCGGACATGATCGCCGAGTCGGGCGGGCCGGAAGTGGGCCCGATCATTCCCAGCCTCGAAGGGGCGATCGACTGGCAGCCGCTCGCCTACAACCCGCAACTCGAAACGCTGTACTTCATGTCGAATCAGTGGGCGATGGGATACAAGTTTTGGGCCGAGGACACTTTCGAGCCACCGACCAGGGGCGAGTGGTATCTCGGTGCTGACTATCAGCAGTACCTGACCAGCGACCACCCCGGTAACTTCGTCGCTTATGACGTGGTGAACCGCAAGGTGGTGTGGCGCGCCGTGAGCCCCGCGCCCTTCTGGGCGGGCGCCGTCGCGACGTCAAGCGGACTCGTGTTTACGGGCGATATGCGCGGCTATTTCATGGCGTTCGATGCCCGCACCGGCGCGGAGTTGTGGAAGTTCCAGACCGGCTCGGGGATCATCGGCAGCCCGATCACCTACGAACTCGACGGGATCCAGTATCTCGCGGTGCCGTCCGGCGGTATCGGCGGCGACATGACGTTCTACTACACCGAGCCGAAGGCCGGTAATCTCTGGGTCTTTGCGCTGGATGGCGGCGGCCCGGCGCGAGTAGCTCCCGGGACGAACCTGACGCTTCTAGAAGGAGGCCTGCCCCGTGTGGGGCAGCCGGGGCACACCCTCGGCGGCCGGGTCTTGCCGGGTTACGGTTTTGCGCCGACCGAAGGCGGCGAGCCGATCAAGACCGGAGCGGGTCCGCCTTCCCCATCGCCCGTCCAGGCTGAGCTGCGAAACCCGGTTCTGGGCCGGGCGGAGGCGGTCGCTGCCGGTGAACGGATCTACCGCGGACGCTGCGCAGGTTGTCATCGATCCGGCGGCGGGGCGGCGGGGCCGAGCCTTTTCAGGACCGGGCTCAGCCCGGCGCAGTTTGTCGATACGGTGACAAAAGGGCGGCCCGGCACAGCCATGGCCCCGTTCGCCGAAATCCTTTCGCGGAACGAAATCTGGCAGGTCCATGCCTTTCTTCTCTCCCGCGACTCGCTCTAGCCTCTTGACTGCCTTCACGGTAGAAGGCGGATGGTGAGCAGACGATCGACCGGGAACCCGAATAGCTGCGCCCGATAGCGCCTTGTTTCGGCTCTGTCCCCCATGGCATTTGCCATTAGGTGAGAGGATTTTGTGGTTGGGACACGAACTTTCGGAGCGTCGTCAGCCGGCCATCGCCCGGTTGAGCCAGGAAGTCTTCGTGGAGGAGCGATTGATCATCGTCCTTCGCAGCAGAAGTAGCGCATCACGCAATATTATTCATCCCGTGGTCTGGGGCCGAGGAACCGCTCGCCGTCGTAGTGGATCATGTGGTCCGGCGTATCGCAGAGCCATACCTCCGTCTCCCAGGCGATGTTTCTCATGTGCTTGCGGAACTCTCCGAAATCCGGAAACGCGCTGACGTAGACGGTTCCAGCAGGGCAACCGGCAAGCATGGCTTCCAGATCGACTATCCGGGTGGGAGAGACCGGGCCGTGGGATGTCACCGCCTCAACGAGAAACAGCCACTCGCGTTTGGCGTCATAGAGCACCACGTCGGGTAGCTTGTCGTGATCAGTGATAGGAATGCCCAGCTCGGCAAGGCGCTCCCTGTCGACGAACAGGTCCTTCTTCGCCGTGTCACCCAGGTAGAGCAAGTGCGATCCGGGAGCGAAGCGAGGTGCAAACTCCTCCACGATGGCCCGCTGTACGTAATTGTGCCGGCCGGGCGAGAGGCGTAGTTCCCGCCCGTCAGGCAGTCGGACTGGAATCAGGCTCCGACTCCGCTCACGCGCGTAGCGCTCGATGAGTGCGCCCTGGTCGCGGCGGAAGCGGCCGACGGCGGATTCCCAGTCCTTGGTTCCATATCGCCGAACGACCTCCAAGACCGGGTCCGTGACGGCGTAATGGGCCTTTGGGCTGTTCGTCGGAAGGTCGGGCTCGAACGGGTTGTAATCGGCAACGCCGGCCTGGACGAACTGGTGCAGCACCTGACGCCGAAAGGTCTCGCGTGTGTTCGGCGCATACTCCGTTCCGTAATGCTTCTTGAGATAGTCCATGATGCCCTTGGTGACAGTGCAGCGCCGCCGCTCAGCAGTCGACCAAGCCGCATCGGGCGTCAGTCCGCAGAGCGCGATGAGCGTCATGCCTGCCATCTGGTTGTGCTGGGCCAGCGGCATGCCTAAGGCTGCGAGGATCTGCTGCGCTTCTTCGACGTCAGCCAACGGCCGCCTCCTTCAACGGCAGAGAGCCTACAATGTCGGCGACTAGCGTATCCAGTCCCGCCATCGGGTCTGCTAGACGCTTCGTCCGCCCGCCGAGCGCAACGATCGTCTCGCGGGGGGGGAGCGGCATGGCGCGCAGTTCGGTGGCGCTCACTTGAGTGTTGCCGTTGACCGCCCGGAACCAGGTGTCGAGGAGACGGCTGTTGTAGAGTGCCGCCAGACCCCAGGCCTCGTCCTCCGAGAGCGTGTCGCCGGGCCGGTGAATGTAGTTGAGGTGGTTCTCCAATCCGATCTCTGGGATCGCGAAGTCGGTGGCGATGTAAGGAGCGGCCGTCAGCCGGCGCGGCTCCTCCTTAGCGCTGAAGCGGCGTATGAGAACATAGTTCCTGTTGGGCACGAGAAGCGCCTCGGCGCCGGCGCGGGCGATGTATTCGGGCTTGTGCCGGTCCAGCGGCCAAGTGGCTCGCATGGCGAGCACGTGGTTCATCCACAACAGCGGCACATGGCTCACGGGGACCTTGCCTTCCCTGGCAACGAGTTCCGTCGCTCGAAACGGCACTACGGGCCCAGTCGATATGCTCAAGCCCAGGTCGCGCAGGTTGCCGGGCCACGAGTCCACCAGTGCCAATGCCTCCTCGTCGTCGTCGCAGACCGGTAGCCTGAGGACCTTGTCCACAGAGTCGAAGTCGAGCACCGCCCCTGCTGAAACCTCACGGGCTTCCGACTCGTCGATATCGTCGACTCCGAGGCTTGACGATATTGCGAGAGGCGTAGCGGCGCCGTTCTCGTGCCAGCCGTTCTGGCGGACGCCGGAGACGATGACATTCTCTTGCAGCACAGCGTCCCGGCGGAACGCATCGCGCCTCGAGCCGAACAAGTGGATTCCGGTCGGCCGGATCATGTCGAAGAACACGGTCCGGAACCGCCGGAAGTACGGACCCGACGCGAAGCTGCGCGGGGTGATGAATACGAAATCTGCGCTCTGTCGCAGTAATGCGGCGCCGACTGTCATGAAGAGCGCGTAGATGTTCGGCTGGCCGTGGACTACCTGGGACACGGCCACCGCGCGTGGATCGTCCTTGCCGATCTTGAAATAGGGTGGGTTGGCGATGATGACGTCGAAGCTTTCCACTTCCGACTGCGAGGGGAAAAGCCCGTATGGACGTAAAGCCTCGGCGTTCGCCATGATGAAGTCGGCAGCTTCGATATGAATGTCCACCGTCACCCGATGGTGCCCACGGCACCAGTCGGAGAGATGGTCGAGGACAGCCCGCAGCGGAGCGATCAGGTCGCCGTCGATCTCGTAGGCGACCAGTTCAATGGAGTCCGGCTTCGTCTGGCGGGAGGCGAGCGCCTCCACGGCCGCGCAGCAGAGGATGCCGGTGCCCGCGGCGGGATCGAGCACCCTGACCTTTCGCGCCTCTGCCGTGATCCGCTTAGCCATGAAATCGGCAGCGGGCACCGGCGTGAGGAAGAGGCCGTGGTCCTTGCGTTGCCGATTGGACCTCCGCGCGGCATACCATTCGCCGATGTGGTCGGCATAGGCGGCAGGCCGTTCTCCTCTCCGAGGACGGGGCATGTCCTGGTAGGACCGCGCGGTCTCTTCCGTCGGGGGAATTCCCAGGTTCTGGTTCAAGACCGGCAATCTACCCCGATGCCTCCTTCCTACACGCTTGCTCCGCCAGGGTCAGCGGCAACTCGGGTTCGCGCCGTGTTTCCGCATGAAGCGCTGGATCGGCTGCTGGATGACCCAGGATAGGGACACGTCGCTTCTGGGCGCCATGGCGTTGAGCACGGCGTAGTCCACTTCGTTGAGACTCACGGTCAGTCTTGTCGTCTTCTTCCGGCGTTCGACCATCATCCTTGCATGGCTGCATTCGAACAGATCTCACAACGTACATCGGAACGCACCAGTCAACAACAAAGTGATTCACCCCGGCGCGTCTCCGAGTACTCCGGCCTCCGGTCCGACGTTTGGCGGTGGCTGCCGTTCATCGCCGCGACCACATGCCCCATGGTACCTGATCCCGCCACTAGTCACCCTTCGTGGCCCAGGACTGTGCGATCCCCGCTCGTTCCGCGCTTGCACTGTTTTGGCGAGAGAGGTGTTGCCGCGGCGCTGCTTTTACGGTTGCCCCCAACATGGCTCGTCGACTCTCGGACGGGGGACACCCATGAAGCAGCAGCCCGATGCTTCCCTGTTTCCGTCACGACCGAGCGGGTCACAGCGGGGGACCCAGCTGTGGTAGCTTTATGCGGTATGAAACTTCGATCCGCTTGGTTGCTTCGAGCCGGTTTGGTGTTCCTCACGGCCTGGGTGTGGGCGTTTTCGTCCGGGAGGCAGGCGGCCTCGACACCGAAATTGAACTGGTACAAAGGCAATCTTCACACGCATACGATCAACAGCGATGGCGACAGCACGCCGGATGCGGTGGCGCGCTGGTACAAGGAGCACCGCTATCAGTTCCTGGTGCTCACCGATCACAACTACTTCACGGACCCGGGGCCTCTGAATTCGTTCTTCGCTGCGGACGAGCGATTCTTGCTGATCGCCGGTGAGGAAGTCACGTCGCGGTACGAGGATAAGCCGGTCCACGTCAACGCCTTCGGGCTTCGCAAGACCATCCCGCCGGCCTTTGGGCACAGTGTCCTGGATACGATTCAGAAGAACGTCGACGCGATTCGGACGGCCGACGCAGTGCCGTCCC
Organism: Bryobacterales bacterium; assembly: GCA_028819575.1. Classification (GTDB taxonomy): domain Bacteria; phylum Acidobacteriota; class Terriglobia; order Bryobacterales; family UBA6623; genus JAPPLB01. The sequence continues at coordinate 36,147 of JAPPLB010000123.1, read as the reverse complement.
TGAACCACCCGAACTACCGTTGGGCGGTGACGCCGGACGACTTGGCGCGGGTCAACGACATGAAGCTGTTCGAGGTGTACAACGGGATTCGGACGACCCACAACTTCGGCGGGGGCGGCTCGCCGAGTCTGGAGCAAATGTGGGACATGGTGCTGAGCACGGGACGTGAGGTCTATGGCGTCGCGGTCGACGATGCGCACAACTTCAAGGAATTCGGGCCGACGCTTTCGAATCCAGGCCGCGGCTGGGTTTCGGTGCTGGCGTCGGAGCTTTCGGAAGCGGCGATTGTGCAAGCCCTCGAGCAGGGGAGGTTTTACGCATCCACGGGCGTGAATCTCGATACCGTCGAGCGCTCTTCGAAGGGCTTGGAGATTACGATCCGGGAGGAGTTGAATTTCAGGTACACGACACGCTTCATCGGCAAGGGTGGCAAGGTGCTCGCCGAGGCTCACGGGCTGGAGGCGAAGTATGAGCTTCGTCCCGGCGAAGCTTATGTGAGAGCGACGGTGACCCGGTCGGATGGCAGGCATGCCTGGGTGCAGCCGGCCTTCGGCGGTTAGCCTGCATGCCTCCCCGCCTCCCGGCGTGTTGAGACTTGCAGGCTAGTCCCGCCCCCGCCCCGCTACACGGTGCGGATCATTCGAGCAAGAAACATCCGGATCGGTGTCATGGCTGCTTGATTCGGACGATGTTTCGGGTTCGCTTTTCATCCGTCTGCCTGCGGGTCATGCGGAGAGGCGGGCAGGCGCCCAGAGGGCACCCGCGCGCTCCCAAGGGGACCGCTTGATCAGGGGGATGTTTCAGGTCAGCCGCGGCCGAGACCGAGTGTCGTGCGGCAATACTCCACGGCCTGCTCGACGTCGCGGCGCTCCTGATCGACAAGGAATTGCTTGAACGCCGGGCTGTCCGGAGACGCGCCCTGGGGCCCGGGAGGCACATCTTCATAAGGCGAGCCTGACCGCGCGCGCCGCAGGAACTGGGCGAAGGCCCAGGCCGGGACGTCGCGATAGTGTCTCCAGAACGTCTCATCCCAGTAGCCGAAGATCCGAGCTGTTCGGGTAGTGATGATCTCGAGTGAGAACGCTTTGCCGGGGCACAACTCGGCGTAGCGTTCGGCCACCTTGTCGATCTCGACATTGCCTGAGCCCATCGGCACCCATTGCACCGCCCCGCCGCCCGGAACCTCCCAAATCGCCGAGTCGCGCATGCCGGAGGTCAGGACATGAGGCGCGAGGGTTTCGAGAGCCCGCAGAGGATCTTCCAGGGTCCAGGCGGCGTTGCCGGCGTCATAGAGCGCCCCGACGTACTCCGGTCCGGCTTCCTCGATGAGCATCCGAAGCTGACGGGATTGCAGGTCGCCGGCGTGATTCTCGACCGCAATCTTCAGGCCCAGATCAAGCGCTTCGGAGCGAACCGCCTTGCAGGTCTTGATGGTGTTCTCGATGTGCTGTTCCAGGGGGATCGGTCCTTCACGGTCCTCCGAAGTGCCGAGAAAACACCGAACGATCGGTGAGCCCAGCCGTCGCGCAACCTGGAGCATGCGGCGGAGCTGCGCCGCGGGCGTGCCGTGCTCGGGCTCGAAACGGTGCGACGTCTCGCAAATCGAGGTGAAGCCAACTTCAAGATCGAGACCGAGGCGGTCGGCATGAGCCTTGACCCGGTCGAGGTGGGATTCCTCCAGACTGCCCAGGAAACGCGGTTCAGAGAAGTGCGCCGTCTCGACGCCAAGCTGCGCGCTGTAGTCGAGCAGTTCGAAGGCCGTCCAGTTCTGTGAACGCAGGCTGAAGAGATCGAGACCGAGTTTCATGAGAGGTTCATCAATAGGCGATGCATTGCCCATGTTAGCGAACCGCAACCGGGTCTCTCCGCCCCGGACTTCATTCGGATGAGCCGGGAAAAAGCGGGAGGACCTCGGTAGCTCCAGGTTGTGTCTATGTAGTCTGAGTTGTCCCAATGTGAGCCAAGCAGAAAGTTCCCTTCGACCCAACAAGTACTGAAGCCCTTCAGTCTTTTTTTGCCGTCCCGGCCTGCATAGCATGAGGACTGCCAGGCGGCAATCCCGGCTCGCATGTCTCCCCAAGTGGGCGGGGCGAAGTGCCTGAGAGGGCAGGCAGAACGAAGTGCGAGCCGTCCGCGCCGGCAACACGGCCTGTAACGTTTTTTACGAATCACGAGTTACGAAACGTGGCTTTACGTCCGTTCGGTTCGCCTTTGTTGAGCTCAGGTCGCACCGCCGGGAATCTCCGGCCGGGCCGCCAAACGCAAAATGAATCCATGCCGGGAAAGGGGAACGTTCCAAATTGCGTTGACACGGCAGCTTCGGGTCGTTGCGCTATGATTACTGTGGAGTTTTGTGGTTCGCCGGGAGCCCTCTCGTTGGTTGGCAAAAGGGTGCGCTCGGCAAAAAGAATCCTGGACGCTGAGAACGGAATGTCGCAGAGTCGACGGCTGTTGCTATCCAGCGGCGCGATACTGATCGCCGCCTCGGTCGTGTTCGCCGCCTCGGTCGGAGTCGAGTCGAAGTACCGCGATTCTGAGCGCAAGTTCTGGTCTCTTCAAGAACGAAGCCGCCCTGCTGTCCCGGCGTTTTCGAATCCGAGTGATCAAACCTGGGTTCGCAACTCGATTGACGCCTTCGTTCTCGAGAAGCTCAAGGAAAAGGGGCTGCGGCCGGCTCCCGAAGCGGACCGCGCGACTTTGATTCGCCGCGTGACGTTCGACCTGATCGGCCTTCCGCCGTCTCCTGGCGAGGTCGCCGATTTCGTATTCGACCGCTCGCCTGACGCGTACGAAAAAGTCGTGGATCGTCTTCTCGCGAGCCAACACTACGGCGAGCGCTGGGGACAGCGATGGCTCGACTTGGTGCGTTTCGCCGAGACCGAAGGTTTCGAATACGATCGCACGATGCACGGCTCGTGGCGCTTCCGCGACTACGTGATCCGGGCGTTCAACAACGACAAACCCTTCGATCAGTTTGTCCGGGAGCAACTCGCGGGCGATGAGATCGGTCCGGACAACCGCGAGATGCAGATCGCGGCGGGGTTCCATCGCCTCGGGGCGGTGCGCCGGAACGCCGGCAACCAGGAAGTGGCGAGCAGCCGCAACGAAGTGCTCACCGAGCGGACCGACATCATTGGAGCGGCTTTTCTCGGCCTGACTGTGGGTTGCGCCCGCTGCCACGACCACATGTTCGACCCGATCCGGCAGAAGGACTATTACCGCTTGCAAGCCTTCCTCGCGGAAACACAGGAGCACCAGATCGTCATCGCACCTCAGGAGCAGCAAGACTACGTCAAGAGCACCACGGAGCGTATCGAGAAGCAGATCAAGAAGCTCCGGGGTGAGACGAAAGGCCTGAAAGGCGAGGAGAAAGAAGCGGCGGAGAAAAAGATTCAGGCCCGGATCAAGGAACTGGAGGCGCAAATTCCCAAGCCGCTTCCAGCCATCGCGAGCATCAGGAATGACCGTGAGAAGCGATCGCCCATTCACGTCCTGGAGCGGGGGAATTACGCGAGCAAGGGCGAAGAGGTCGGCATGCGGCCTCTGGGCGTTCTCCTTCCCGACGGTGTGCCGGAACTTCCCGGGGACACCTTGAATCCGAGGACGCGGCTCGCACACTGGCTGACTGATCCGCAACACCCGCTGACGGCGCGCGTCGCCGTGAACCGCATGTGGGCATCTCACTTCGGCAACGGGATTGTCAATACCCCCAACGACTTCGGATTCATGGGAGACCGCCCGAGTCACCCCGAGTTGCTCGACCACTTGGCCAATGCCTTTGTCGACAGCGGCTGGAAGGCCAAACCGATGCACCGCATGATGGTGCTGAGCAGCACCTACCGGCAATCTTCGCTGTCTCCCGGCGAGAAGAGGGCAACGGAGGCGGACCCGCAGAACCGGCTCTTGTGGAAGTTCAACCGGCGGCGTCTGGAAGCCGAAGAGATTCGGGATGCGATGCTGGCGGTTAGCGGCAAGCTGAATCCGAAGCGGGGCGGGGAAAGCATCATGATCCCCGTGGAACAGGAGCTCGTGGACTCGTTGTACAAGCCGCACCAGTGGCAAGTCGCCAAGAACTCCGAAGACCACTATCGCCGATCGGTCTATCTGATTGCGAAGAGGAATCTGCGGCTGCCGTTCATGGAAGTGTTCGATCAGCCGGCCTTGATGACGAGTTGCGCCCGCCGCGAGGCAAGCACTCACGCTCCTCAGGCGCTGGAATTGCTCAACGGCCGGTCATCGAACGAACTCGCCGAGGTCTTCGCCAAACGCCTGGTGCGGGAGGTGGGCACAGACCCGGCCCAGCAGGCGGAGCGCGCCTATTTGCTCACCACCGGGCGGATGCCTGGCGAGACCGAAAAGCGGCTTGCCGTTGCGTTTATCGAGAAGCAGCCGTTGAGGGAGTTCGCCTTGGCGATGTTCAACTTGAACTCTTTCCTCTACGTGAACTGATATGCCGGAACATGTGCGATTCACCCGTAACCGGCGGGAGTTCATCCGTGACGGCTTCTGTGGTTTCGGTGCTTTGGCGCTGGCCTCGATGCTCCAGCGCGATCGGGCTCGTGGGGCGAATCTGAATCCTTTGGCGGCCAAACCGCCGCATCACGATGCCAAGGCGAAATCCGTCATCTTTCTGTTCATGGCCGGAGGGCCGAGCCAGGTCGAGACGTTCGACCCCAAACCGTTGTTGAACGAGTTGCACGGTCAGCCGCGCCCGAAGGAATTCGGAGAGGCGAAGTACCAGTTCGTCAAGGAAGACGCCAAGCTTCTCGGCACCAAGCGGGTTTTCAAGAAGTACGGCCGGAGCGGCATCGAAGTCTCCGACTTGTTCCCCTATACGGCCGAGTGCATCGACGACATCGCGGTGCTGCGAAGCTGCCATGGCGATATGGTCGTCCATTCGGCGGCGCAGTACGAACTGTTCACCGGACGTATCGTGCCGGGCTTCCCGAGCATGGGGTCGTGGACCGTCTTCGGCCTCGGGTCCGAGAGCGAATCTCTGCCCTCGTATGTAGTGATGCCTGATCCCGACGGGGCGCTCGAGGCAGGCCAGCCGATGTATATGCACGGCTTCCTGCCGGCGGTGTATCAGCCGACAATGTTCCGATCCGGTACGCGGCCGGTTCTGAATCTCGACCTGCCCCAGGGAGTCTCGCTCGACCAACGCCGGGAGACGCTCGACCTGATTCGCAAGCTCAACGAGCAGACCCTGGCCGAGGACGAAGATGAATTCGGTGCGCGGATCAAGGCTTACGACCTGGCGTTCAAGATGCAGATGGAAGCGCCAGAGGTTTTGGACCTCGGCAACGAACCGCGGGAAACGCTGGATCTCTACGGAGTCGGAGTCGAGCCGACGAATGACTATGGCCGGCGCTGCCTGCTGGCGCGGCGATTGGTGGAGAGCGGCGTGCGGTTCGTGTGCGTTGTTTCCGGCGGCGGTCCGGGCAACTTGCAGTGGGACGCCCACAAAGACATCGAAGAAAACCATCTCCGCATGGCGTCGGAGACCGATAAGCCGGTGGCCGGTCTATTGAAGGATCTCAAGCGCCGCGGCTTGCTCGATGAAACATTGGTCCTGTGGGGCGGCGAGTTCGGACGATCGCCTGAAGCCCAGGGTGGGGTAGGCCGCGATCATCACAACTTGGGATTCTCGATGTGGATGGCCGGTGGCGGCGTCAAGGGCGGACAGACGGTCGGTGCTACCGATGCGATCGGTCTTCGCGCGATCGAGAAACCCTACCACTTCCGCGACATCCACACCACGATGCTGCACCAGCTCGGATTGAACCAGGACAACTTGAGCTATCTTCACATGGGTCGTAAGGAACGGCTGACCCAGGTTCACGGCCGGGTGATCTCGGAGATTGTCTAAGGCTGCTTCTCCCCAAAAGCCGGAGCCGGGCGCAGCGGTTGCTATGATTGCCCCCATGATCGCCAAGCGCTTAGGGATTCTTCTTGGGTTTGCGGTATGCCTCTGGTGGGTTGCCGAGATCTCGACGGCGGGACGCAACCTGCCCACCCCTGGGGACGAATATACATTCGAGACGTCCCGCCAAGGGTTCCAGCCCGTCAACTATCCGGGTCCGCTGACGGAACTCGACATGGTGCGGATCCTGCTGCGCCGGGATGGGGATTTCCATTTGCCTTTGACGGTGTCGTTCCGCCGTTGGCGGCGCGCTGGAATACCGGAGCTATGGGATCTCGATCTTCCCGGTGTGCTCAAGATACGCCTCAACTCGTCGGGACTGGAGGTCGTCGCGAAGCCCGACCGCCTGCGCTTGGGCCTCCGGGAAACCTACAACCTGCCCGTGATGTTGCGGAACGAGTTGGACCAAACGAAGGACATCAAGATCATCGCGACCGTCGGCGACATCGGACCCACCGACCGTTGGACCGCATCGGCTGGACGTGTGACGTATGCCTTGCTGAACCTCCGGCCGCAGTCGCTCGAACCGCGCGAAGCGAGGGTCCGGGTCTTCGCCGGAATCGATATCCCCTCTGAAGGATCGCCGCCCGAAAGCCGGATTGGGTCGACGACTCGTTTCCCGATCGAAGTCGTGAGCTGGGGAAGGTTGCGCGTCAGGACGGAGGAGGACGGCGCCGCGGTTGCGGCCCGCGTCTACGTGCGCGGTTCCGACGGCCTTGCCTATGCACCCGACGGACGGGCCGGCGACGCCACACTCTCCCGCATCACGTGGACCCACGGTGACTACTTCTACTACAGCCGTGGCGAGCACGAGATCCGCATTCCCGAGGGAACTGCCTCGATCGAGGCGGTTCGGGGAATCGAGTACAAACCCGTCAAGCATGACGTCGAAGTGCTCGCCGGCGAAACGACCGCTGTCACCATCAAGCTCGAGCGCACATCCCACTTGGCGAAGAGACATTGGTATGGCGGCGATCTCCACACGCACGTCAACTACAACGACCACGAGTTCATGACACCGGAGGACATTCAGACCCAGGTCCTCGGCGAGGACCTCAACTACGCGAATTTGATGGTTGCGAACTCGTCTGGACCGCAAGTTCACGACGAGCAGTATTTCGAGGGGCGTCCTCACAAGTTGAGCGATCCGACGCACATCCTCTACTGGGGCGAGGAGATGCGCAACAACGGCCCCTATGGGCATATGTGCTTCACGGGTCTGAAACAACTCGTCAAGCCGCTCTACACGGGTTTTAGCGATACCTCGTACCCGCACGATTATCCGCCGAATCACGTCCAGGCGTGGGGCGCCAAGCAACAGGGCGGCGTGGCGAGCTACGCCCATCCGGGATACAGCTTTACCTCCGACCCGCAAACCATGAGCGCTCGTGAAATGCCGGTGGACCTGGCGCTCGGCTCCGTCGATGCGATGGATGTGATGAGCAACTCGAACGAAGACGCCGCAACGCCCTACTGGTATCGTCTGCTGAACACCGGCTTGCGCTGTGCGATCTCCGCCGGCACCGACAGCTTCACGAACCGTCGCCATCATTGGATCCCCGGCGGCCACCGTGTCTATGTCTACACCGGTGATGCACTCAACGCCGGCGACTGGGTTGAGAACTTTCGAAAAGGGCGGAGCTTCGCCACGAATGGCCCGATACTTCGATTTAAGGTGAACGGCCGACTCCCTGGCGACGAGCTCAAGATCTCGTCCGGTGACAGGATTCGCGTGGAGGCGTCGGCCACCTCGCTCGTCCCGATGAAACGACTGGAGATCGTGGTCAACGGCGAGGTGGTCGCCAGCGAGGAACCTCGCGCGGATGGATCATTCGTTCAGCTTACGAAGGAGATTCCTGTTGCGGAGGGCTCCTGGGTTGCCGCTCGTGTCCGCGGCGATTTCCACCGCTATCTGGTCAATGACACCGATCTGTACGCACACACGAGTCCCGTCTATCTGACCGTCGACGGCAAAGGAGTCTCGCGCAGGGAGGACGGGCAGTTCTTCGTCGCCTGGGTCGACCAGTTGATCTCACGAGTCCAGGACAAGGGTCGATTCGCTTCCGAAGAGCAACGTCAGGAAGTGGTCGCACTGTTCAAGAAGGCGAGGGCCTACTACGAAGGGGTTGCCGCCGAGGGCCGATGAAGGGCATGACTACCGGTAAAGGCGCCCTCTTTCCATCCGAGCACACCGTATTCGAGGACGAGCAGACCGGCGCGCGAGTCCATCAACTTACGAATCATCCATCGATCAACCATCCGACGTACTTCTTGCAGAGTTCATTTACGCCCGACCAAGAGGCCCTGGTCTTTGCGTCCTACCGCACCGGACAGGCGCAACTCTTCGAAGTGGGCGTCTTCGATGGCGAGATTCGGCAGCTTACCAGTGACGGCCCGATCCATCCGTTTTCTCCCGCCATCGCCCCTGACGGCGAATCGGTCTATTTCGTACGCGGTGGATCGGTCTTCGTAATCGACCGCGACAGCCTGGGAGAGAGACTCATCGCTGAATTCGACGGGCAACTCGGCGAATGCTCCCTCAGCCGCGACGGTGACTGGTTCGTAGCTGCCTGCAAGACCGGACAGCAGAACGGCGTCGTCGTGGGACATACCTCGGCAGGCCGCCAGCAGACCATACCGTTCGATCGAACCGTTATTCATCCGCAATTCTCGCCAGTCGATTCTGAGTGGATCGAGTTCGCGGCCGACCCGGCGCCACGGATGTTCCGGATGCGTCGCGACGGGTCGGAAATCGAATGCTTGTATGAGCACGACAACGACGAGTTCGTGGTTCACGAGACCTTTCTCGGTGACACCGGCGATCTGGTGTTCACGGTTTGGCCGAGGGCGCTGAAGCGCATGAGCTGGGAGACGAGAGCAATCCATACCATCGCGGAGTTCAACGCTTGGCATATCACGCCCAACCGCGCTGGCACGAAGATCTTGTGCGACACGAATCAGCCCGACATCGGCATTCAGCTTGTGGATGTCGCGACGGGCGATCGTGAGACCCTTTGCTACCCTCAAAGCTCAAACGGCGGGACGCAATGGCTGACGTCCCGCTATGCCGTAGCCGAAGACTGGGCGGCGGCGCGCGCCGAGGCTGACAAGGACAAGGCCCTGAGTTGGATGGAGATGGCGGTCGATACCGTTTACGGCCCCCAGTGGACTCATCCCCACCCGTCGTTCTCACCGGACGAATCGATGATTGCCTTCGCCAGCGACCGGTCGGGACACACGCAGGTTTACGTTGTCGAAATTCCGGCCGGCATCTGAGCGGAAGGTCGCGGAGCCAACAGAGTTCGCAGGCTACCAGGCGTCAGCGTAGCGGTAGCCGTAGGGGTCGGCCCCTGCGGAGATGACACCGTTGGGGGTTTTCAGGACGGCCACGGGCGCGGAGCCGCTGTTCCAACGGCTGCGGCGCTCGACTTGATGTCCGAGCTGTTTGAGAGCCGCTTCGACGGAAGGCGGAATCCGTTCATCCAGCAAGAGAAGATTCGGGTCCATCGCGTGATCGTCAAAGCTTGCCACCAGATGCCTCGTCTGAATCCGTGGAGCCTCGACCGCCGCTTGCGGATTGAGCCCGAACTCCAGCACCGCCAGCATCACTTGCACCAATGCCTGGTCCTGCTGGTCTCCCCCGGGTGTCGAGAGGGCCATGACGGGCTGTCCGCGCCTGGTGATCAGGGTCGGCGACAGCGTGATGCGTGGACGCTTGCCCGGTGCAACGACATTCGGGTGATCTGGAATCATCAGGAAGCTCTGGGCTCGCTGAGTCAGCGGAATGCCGGTGTCGGCCGCGATGACAGAAGGCATCCAAGCGCCTGACGGCGTTACCGAGAACATGACTCCGGAGTTGTCGATAATATTCAGACAGGTCGTGTCTCTCGATGCCAAGGCGTCCGTCAAAGGCCGAAGCCTGCCGGCATAGAACGCCGGGTGGGGCGGCTGTCTTGCACCGAAGCGACCAGGCCGAAACTCGCTCGAGGCTTGCGTCGGCTCGATTAATTCCCGCCTTTGGGCAGCATACGTCTTGGTGAGAAGCACCGCCGGAATCTCCGAAAACTCGGGATCGGCATAGTAGGTGTCGCGGTCGGCGTAGGCCAGCTTGAGGGCTTCCACGATGATGTGGATGTATTCAGCCGTGTTCCATCCCATGGAGCGGAGGTTAAAGCCTTCGAGCAGATTCAAAGCTTGCAGGAGAATCGGTCCCTGGGTGTAGAATCCGTTTTTATAGACATCGAACCCACGGTAGGTCACCATCTCCGGCTCTTCCACTTCCAGCCGGAAGTTGGCCAGGTCTTCGTACCGCAGCAGCCCCCCGTTGTCTTTCGAAAAGCGCCCGATCTTTCGCCCGATCTCGCCCCGGTAAAAGAAATCGCGGACCGCATCGATCGCCGCCTCCCGTGTGGCTCCTTTCGCGAGAGCCTCTTTCTCTGCAGCCATCATCGAGCGCAGCGTCCGAGCCAAGTCCGGTTGACGGAAGATGCTGCCCACACGAGGAACTCTGCCGTTCGGGAGATAGACCCTTTGGGATGTCGGGAACAGCTTGAAAATGCGAACGGCGTGTGCAATCGAGGACGATCGAAAGCCGTCGACCGGCATGCCATCCGCCAGATCGATAGCGGGTTGAATGATCTCTCCGAACGATCGCGTACCGAAGTCCCGCAGCGCGAGCAACCCGCCGTCCACCATGCCGGGAACCAGGGCCGGCAGAATTCCGTAGGCTGGGATCGGCCCTCCGTTGTGGCCCCGCCGGAGGGATTCCTGTACGATCTCCGGCTCCTGACGGTGCGAGCGGAAGAACTCCAGGGTCATCTTCCGGGGAGCCGTACCGAGACCGCCGATAGAGTGTACCTGTCCCTCTGCCGTCCGGATCAGGATGGGTGCTTCGCCGCCGAACCCGAAGTGAGAAAACTCACAGACGGCTGCCGCATACAGTCCGCCGACTCCCGCGTCTACAGCGTTTCCGCCCGTGTGCAGAATGCGCATGGCTGCTTCGCTCGAGAGCGGAGCTCCCGCGGCTACCGCCGCCCTGGTGCCACGCACAACGGGGCGCAACACGCGCCAGTTCATCTGGTCTCTATTCTTCCCGGCGTCTTGCGTGCGCTGCGGTAAAGCGGGCGGCGAAAGAAGCGCGCCGAGGATCAAGCCGAGAAAGAGCCGGGGAAAGGAGACCATAGCGGCCTTGCACGAAATCTCTGTCATGATAGCAGTCTCCTTTTTGAACTCCGGGGCGCGAGTTTCCCATTCATTTCCGGTGCCCTGAACGAGACCTTGCGATCCCGATGTTTTCCCCCCGCACGAACTGGCGACGCAATCCGAATCGCTTGTCGGAGGCCTTCGCGACGAGGCGCGCAGAGGGACTCGACACCATCGATCTCACGGAATCGAATCCGACTCGATGCGGCCTGTCACCCGACTCCATTACGCTCAACGCCGCGCTAAGCCGCGCCTCCATTGACTCGTATGACCCCCAGCCGAGGGGTGCACTGCTCGCCCGCAACGCAGTGCGGGCCTATTATTCCGATCACGGAGTCGATGTCGATGTGCAAAAGATTGTTCTTACCGCGAGCACCAGCGAGGGATACGCGTTCGCATTCCAACTGCTGGCGCAACCCGGCGATGAGGTCTTGGTCTCGCGGCCGAGCTATCCGCTTCTTGACTACTTGGCGAAGCTGCACGACATCGTGCTGACGAGCTATCCACTGGTCTATGACCATGGATGGGCGATCGATATTGAGACTTTGCAGGCATCGATCACACCGCGAACGAGAGCCATCATCACTGTGTCGCCGAATAATCCCGCCGGGTCTTATCTGCTGGAGGAAGAACGCCGTCGCATCGCGCAAATCGCCGCCGAGCGAAGATTGGCGCTGATCGTCGACGAGGTGTTTCTCGACTATCGCTGGTGCAGAACAGGAAAGACGCCCGCAAGCACGGCCGCTGAAGAGTCCTGCTTGACATTGACGCTGAGCGGGCTATCGAAGATAGCGGCATTGCCTCAGATGAAACTGGGTTGGATGGTCGTGACGGGACCGCAAGCGATCCGTGATGAGGCGCTGGCGCGCCTGGAGGTAATCGGCGACACGTATCTATCGGTGAATACGCCCGTACAACTCGCGGCTCCTGCTTTGCTACAGCTTCGTCACAGTGTGCAGTGCAACATCCTGAACAGGATTCGGGGCAATTTGAATAGGCTCGACGAGATTCTATCGCGCACTGCCTGCGATCGGCTCGAGGCCCAGGCCGGGTGGTATGCGCTCCTCAGGGTCCCAAGGACCCGCGGCGACGAGCAGTGGGCGCTCGACCTGCTTGCGGAGGGAGTGCACGTGCATCCTGGGTACCTGTTCGATGCTCCGCAGGAGGGACTCCTGGTGGTGAGCCTGCTTCCGCGGCCAGAAACCTTCCGAGAGGGCCTTGAACGGCTTCTCGCAGTTTGTAGTACGGCCTAGGGCTTTCTGCCCGCGGCCGGGTTCCATCGGCGGGAGGACACAATGCCGGTGTTCAATCCGAGCGTATGCAGCCCGCCGAAGAAGCGTGCGTGCTCCACCTTCATGCACTGGTCCATCACGACTTCAAGCCCTGCCTCGCGGGCACGCCGGGCAGCCTCATAGTTGATGACACCGAACTGCATCCAGACGACCTTGGCGCCGATCGCGATAGCCTGCTCGACGATCGAAGGCGCCTCTTTGGATGCACGGAAGATGTCCACGACATCAACTGGTCCAGGGATGTCCTTTACGGAGGGATAGGATTGCCGGCCGAGGATCTCTTTTTCGCGGGGGTTCACTGGAATGACGTTGTAGCCCTCGGCAAGGAGGTACCTCGCGGCGAAATGACTGGGACGGTAGGGGTTGGCGGACAGGCCGACCATCGCGATGTCGCGATAGTCCTGTAGGATACGCAGCCGGACCTGCCATGGCGTGGCGAACTCTGTTTGCGCGACGGGAGAGCCCGCGCTGACACCGCCCGCAGTGAGGCTGCAAACGAGGTTCTGTCCGGTATCCGCCAACGCCATTCAGTTTATCCCGACTGGGACGCCTTGAGCGCCTGGTCGAGATCCCATTGAATGTCCTCGATGTCTTCAAGGCCGATCGACAGCCGAACCATGTCGGTCGTCACGCCGGCGGCTTCGAGGTCCAACTCGGTCAACTGCTGGTGAGTCGTGCTGGCCGGGTGAATGACAAGACTCTTGGCATCACCGACGTTGGCCAGATGAGACAGAAGCTGCAACGAATCGATAAAGCGCTTTCCGGTCTCGAGGCCGCCCTTGATGCCAAACGTAAAGATGGCGCCGCAACCCCTGGGCAGGTACTTCTTTGCGAGCTCAGTGTATCTGCTTGGGGGCAGGAAGGGATGATTGACCCAGGTCACAGCGTCATGCTTTCTCAGGAACTCGGCGGCGTCGAGCGCATTCGAGGAGTGACGCTCCATGCGCAAGCCGAGCGTCTCCAGACCTTGCAGGAACTGGAAGGCGTTGAAGGGACTCATGCAGGGCCCCAGGTCGCGGAGTCCTTCGACACGGCACTTGACGATGAAGGCCATCTCGCCGAAGGTTTCCGAGAACTTCAGTCCGTGGTAGCCGGGGCTCGGTTCGGTGATCTGGGGGAAGTTCCCTTTGGTCCAGTCGAACTTGCCGCTGTCGACGATGAGACCGCCGATGCTTGTTCCGTGACCGCCGATGAACTTCGTGGCCGAGTGCACGACGATGTCCGCTCCGTATTCCATCGGGCGGCATAAGTAAGGCGACGCGAAGGTATTGTCGATCACCAGCGGCAGCCCCGCTTCATGAGCGACCTTGGCGACGGCCTCGATATCCACGACGTTCATACGCGGGTTGGCGATGGTCTCGGCATAAACGAGCTTCGTGTTGTCCTTGATGGCCTTGCGGAAGTTCTCCGGATCATCCGGCTCGACGAACGTCGTTTGGTAGCCGAGCCGCTGGAAGGTGATATCGAACTGCGTATAGGTGCCGCCGTACAGCGTGGCGGAGGAGACGAGATGATCGCCGGATTGCAGCAGGCTGTTGACTGTCAGGAACTGCGCCGCTTGGCCGCTGGCCAATGCCAGCGCCCCGATACCGCCCTCAAGCGATGCGATGCGTTCTTCGAGCACCGCCGTCGTCGGGTTCATGATGCGTGTGTAGATGTCTCCGAAGCGCTGTAGCGCAAACAGTTCCGCAGCGTGCCGACTGTCTTCAAAGACATAGGAAGTCGTTTGATAGATGGGAACCGCGCGGGCGCCGGTAGCAGAGTCGGGACGCTGACCCGCATGAAGAGATCGGGTGTTGAAACCAAAGGAGCGTTCTTCTTGTTCTGACATGAATGACTCAACATACCTTACCGTTCCAGGATTCGCGGTCTTGATTCGGCCGCACCTGCCCGGATGCACGCATCGGAGTTCAACAACGCCGCGGACGTCATGAATTCCACGAGGGCGTCGTCGCGTCCGCCTCCCACAAAGAGGCGGGTCGACCAAGCGGCGGAAGAAAATAACGAACTCCCGTTGCGTTGAGAGACAAGAGATCGTGAGGAGGCTTTGACCTGCTGATCCCGATCCCTAACCTGCATTTCTCACCACCCGACGGTCGAAGCACACGATACGACCGCCAGGACTTCGTTGCGCTTGCTTGCCGTGCTCAACGTACTGTTCAAGTACGCCTGCGCGCGCCAAGCGGCGCGCGCCTGGTCCTGACGGCCCTCTCGCGCACTTCGCCTCGCCGCGTGGTGAGAAATGCAGGCTAACAGTCGGGTTCGATCACGGTCAGCACCTGGTCGGAAGCCACGTCCTGCAAGACCTGATGGGCTCCGCTGGGCCAGAGAATCTCGATACGGGACACCCGTTCACGATCCCCCAGGCCGAAGTGCACTCCCACCAGGCTCGACGACGAGTAACCCACGCTCGACGTCATTTGGTTGTGCTGTCCGTCGACGGACACACGCGCGCCAATAGCATCACGGTTGCTTCCAACACCTTTCAAACGAATTCGAATCCAGTGCTTCTCCGGGGCGCTGATATTTTCCCAGAGTTCAGCGGGTCCTTCGAGCGATGAGACGACAACGTCAACGCGGCCGTCGTTGTTGAAATCCGCGAAGGCGCTGCCGCGGTGCGCGCGTTGTATTTGAAAGGCTTCACCTGACCCGGACGACATATCTTGGAAAGTCCCGTGGCCCGTGTTTGCCCAAACGGCATTGTTTTGGCGGTATTTCTCGCTTGAGAATTCTTCGATGTTGTCGGTGACATGAGAGTTCGCCGTGAAGAGGTCTTTCCAACCGTCGTTGTTGAAGTCGACCAACCCGATGCCCCAGCCAGCGAGACCCATGCTGAGGCGGCCCACTTTCGTGCCGTAGGTGGCGTCCCGGAAGACACCTCCCCCCTCGTTGCGAAAGACCGGGAATGTCTCGCCAACGAGCGCCGTGAAGATGATGTCGGGAAGCGAGTCGTTATCGTAGTCCCGGAAATCCATTCCCATGGCGGAAACGGACCGGCCATCGTCGGTGAGCGCGGGGCCAGCCTCCAGAGCCACTTCCTCGAACACGCCGTCTCCCCTGTTGCGAAAAAGGAAGTTGGGTTCGGTGTCGTTGGTGATGAATACGTCGGCGTGCCCGTCCTGGTCGTAGTCTGCAAAGGCAACGCTCATACCCTTGCCGACGTGGGACGCGATGCCCGACGCCTCCGAGACGTCTTCGAAAGTGCCGTCCTTCTTGTTGCGGTAGAGGGTGTTCGGATGACCCTCGTAGTATTTGGGATGACAGTAAGTGCGCAGCTTCTTGGCGTTGTCACCGCAGTAGAGATTGTTCTCGGGTGACCACTGGAGGTAGTCAACGACGAAAAGATCAAGAAAACCGTCGTTGTCATAGTCAAACCAGCCGGCCGCAACGGACCAGCGATCGCTCTTGACGCCCGCATTCGCCGTGATCTCTTCGAAACGTCCGTTGCCGAGATTGCGGTAGAGCAGGTTGCCGAAGGCGCCGGGGACGAACAAGTCCACGTAGCCATCATTGTCGAAGTCTCCGGCCGCGGCCCCCATCGAATAACCAGTGCCCTGCAACCCTGCGGCCGCGGTCACGTCGCGAAATTCCATGTTCCCGACGTTGCGGAAGAGGCGATTGTGGTATTTCGCGAATGTCTTCACGAGGCTGGGGGTCTCGGCTCCGTTCGCGAAGAAGATGTCGGTGAGCCCGTCGTTGTCGTAGTCGAAAGCCGCCATACCGCCGGCCATCGTCTCAACGAGGTGCTTGTCTGCGGTAGGGTGATTCGCGACTACGAAGTCGAGACCCGCCTGGCCGGCAACATTGCGGAAGCGAATTGGCGAGAGCATGGCCGGCGGTTTCGGGGCATCTCCCTTCGCCATTCTCTTTACCGTTGCAAACTCGCCTGACTTCACCCGCTCCAGTAAGCTGCGGGCCTGGCGATGGTCTTGCAGGCGGACAGTGGTTTCCAGGTCCTCTCGCGCAGCGGACAGTTGTCCCAATTCAATTCGTGCGCGGGCCCGGTGATAGTGAGCCTCGGCAAGACCAGGACGGAGCTCCACCGCCTTGTCCAACATCGGCAGCGCGTCGGCCGGACGGCGCAGCTTCAGCAGGACGCTCCCCGAGCTCAGATAAGCGTCGACGAGCTGCCGGTCCGCCTTGATGGCTTGTTCATACGAAGCGAGGGCCTTGTCAAGCGCGTTCCGCTCTTCGTAGACCATACCCAGCAGGTGGTGAGCGGGGCCGGCCTGTGTTCCCGACGCGATGACCTTCAAGCCATTCGACTCGGCCTGGTCGTATTTCCCAGTCGTGAACTGTGTCAAGGCCAGCATGAACAACACTTGCGGATTGCCCGGATTCCGGTGCTCCAGCATGAGGAAAGCCGCCTCCGCAGCTTCGTTGTTGCCGCTGCGCTGGTGGCAGACCCCGAGCAGCATGCGGGCCTGGTCGTCTTCCGGCTCCACTGAGAGGTGTCGATTCAAAACGACGACCGCGCCCCCGAAATCGCCTCGCTGATAAAGTTGACGAGCCTGCCGCAGGGCATCTTGGGCAAGCGCCCCTGCCGTTGCCGCCATGGCGAGCAGAAGCATCACGATCGATCGACGGAACCGCCAAGAGGGAGAAGGCTGCAGCATGGCTTCGGGGTCTCTCATTGTAGGCAGCACTCGCTGATCGACGACCCGGTTCGATCCTGCCCTTCCTCCGCGAGGCGCTACAATCACAGCCGTGCTCAAACCATTCATCTTCCTTTTACTACTGGCAACTACCGTGACGGCGCAGGATCGTGATCTTCTGGTCGGATTGGGTGGTATCGCTCACGAGACGAACACGTTCAATCCGAGGAAGACCACGCTCGCTGATTTTGCAAGGGGGTTGCGCGGAGCAAAGGGTATTTTGCGCGGTCAGGAGATTCTGGACGAATACACGGGCGGCACCAACGTGACGGCGGGGCACATCGAGGGCGCCAGGCTGAACGGACTGGAACTCTATCCGACCATCCTCGCCGGGCCGCAAACGATCGGCATGGTGACGGACGAGGCGTTCGAGGCTCTGACGCAGGAGCTGATCGAGCGTCTTCAGGCGGCGCCGAAACTCGATGGCATCCTGCTCTACCTGCACGGCACGATGGTGGCCGAGAGCTATCCGCACGCCGATGCGGAAGTCGTTCGGCGGGTGCGTACTGCCTTCGGCAACGACATCCCAATCGTGGTCACCCACGATTTTCACGCCAACGTGTCGAAGGAGATCGTCGAGGAGGCGACGGCGGTCATCACCTACAAAGAGAATCCCCACCTTGACGCCAGAGAGAGAGGGGTGCACTCAGCGCGCATCCTGGCGAACACGATCCTGGGCAAGGTGAAGCCCACCTCCGCGATCGAGAAACCCGCGCTTTTCTACAATCTCGTATTTCAAAACACGTATACCGAGCCGCTCAAGCCGATCGTTGACGAGAGCCGACGGATGGAGCAGAATCCAACGATCCTGGCCGCGAGCGTGTCGGCGGGATATCAGTGGTCCGACATCCCGGCGATGGGCCCAAGCGTGGTCGTGGTGACGGATAACGACCCCGAGTTGGCGCGGCGCGAGGCGAAGCGCCTAGCGGATATGCTGCTGGCCGTCAGCGACCAGCTCGTGTTGGACCTGCCGAGCCCCTCGGAGGCCGTGAAGATGGCGATGGCCGCTGACGAATTTCCGATCACCCTCATGGACACAGGCGATAACATCGGCGGCGGCTCCCCGGGCGACAGTACTTTCATCCTCCATCCGTTGCTCGAGCAGAGGGCCGAGGGTTGGGTCGTTGTCATCAACGATAAGGAATCGAACGAGGCGGCTTTCGCCGCCGGGATCGACGGTAAGTTCGACATGCTCGTCGGCGGCAAGTCGGACTCCATGCACGGCCATCCGGTGCGCATTCGCGGCCGGGTGAAGTCGCTGCACGACGGAAGATTCGTGGAACCTGAAGTGCGTCACGGGGGCGGCCGCTATTGGGATATGGGTTTGACCTCGGTGATCGAAGTCGAGGGATCGACGCGCGATTTTCCGAACATCCTGATGCTTACCAGCAAGCGCGTCATTCCGTTCAGCCTGCACCAGATGAGGAGTTGCGGTGTGTATCCCGAGCGACAGAAGATCCTGGTCGCCAAGGGAGTGATTGCGCCGCGGGCTGCCTATGAGCCGATCTCGGCTCAGGTGATCACCGTCGATAGTCCGGGCGTCACTTCCGTCAATCCGAAGCACTTCGTGTTCAAACGCGCCCGTCCAGATCTTGCAGCACGTTAGCCTGCGTATCTCACCACATGACGGCCGAAGCACGCGATATGGCCGCCATGATTTCGCTTTTCCTTCGCAATGCTTGCTGGCCGTGCTCGATGTACGGATAACGTACACCTGCGCACGCCAAGCGGCTCGTACTCGTACCTCGTCCTACCGTTCGCCCCGCCCCGGGGTGAGAAATGCAGGCTATGTTCGTTCCAGATCCGTCCGCGGACGATCGGCCCGTCGTGCCGGGAAGGAACCTCTTGCGGAACCGCAGGCCATGAGGATGGGAAATTCAGCTAGTGCAATACACCAAAGTCGTCCACGACTTCCCGCGCCAGATAGTTCTTGATCTCGGCTTCATTGCGGGCGATTTCAAGGTAGGCGGCCCGGAGGAGTTGATCTTTGCGGCTGCGAATCGTCTCGCGAATGGTCTGCTGGACCCGCGGGTCGGAATAGTCGCGCTGACCAGCCTGCTCCACCGAGATGAGCTTGATGATGCGGTACTCGTCGCCGGTCTTGACGATCGGCGAGACCTCGCCGGGAGTGAGCGAAGCGACGACTTGACGAAGGCTCAGGTCCACCTGCTCGAGCGAAGACTGCGGAATAAATCCCAGGTCCCCACCGCTTGCCGTCGAGACCGGATCCTCAGAGTAGTTCTGCGCCAGCGTCGCGAACTCCTCGCCGTCTCGCAACCGCGCCTCGATCATCTCGATCTTTTTCTTGGCGGCTTCCTCGTCGACGGCGTCATCGTTGTGCAGATTGGGCACCGGCGTCTCGCTGCGGGCGGTGACCAGGATCCATGCCATGTGCACCTGCTGCTCCGGCACGTTAAAGCTCCCGATGTTGCCCTCGTAGTACGTTCGCACTTCGGGTTCATCGACCTGAATGCGTGAGGTGATTTGATGGTTCAGCAGCTTCTCGATCGTCAAGTTGCGGCGGATCTCGTTTTTGAGTTCCTCGACCGTGATCACACGATCCTCAAGATATCGGTCGAACTCGGCGTCTTCCTTGAAGCGCGATCGATATTCCTGATAGCTGTTCTCGACCTCGGCGTCCACGGCCATCAGCCCCAGCTTTTCGGCCCGATCGAGCATGATCTGGCGGTCGATCAACTCTCCGAGCAGATTCAAGCGCAGCATCCGCTCTTGATCCGCTGTCCCGACGCTGGGAGAGTCGCCGACCTGGCTTTGGTAATACTTTTCGAGTTCAGCGCGAGTGATACGGTAGCCGTTGACCCGCGCCGCCACACCGTCCACGGGGTCACGGTCGCAAGCGCTCGTCCCGAAGACCAGCCCTACCCATAGAATGGCAACGAGGCGCATGTACCCTGTTCGGCCCCCCGGGGCCACAAGCTTGGCATGCCGTGCTCGATGTACTTTCAAGTACGCCTGCGCGCGCCAAGCGGCTCGCGCCTTTTTCCTCCGCCCGGCTTGCGCCTCGTCCTGACGCCCCTCTCACCCACTTCGCCTCGCCGCGCAGTGAGAAATACAGGCTACCTGTCACGAAGGCTTCGTGGCTTGATGCCTGGCATCGGCAGGACTTCCGTGAAACTCTACGAAGCTGCCCGATGAATCAAGATGGCGCTTCCGGGGCCTTCTCGACTTCCTCGGCCGACTCCGATTCCTCCTGTTGGCGTTTCAGGCGTTCTTCCTTGCGCTTACGCCTTTCTTCCGCCCGCTTCTTCAGTTCGGTGCCGAGAATCTCGATGACCACTTCCTCTGCGCCGTCGCCCTTGCGCGGCCCTAACCTGATGATCCGTGTGTAACCGCCGTCCTGCTGTGAGAACCGCGGCGCCAAAGTATCGAACAACTTCTTGACGGCCGCGGGCGTCTGCAGGAACGCGGCGGCCTGCCGCCGGCTGTGAAGAGTATCCCGCTTGCCGAGCGTGATCATCTTTTCGACCCAGGGCCTCACCGCCTTGGCCTTGGTGACGGTCGTGACGATACGATCCCGCTCGATCACGTTCGTGGCAAGACCCCTTAGCAGCGCGCGACGCGCGGAGGGGTTCCGCTGCAGTTTGAAACCACCTTTTCTATGTCTCATCGAATCTCTCCCACGGCTCAGGCAGCGGAAGCGTCGTCCTCTCCTTCGATCGTCGGAGGTGGCACCAGACGTCCGTGCTCGTCGAAAATCATGCCCAGGGACAAACCCATGGAGGCCAGAATTTCCTTGATCTCCATCAAGGACTTGCGGCCGAAATTCTTCGTCTTGAGCATGTCGGCCCCGGTGCGGACCACCAAATCGCCGATCGTTTGGATGTTCGCATTCTTGAGACAGTTATAGGAACGCACGCTGAGCTCCAACTCCTCCACGGACCGATTCAGGTACTCCTGGTACTGGTCGGTCGATGTATCAGCCGGAGCCTCCTCGGTCGCGGCTTCCTCCTCGAAGTTGATGAAGATCGTCATATGGTCCTTCAACAGCTTCGCAGCCAAGCCGATGGCGTCCTGAGGCGGCAGAGCTCCGTTGGTCCAGACCTCGAGCGTCAGCTTGTCATAGTCGGTCATCTGGCCCAGCCGCGCGGCTTCGACGGAGTAGTTGACCTTGCGGACCGGCGAGTGGACGGAATCGATCGGGATGTAACCCAACGCCAGGTCTTCGTCGAAATTCTTCTCCGCTCCGACGTATCCGCGTCCGAGCTTGACTCGCATTTCGAGATCCAGGATGCTGCCCTCGCTGACGGTGGCGATGTACTGATTGGGGTCGAGAATCTCAACATCGGAGTCGGCCTCGATCGCGCCGCTTAGAACCGGACCGGGTTCGGTCGCCCGAAGACGAATGGTCCTCGCGCCTTCTCCATGGAGCTTGAGCGGAATCTGTTTGAGGTTGAGGATGATATCGGTTGCATCCTCGACCACGCCCGGGATGGGGCTGAACTCGTGTGAGATGCCTTCAATCCGAACGGCAGTGATCGCCGCACCTTCGATGGAACTCAGCAGCGCCCTCCGCAGAGAATTCCCCACAGTCGTGCCGAAACCTCTCTCGAAAGGCTGGGCGCTGAAACGGCCGAAGGTATCGCTCAGAGAATCGCCCTCTGCGGCCAAGCGTCTGGGCTTTTGAAATCCTTTCCACATAGTGGCTTTCCCCTATTCAACTCGATTGGCGTCCGAGACGCCAAAGGTGGTGGGTCGTAATCTCGTGTTTTCAGGCAACGCTATCTCGAATACAACTCGACGATGAGTTGCTCATTGATCGGGATCTGCACCAACTCATCCCGGCGGGGCATTCCAATGACCTTCACCGAGAGCTTCTCGCGATCCACTTCCATCCAGCCGGGCGCCGAGCTGTGGGAGGTTGCCTCGACCGAGGCCGTGATGCCCGAATGCCCGCGGCTTTTCTCTCTGATCTGAACCACATCGCCGGGCTTGACGAGGTACGAAGGTATATCGGCCTTCTGACCATTGACCTCGATGTGACCGTGGCGGACGATCTGACGCGCTTGTGGACGGCTGGTTCCCATTCCGGCGCGGTAGATGACGTTGTCGAGCCGCCGCTCGAGCAGAGCCAGCAGATTCTCGCCCACGACTCCCTTCATGTGCGCCGCCTTTTCGAAATAGCGGCGGAACTGGCGCTCCAACACTCCGTAGATGCGTTTGACACGCTGTTTTTCCCGAAGCTGCAACCCGTAACCCATCAGCTTTCTGGGCCGAGCCGTCTTGCCGTGCTGTCCCGGGAAATAGTTACGTTTTTCGATGGCGCACTTGGGGCCATAGCAGCGTTCCCCCTTCAGGAAGAGCTTCATCCCTTCCCTTCGGCAGAGCCTGCAAGCCGGTCCGACGTATCTTGCCATGAACTTGTGTTTCCCCCTCCCGACAAGCTCGACTCGCGCGAGAGTCTTCGCGCGAGACCGAGTCGGTCGTCGCTTAGACCCGTCTCCGTTTCGGTGGCCGGCAGCCGTTATGCGGAATCGGTGTCACGTCCTTGATGTGGCGCACTTCAATGCCTGCCGTCGCCAACGCCCGAATCGCGGATTCGCGCCCGCCGCCCGGCCCTTTGACCCGCACATTGACGCGACGCAAGCCATGTTCCTTGGCGGCGTTCGCTGCGGTCAAACTGGCCTGCTGCGCGGCGAACGGAGTGCCTTTTTGAGAACCGCGGAATCCCAGCGAGCCTGCGCTCGACCACGAAATGACGTTCCCCTTGGCATCGCTGATCGTCACAATCGTGTTGTTGAACGTGGCTTGAATGCTCACGATCCCGTCGGGAATATTCTTCCGGACCCGGCTCTTGAACTTCTTGCCCTTCTTGCCGGTTTTTGCCTTTGTCCTAGCCATACGTCCTCGCTGCCAATGCCACTGCTACTTCTTACCCGTTTTGCGTTTGCCTGCGATCGTACCCCGCTTCGGCCCCTTGCGCGTGCGGGCGTTGGTATGCGTTCGCTGGCCGCGCACGGGCAAGCTCCGGCGGTGGCGCAATCCGCGATAGCAACCGATCTCGATCAGGCGCCGGATGTTCATCTGCACTTCCTTACGCAGATCACCCTCGACGGCGCCCTCTTCTTCGATGAGCTTACGGAGGTTCGTAATCTCTTCGTCGTTGAGATCACCCATCTTCTTTCCGAAATCGATGCCGGCTCGATAGAGCAGCGAACGCGCCCGCGAACGACCGACCCCATAGAGATAGGTCAGCGCGATCTCGGATCGTTTGTTGTTCGGCAAATCGACACCTTCCAAACGTGCCATCTTGTATCTCCCTCAGCCTTGGCGTTGCTTGTGCTTGGGGTTGCTGCACAGCACGCGCAAAATACCCTTGCGCCGGACGATTTTGCAGTCCTTGCACATCTTCTTGACCGATGCCCGAACTTTCATGATTCACAACGCTCCACAATGCATCCCCGAGTCCGGTCTTTCGAGGAGAGTTTCACCTTCACACGATCTCCCGGCAGCAGTCGCAAGAAACTGCGCCGCTGCCGCGACGCCGGATGAGCCAGCACCTGCTTGTGATTTTCCAGTTCCACCCGAAACAACTCATTCGGCAGAGCTTCAACGACGTGTGCATCGATCTCGTCCTGCATTCCCGGCTAAGGCCTCGTCAACACCCACGGGCCGTTGGATGTCACTGCAACGCAATGCTCATAGTGGGCGGCTTTCGAGCCATCCGAAGTCACCGCCGTCCAGCGGTCCGAAAGCACCTTGGTGTCGGGTTTGCCGGCACTCACCATCGGCTCGACGGCCAGGACCATCCCCTCGCGCAGACGGGGATTGCTCAACTTGGGGTCCACGTAGTTGGGCACGTGCGGCTCCTCGTGAAGCTTCTTGCCGATGCCATGACCCACGAACTCACGCACCACCGTGAATCCATTGCTCGTCACGTGCCTCTCGACCGTTCCGCAAACGTCGAACAGTCGCCGTCCGGCCACCATCTGCTCAATGGCCAATTCCAGGGATTGCTTCGTCACAGCCATCAAGCGCAGCGTCTCCTCAGCCACCTCTCCGACCGGAATCGTCGTGGCCGAGTCGCCATAATATCCATCCAACTGAACTCCGATGTCGACTTTCACGATGTCGCCGTCACAAAGAACGCGCTTCGCCGAGGGAACCCCGTGCACCACCTCTTGATTGATCGAAGTGCACAGCACACACGGAAACCGCCGGCCCGCGGCCGGCACATAGTAGCCTTTGAACGCCGCCCGGGCACCCGCCTCCTTGATGCGCTGCTCGGCCACGGTCTCCAGATCCAGGGTGGTGACACCCGGCTCGACGAGCTTGGTCAATTCATCCAGAATCCGCCATACGAGCATGCCGCTCTGCCGCATTTTCGCCAGCTCAGACGGGCTCTTACGGATGATCATTCGACCCTTCTGCTTCCAAAATCTCAAAGATCTGCGCGCACACAACCTGCTCCGGTTGCGTCCCGTCCACCTGATGAATCTTCTCGCCGGCGGACCGAAACACTTCGTATACCGGCACGGTCCCTTCCTGATACAGGTGGAAGCGTTTCTTGACAACTTCCGGTCTGTCGTCCGATCGGATACTAAGCGGACGGTGACCGCATCCATCACAAACGTCGGCAACTTTCGGCGGGTGCGAATAGATGTTATAGATGGCTCCACATTGTGCGCAGAGCCGTCGGCCCGTGATTCGTCTAACGGTCTCATTGTAACCGACTTGAACTTCGATGATCACGAGCCGGCAAGGCATGCGATCCAGAATGCCCTGCAGCGCGCGCGCCTGGCAGATTGTCCGCGGATAGCCATCCAACAAGAACCCCTTACGGCAATCCTTGCTGTCCAGCCGGGCCTCCACCAACTGATTCACCGTTTCGTCATCCACCAACCGCCCGGCGGCCAGTATCGCCTCCACCTTCTTCCCCAGGCTCGAACCCGAACCGACTTCCTCGCGGATGATGTCCCCAGTCGAGATCTGCGGAATCCGGTAACGCGAGGTGATCTTTCGTGCTTGCGTCCCTTTGCCTGCGCCGGGCGAACCGAACAGGATAATTGCCCTGACGGCTTCCTTCACGGGGGGACTGATCGTCACGGACACCCTCGCTGTCGTCACGGCTAGCCAAACGAGCGCCTTCCCCGGATCCTCCCCGCACGAGGCGTAAATCCTTCATAGTGGCGCATGATGAGTTGTGCTTCGATTTGATTGATCGTGTCCATCGCAACTCCAATCACAATCAGAAGCGAGGTGCCGCCGAAATAGAAGTTCACGTTCAAGCCGTCGAGAACCCAGCGCGGAAAAGTCGCATCCGCCCAATTCCCGATGAACGGCAGGTGGTGAACCCTCGCTCCTGCGATCAAAAGGTCGGGGATCACGGAAATGAGCGCAAGGTACAGCCCGCCCACCATGGTGATCTTGGTCAGGATTTCATTGATGTGGTCCGCAGTCGGTTTCCCGGAGCGGATACCCGGCACAAACCCGCCGTACTTGCGCATGTTGTCGGCGACTTCGGTCGGGTTGAAGATGATCGAGACATAGAAGAAACAGAAGAATACGATGCCCAGCACGTACAGCAGCTCGTAGAGCGGCTCGCCATAGGAGATGGGCTCGAGGAGCTGCGTCAGATACGGGCTGTCTTGCACGACCAGACCCAAGGTCTGCGGGAACGCCAGAATCGACGAGGCGAAGATCACCGGGATCACACCGCCGGAGTTGACCTTCAGCGGCAGATGCGTGGATTGCCCCCCCATCATCCTGCGGCCGACGATTCTCCGCGCGTACTGCACCGGAATCCGCCGCTCACCGCGCTCGACCAGCACGATGAAGGCCAGGATCACCACCATGAATCCCAGGATGAGGAACAACTGAAACATGTTCCACTGCTGCGTGACGAACACGTTCTCGTAGATGTTCTGAAGCGCGCTCGGCAACCCGACGACGATGCCCGCGAAGATGATCAGCGACATGCCGTTGCCGATCCCCCGCTCTGTGATCTGCTCGCCCAGCCACATGATGAAAGCCGTCCCGGTGGTAAGGGTAGTGATCGTCATCACGACAAAGCCGAGCCCGGGCTCGTAGACCAGATTCTCGCTGCGCTGCAACCCGAACGCGATGCCCGCAGACTGCACAATACTCAGACCGATCGTCAGATAGCGCGTCCATTGGGTGATCTTACGCCGACCGAGTTCGCCTTCCTTCTGCAGTTTCTCGAGCGTGGGGATGACGACGGTCATCAATTGCAGGATGATCGACGCCGTGATGTAGGGCATGATGCCCAAGGCGAAGATCGTCAACTGCTCGAGCTGGCCGCCCGAGAACATGTTCATCAGGCCCAGCGCCGTGCCGGCCGCCGCCTCGAACATACGCTGCAGCTCTTCCGTATTGACGCCCGGAGTGGGAATATGGCCGCCGATGCGATAAACCGCCAGCAGACTCAGCGTAAAGAGAATCCTCTTGCGCAGATCGGGGATCTTAAAGACGTTGACGACGGCTTCGGCGAACTTCATGAATTACTTCTCGATGACGGTCGCCTTGCCGCCAGCGGCCTCGATCTTTTCGCGAGCCGAGGCCGTGAATCGATGAGCGGAAACGGATATGGCACGGCCGATCTCGCCGTTTCCCAGAATCTTGAGTCCGTCTTTGAGAGACTTGATGACGCCCTTTTCGACGAGACTGTCCGGTGTGAATGCGTCTCCCTCGAGCTTTTCGAGGCGCGCGAGGTTGACGATCGCATGTTCCTTACGGAAGCGGTTGTGAAATCCGCGCTTGGGAACACGCCGGATCAGCGGCATCTGGCCGCCCTCGAACCCGCGCTTGCGTTTGTAGCCGCTACGCGATTTCTGACCTTTTTCGCCGCGACCCGACGTTTTGCCAAAACCCGATCCCGGACCTCTCCCGATACGTTTACGCTTCTGGGTCTGGCCGGCCGGGGGATGAAGACTACTCAGATTCATTCGTCACCTCGACCATGTGCGGGATCTTGCGCACCATACCCCACGTCGCTTCGTTGTCGGGACGCTTGACCGTCTGATCGATGCGCCGCAGTCCCAAGCCCTTCACCACTTTCTTCAGCTTGCCCGGAATGGCGATCGGGCTCCGGATCAAGCGAATCTTCAGCACTCTCGACATCGTTCCTTCCCGCTACGCGCTCAGGTCCAAACCACGCAGGGCGGCCATTTCCCGCTCGTCCCTCAACTGCAGCAGCGCCGCGAAGGTCGCCTTGACGACGTTATGAGGATTCTTCGTGCCGATCGATTTCGTCAACACGTTCTGGATTCCGGCCGCTTCCATCACCGCCCTCACCGCTCCGCCGGCGATAGTGCCCTTGCCCTCGCGGGCGGGCTTCAACAAGACCTGACCCGCGCCGAACCGTCCCACGACCTGATGTGGAATCGTATGCTCCAACGTATGCACCTTCACTAGGTTCTTCTTGGCCTTCTCGATCGCCTTTCGAATCGCGGAAGGAACTTCTTTCGCCTTGCCCTTGGCGAAACCGACAATATGCTTTTCCGGATCGCCGACCACGACGAGCGCGGCGAAACTGAGATTCTTGCCGCCCTTCACCACCTTGGTGACACGATTGATCGAGACAACCTGGTCCTTCAAATTCAACTCTTGCGTGTCCGCTTCGAGAAGCCGCCGTCGAGTGAGTTCAGCTTTCATATGCTCAGCAAATGCTTTCCCGAGGGAACGTCCGGGGACGCCGCCTCGTTAGAATTCCAACCCCGCTTCCCGAGCTGCTTCGGCAAGGGCCTTCACCCGTCCGTGGAAACGATGCCCGCCACGATCGAAAACGACCTGCCTGATGCCGGCCTTGGAGGCTCTCTGGGCAATCAACTTGCCGATCTCGGTCGCCGCATCGACCGTGCCACCCTTTTGAACCGGTCCGTCTCTCTCCACCGAGCTTGCCGCCACAAGAGTCCTTCCGGTCGAATCGTCGATGACCTGGGTGTAGATATGCCGGAGCGATCGGAATACCGCCAAGCGCGGCCGATCGATCGTGCCGCGCAGGTTCTTGCGGATCCGCTTGTGGACCTGCACGCGGCTCCGGGATCGAGGTTTGGGACTATACATCGTTGATGCTCACTAGGCGGACGCCGTCACGCCGGCTTTTCCTTCCTTCTTCCGCAGGACTTCTCCTTCGTAGCGAATCCCTTTGTTCTTGTACGGTTCAGGCGGACGTAGAGCTCGAATGTTCGCCGCCGTCTGGCCCACCAACTGCCGGTCACTACCGGTCACGGTGATCTTTGTCTGGTTTTCAACCTTGATGTCGATTCCCTCGGGCATCAGAAACTCGATCGTGTGTGAGTAGCCCAGGCTGAAAATCACGACACGCCCCGTGACCTGCGCGCGGTATCCGATGCCGACGATCTCCAGTTTTTTGGTAAACCCCGCCGTGACACCGGTAATGGCATTCTGCGCCAGGCTGCGTGTCAGCCCGTGTAAAGCGGCGTGAGAGTCACGTCCGCGCTTGGCGGTAAGCACCCCATCGCTGAAGTCGAACTCGATGCCCTCGGGGATGGGACAGGAGAGCTTTCCCTTCGGACCTTTGACATCGAGCCGTCCGGGGTGGATTTCGACCGTTGCCTCAGAGGGCACGCTGATCGGTTTGAGACCTACTCGCGACATAAGCGCCTAATAGATGCTGCAGACGATTTCTCCGCCTACTCCCTTCTTTCGAGCCTGTGCTCCGGTCATCACGCCGGAGGAGGTGCTCAGGATATTCACGCCCATGCCTCCGATTACGCGCGGCACTTCTTTCGAGCCGACGAAAACACGCCGGCCCGGTTTTGACACGCGCTCGATCCTGCTGATCACGGGGCGCGTATCGGAACCGTACTTGAGATATGCCTTGATTGTCGTTTTGCTGCCTTCCTCGGCGATGCGGTAGTTGGCGATATAGCCTTCTTCTTTCAGGATCCGCACGATCTCGATCTTGAGTTTGGACGCCGGGATCTCGACCTTGGAGTGGCGTGCGGCCATCGCGTTGCGGATGCGGGTCAGCATGTCGGATACGGGATCTATCTGCATCGAATCACTCCTGCTACTTCACCAACTGCTCTTCACCACGCCTGGCAGATCGCCGCGCAGCGCCAACTCGCGGAAGCAGATACGACAAAGTCCGAACTTGCGGATGAAGCCGCGAGGGCGTCCGCAACGCCAACAGCGATTGCGGCGGCGTCCTTCGTACTTGGGCTTCTTCAAATCCTTGGCGATTTTTGCCGTGGTCGCCATAGTGTTTTCCTCGTTTTCCCCTTAGTTGCTGAAAGGCATACCCATGTGACGCAACAGCGAGAGCGATTCCGGATCTGTCCTGGCCGTCGTCACGATCGTAATGTTCATGCCTTTCATGCCGTCGGCCTTGGCATAGTCGATTTCCGGGAAGACTACGTGCTCCTTGAGTCCCAGCGTATAATTGCCGCGGCCGTCAAAAGCCTTTGTCGATATGCCGCGGAAATCCCTCACGCGTGGCAGCCCGATGCTGATCAAGCGGTCCAGGAACTCATACATGCGGTCACCACGCAACGTCACGGCCACGCCGATCGGCATACCTTCCCGCACCTTGAAGGCAGCGATCGACTTGCGAGCCTTGGTGATGATCGGCTTTTGCCCGGCAATCGCACCCAGTTCGGCGACTGCCGCATCAAGGACACGAACGTTCTGAGTGGCTTCCCCCATGCCCATGTTGATCTTGATCATTGCGATCCGCGGAACGGCCATCGAGCTCGCATACCCGAACTCTTGCTGCAAGGCGGCGGCCACCTGGCCGCGGTAGTGAAGCTTGAGCCGCGGCGGCGGAATCTCGCGCGGCGGACCGACTTCGGCTTTCGCGCGGCGATTCTTGCCGCCGTCCGACCCTTTCGCTTTCCGAGCCGGAGCAGGGTCTTTCTTTGCTTTCGCCATCTCTTACTTCTTCTCCAACGGAGCGCCCTCGCGCACATCCACGCGCATGCGGACACCGTCGTCGTCGATATGCGTTGCGATCCGCGTCGGCCTGCCATCAGCGGTAATGATCATCACGTTCGAAATGTGAAGCATCGACTCTCGCTCCGCCACTCCGCCCTTGATCTGCCGTTGCGGGTTCGGCTTGACGTGTTCTTTGATCTTCTGCACATCTTCGACAAGAATCCGCCCTCGCCGCCGGTCCACTTGAAGGACACGGCCCTGCTTGCCCTTGTCTTTTCCCGCGATCACCTGGACCACGTCGTTCTTGCGGATCTTCGTCTTGACCCGTTCCTGATGTACGCCTCGCATGTTCGTCTGTTCCGAGCTTGATCTCCGCCTTACAGCACTTCCGGCGCCAGCGAGACAATCTTCATGAATCGCTTCTCACGCAATTCGCGAGCCACGGGCCCGAAAACGCGCGTACCAACCGGCTCCCCCAATTCATTCACCAGCACCGCCGCGTTCGTGTCGAAGCGAATGTAAGTGCCATCTTTACGACGCGATTCCTTGCGCATTCTTACGACGACCGCACGGACGACCGAGCCTTTCTTCACATTCGACTCCGGGGCTGCTTCCTGCACCGAGGCCATGACGATATCGCCCAGGCCGGCCTTCGGTCCCGTGGAGCCACCACGCGGGCCAATGCAGCGCAGTCGCCGCGCGCCGGAATTGTCGGCGACCTCCAACTTCGTCTGCATGCCGATCATGTCGATCTGCTCCTTGACTGCGCCTCGAGCCGCTTAGCTCGCCCTCCAAAGAACTTCTTCCAACCGCCAGCGTTTGAGCTTGCTGAGCGGGCGGGATTCCACGATCCGGACGCGATCCCCCGGCCGTGCTTCGCCGTTTTCGTCGTGGGCGTAGAACTTCTTCTTGCGAGTCACGACACGCCGGTACAACGGATGGGGAACCCGCCGACTGACCTCAACAACGGCCGTCTTGGGCATGCTGGACTGGACAACAATACCGATCTTCTGGTTCTTGGGTCCCTTGGTTTCCGTCGATTCCGCCATGGCTAGGTTCCTTGCTCGGCCGCGAGAGCCTTCTCCTGACGAACGGTCAGCAGCCGCGCCAAGTCCTTGCGGAGCGCGCGGTACTTCTTGAGTCCGTCGGTCTGCCCCATTCCCAACTGAAAGCGCAGTCGGAACATTTGTTCGCGCATCTCGTTCTCTTTCGCGGCCAGCTCTTCGAGGTCCAGCTCGCGGATCTCTTCCGCCCTCATACCAACGCTCCCGAACTACGGCTCACGAAGCGGGTCGGCAGCGGAAGCTTCTGCGAAGCGAGCTGCATCGCGCGCTGCGCCAAGTCCTCCGGCACTCCTTCCATCTCGAACAGCATCCGCCCCGGCCGAACCACCGCTACCCACTGCTCCGGCGCGCCTTTGCCTTTGCCCATTCGGGTTTCGGCGGGTTTCTTCGTGATGGGCTTGTCCGGAAAAATCCGAATCCACAACTTGCCGCCGCGCTTGATGTGCCGCATCATGGCGACACGCGCCGCTTCGATCTGCCGGTCCGTGATCCAGCCCGCCTTTTCGACCTTGAGGCCGTAGTCGCCGAAGGAAAGCGACGAGCCGCGCCAAGCCTTGCCGCGGCGCTTGCCGCGCTGGACCTTGCGGTGCTTCACTTTCTTTGGCATCAACATGGCGTTTGTCCTCTTATCCGGCTACGTGCAATCAGGTTTCTGAAAGCTTGTCTTCGGCATCCGGTTCGGGGCCGGCTTCAGTGGCCGCGGCTTCAGTGACGTCTTCTTTTGCCGGCTCTTCGGCAGCGGGATCACCGATCAAGGGCGGCTTGACGGGAGCCGTCGCGCCTTCCACGGGAGCAGGCGGCGGCGGAGCGGGCACGGATTCCTGCTGGGTGCGATCGACCGTGCGCGAAGCGCGAATCCTCTCACGCTCGCGCTCGGCGGCGGAGCGCGCTTCGCGGCGCCGGGCCGGCTCGAGTTCGCCCTTCATGCCGCTGGCGGCCAGCGACTGCGCCCGAGTGTCGATAATCTCGCCACGGTACATCCAACACTTGACGCCGATTACCCCGTACGTCGTGTGCGCTTCACTGAAGCCGTAATCGATATCGGCCCGCAACGTTTGCAGAGGCAACCGCCCTTGCAGATACCATTCCGTCCGTGCGATTTCGTGACCGTTCAGACGGCCCGCCACCCAGATCTTGATCCCCCTGCATCCGAATCGCAGCGCCGAGTCGACGGCTTTGCGCATCGCCCGCCGAAACGCAACGCGTTTCTCGATCTGCAGGGCGACCGACTCCGACACCAATTGGGCGTCCACCTCCGGGCGGTGCACTTCCTGAATGTCGATGTAGACTTCGCGCTGCGTCCGTTCCTGGATTTCGGACTTGAGTTTTTCGATTTCCGAGCCGCGCCGTCCGATGACGATGCCCGGGCGCGCGGTACGGATCGTGATCCGCAATTTGTTGCCGGGCCGGTCGATCTCGACCGAACTGATGCCGGCCGCCTTCAAGCGCGTTCGCAGCGTGGTCTTGAGACGCAGATCCTCCTTGAGGAGATCGACATAGCCCTGCTTGGCAAACCAGCGGGAATTCCAGGTCTTGGTATAGCCCAACCGGAACCCGTAAGGATGTACTTTTTGGCCCATAGCGTGTCTGCTCTACTTGCCGGGAGCTACTCTTCCTGCGGCTCCTCGACCTCTTCCTCCTGCCCGTCGGAGACGACCACGATGATATGCGAAAGGTGGTGCACATAACGGTGGGCCCGTCCCATCGGGGCCGGCCGCAAGCGCTTCAGCCGCGGGCCTTCGTTGACATACGCTTCCTTGACGAACAACTCGTCGACATCGGCTTCGTTGTTGTTCTCGGCATTCGCCATCGCGGAGCGCAGCACTTTTTCGATTTGCGGCGCGACCCTCTTGTTGGTCATCCTCAGGATCGTCAACGCCTCACCGACACTCCGACCGCGGATCTGGTCCACGACGAGGCGCGCCTTTTGCGGTGAGACCCGCGCGTAGTTCATCTTCGCCGTCGCCTGCATAAGCTAACGTACCCGTTCTGCTATCTGCTGCTCTTGGCGCCCTTATCGCCGGCATGACCGCGAAACGTCCGCGTCGGCGCAAATTCACCGAGCTTGTGTCCGACCATGTTCTCGGTGATGAACACCGGTATGAACTTACGCCCGTTGTGCACCGCGATCGTATGACTCACCCACTCCGGCAGAATCGTCGAGCGGCGCGACCAGGTCTTGACGACCTTCTTGGCCCCGCCGACGCCCAACGCCTCGATCTTGCGATTGAGGTGCTCATCGTAGAACGGCCCTTTCTTAAGCGATCGACCCATGATCTGAACTCTCCGCTACTTACGATCGTTTCTTCTGTCCGCGGCGCACGAGAATATACTTGTCGCTACGCTTGTTCGTGCGCGTCTTGAACCCGCGAGTCGGCTTGCCCCAAGGCGTCACCGGATGCCGTCCGCCGGATGAACGGCCCTCTCCACCTCCGTGCGGATGATCGACGGGATTCATCGTCACTCCTCGGTTCACGGGGCGCCGGCCGTACCAGCGCGACTTCCCGGCCTTGCCGTACGAGACGTTGCCGTGGTCCGCATTGCCGACCGTTCCGACCGTCGCAATGCATTCCGTCGGCACCCGCCGGGTTTCCCCCGAAGGCAGCTTCAGCAGCGCGTAGCCGCCCTCTTTCGAAATCAGCCGGATTTCCGTGCCGGCCGCACGCGCCATCTGGCCGCCCTTGCCCGGTCGCAACTCCACGTTGTGCACCAGCGTACCCGGCGGGATGTTCTTGAGCGGCAGCGCGTTGCCCACGAGAATATCGGCGTCAGGCCCAGACATGATCGTCATCCCGACTTTCAGGCCGGTCGGTTGAAGGATGTATCTCTTCTCGCCATCGCTGTAATGCAACAGCACCACGTTCGCCGAGCGGTTCGGATCGTACTCGATGGCGGCGGCGACGGCCGGAATTCCGTGCTTGTCCCGCTTGAAGTCGATGATCCGGTACTTCCGCTTGTGACCTCCACCCCGACTCCAGAAGCAGATCCGTCCCTTGTTGTTGCGGCCGCCGCTTTTTGATTTCCCCTCGACCAGCGACTTCTCGGGACGATCGCGCGTGATCTGGTCACGCACCAGCGTCGTCTGGAAGCGTCTCGTACTCGTCGTCGGTCTATAGGTCTTGATCGGCATGGTTGACTCGGCCCTGGTCCTCTCCGAGGGTCAGCAGCGCACTAGATCTGCGCGTACTCCACCATCTTTTCGCCTTCTTTCAGCTTCACGTACGCTTTCTTCCAGCTCGATCGGCGGCCGGATGATTGCCCCCGCCGCTTCACCTTGCCGAGGTAGTTGGCCGTCCGCACACCGGCCACTTTCACCTTGAAGATCTGCTCGACGGCGTTCTTGATGTCCGTCTTGGTGGCCTTCGGATGCACGCGAAAACAGAGCGTCTGCTCGAGTGCCCTGCGCGTCTCCGACTTTTCCGTGATCATCGGGCTGCGGATCGCTTCGAACGGGCTCATGACGCCAACACCTCGCTGCAATGCTTGATCGTCGACTCGGTGAAGACCACGCTCTTATGTCCCAGCAAATGGAACGGATGGACCTCACGCGATTCCAACAGCGTCACATGGGGAATGTTGCGACTGGAGAGCGCGAGGTTCGGGTTGTCGGCATTGTCAACGATGAGAACCGTAGAGTCCAGATCAAGCCGGTCGAGCACTTCATGGAAGTCCCTGGTCTTATGCGTGGAGAGCTCGAATTCCTTGACGACCTTGAGCGCCCCTTCCTGCAGGCGCGCGCTGAGCGCCGCCCGCAACGCGCCCAACAGCATCTTTTTCGGAAGGTGATAACTGTAATCGCGCGGCTTTGGGCCGTGCGTGATGCCGCCGGACCGCCACAGCGGAGTGCGAATCGATCCAACGCGCGCGCGGCTTGTCCCTTTTTGCCGCCAGGGCTTACGACCCGAACCCGACACCTCCGCTCTGGTCTTGGTGCTGTGCGTACCGGCGCGGCGCGAGGCCTGATAGTGATGCACCGCCTGATACAACAGCGCTTCATTCACCTGCGCCCCGAACACCTGGTCGCTCAACTCCACGGAACCGACCTTGTTGTTCTCGAGATCAATGACGTCGACTGTCGGCATGGCTTCAGTTCGCAATCCGGCGCACGATGATGTAGCCGCCGTTCGGCCCCGGCACAGCGCCCTTGACAAGAAGAACGTTCTCGTCGGCCTGCACCTCGATAATTTCCAGGTTCTTCACGGTTACCCGTTGCTTGCCCATCTGCCCCGGCATCCGCAATCCCTTGATGACGCGGGAGGGATACGAGCTCTGACCGATCGAGCCCGGGGCGCGGTGTGACATCGAACCGTGCGATTCAGGGCCGCGGCGGAAGTTGTGCCGCTTGATCGTCCCCGCAAAACCGCGGCCCTTGCTGGTGCCGATCACGTCGACGCGCTCGGCAACGCTGAAGTCACCCGCCAGAATACGGTCGCCGGTTTTCCATTCCTCCTCCTCGCTTCCTTCCAGAAGCAGCTCGCGAAGGAAGCGGCAGGGCGCCACATTCGACTTGGCGAAATGGCCGCGCATCGGCAGGTTCACGCGATTCTCATTGATGAATTCCACAAGGCCGACCTGCAAGGCCTCGTAGCCGTCTTTCTCCGATGTTTTGCGGCTGACGACGACGCACGGACCGGCCTGCAACGCAGTCACGGGAACGATCCGGCCGTTGTCGCGGAAGACCTGCGTCATCCCGATTTTCTTTCCTAGAATTCCTGGCGCCATGTTGCTATCCCTGCTTGGTTCGATCCATAAACCCTCAGCCGCCGAAAGCTTTGATCTCGACGTCGACGCCTGCGGGCAGATCCAGCCGCATCAGCGCATCCACCGTTTCCTGCGTCGGTTCGAGAATGTCCAACAACCTCTTGTGGGTGCGCACTTCAAACTGTTCTCGCGAACGCTTGTCCGTATGCGGCGAGCGCAGCACTGTGTACTTGTTCTTCACGGTCGGCAGCGGAATCGGTCCCGCCACCGATGCGCCCGTCCTCTTGGCCGTGTCGACGATCTCGCCCGTAGACTGATCGAGGATGCGATGGTCGTAGGCCTTCAGGCGGATGCGGATGCGTTCTTTGGGCATGAGACCTACTCGACGATATCGGAGACGGTACCGGCGCCGATGGTGCGGGAGCCTTCGCGGA
>JAPPLB010000021.1 GCA_028819575.1 Bryobacterales bacterium | reverse complement strand
TCTCCATGCCCTATTATAAAACATTCTTGCAGGTTAGTGTTAACAGGCCCTAGTCTCGGACCTGCAGTCACGGGATACTTGCCTGACCCGCTGTCTCGTGTTGTTTGCGACACGGGAAAAACGCTCGCAGGGATACAATGAAATGCTCGGCCGGCGCCGCTGGGCGTGGGTCGGGGGAATCCCGGATGGCTCGCAAGAAGTCGAAAAAGCCCGTCCGATCAGGGGGCGTGCGGCCTGCTCCGGCTGCTGCCGGCGAGACCGCGAAGGCGGCGGCCGGCTGGATCATTTCTCCTTTCTGGGACAGCTTTCTGTTCATCGGCGCGCCGCTGGTGGTGATCGCCGCGTTTCTGCCTCTGCGCGGCGTGATGAGCTCTGAGCAGATCGCCATTCTGTCGTTGGCCTTTTTTACGTTCGGCCATCACTTCCCGACCTTCCTGCGGGCCTACGGCGACCAGGAATTGTTCGATCGTTTCAAGTGGCGCTTCGTGCTGGCTCCGCCGATCTTGTTCACGACGGCGATGTGGTTCAACAGCCGCGACCTTCACGGGTTACTTCTGTTCGTTGCGGCGTGGGACATCTGGCACGTCCTCATGCAGCACTACGGCTTCATGCGGATCTACGATTCGAAGGCGGGTGCGGTGGCCAAGCTCACTTCGAAACTCGATTGGGGCTTCGCCATTTCGTGGTACATCACGCTGATCGCCACGAGCCCGCACTACAGCCACAACATGTTGAGCCGCGCATACCAGAGCGGCTTGCCGTTGATCTCACCGGAGCTGGTCGACGGGGTCCGGATGACGCTGTGGGCGGCGACCGCGTTGATCTCGTTCGCTTACGTCGGCTACCACGCCAACTTGTGGCGCATGGGCAAACCGGTCAGCTTCAAGAAACTCACACTCATGGGGATCTTTCTTGCCGCGACGTACTACCTTTACGTCGGCATCGAGGACTTCCTGGTCGGGTTTACGGTCTGGTCGGCGTTTCACTGCATCCAGTACTACGGCATCGTGTGGGTTTTCAACCGCAACCGGGTGGACCGGCGCAATCCGGTCAGGGCGTTTACACGGTTCCTCTTCCGGCCACGGTGGAGTCTCGCGTTTCTCTACACGGCGCTGATCTTCGGGTATGGCAGCATCAACCTGCTGCCGACCTATCTCAGCGGAGAGCTGGCGAGCCGCATCCTGATCGCACTGATATTCACCTCGAACGCGCTCCACTACTACTACGACAGCTTCATCTGGAAGATACGGGAGCCTGAAACGCGGGAGGGGCTCGACATTCAGTTGGCCACAGTGCCGGGACAGAGCAAACTGGGCGCTGCGAAAGCGCAGGTGCAGCGAGCCGTTCGGCAGGTGCGGTTGGCGCGCAAGGGAATGATTCAGGCCGCATACCTGGCCGCCATCGTCGCGATTCTGGCTGCGTTCGAGATCAACAGCCCCGAGCGCGAACTTGCGGCGATGGAATCCCTCGCGGGCGCGGTGCCTGACGTCGGAGATGCCCACTACAACCTGGGCAACGCGCTGTGGAAGGAAAAGCGACACGCCGATGCCGTGGCCGAATACCGCATGGCGGCGGAATTGATGCCGGATTCGTCAAAGGTCTTCAATAACTGGGGCGGCGTATTGGCCGAGATGGGTGACTACGAGGGCGCCGTCGAGAAATACAGGCATGCTCTGGCGCTGAGGGGCGGAGCCGACGCGCTGGCGGAAGCGACGTCTCGGTCCCCGCTCATGCCGGGAAGCGCCCACAGCCGGGATGCGAGCCTGGCGACGATCCACACGAATCTGGGAGACGCGTTGGCTCGTTCCGACAAGCCGGAGCAGGCATTGCAGCAATATCGCGTGGGTCTCACGGCGGAACCGAGTTCAGCGAAGATCCGGGCGGGCATCGGCGCCACTCTCGGCGACCTCGGGCGCTTCGACGAGGGTATCGAAGAGCTCGAGAAGGCAGTGACGTTGGACCCGACATACGCGACGGCGCACATCAACCTGGCTTCACTGCTGGCTTACCGGGGCGATATGGTTCGCGCACGACGCCATTATCGGATCGCGTTCGAGTACGGGGACGCGCGGCTGCGCGTGGCCGCGCAAGCCGCGCTGCAACAGCTTTCGGCCGTGCCATGACATCGGACTTGCCTCTGCATCGCCGTGGAGTCTCACAGCGGCGCGCCTTATTTACGGTTGTCTGTCTGTGGTCTGCCTGGATACTGATATTCGCCGACGGCAATCGCCTACGGGCGGCGGAGAACGCTCGTTGGAATTTTCTTGTCACGAACCTGGATGTCTTTCCGGGCACGGAGCAGTTGTTCGAGCCCGACGAGAATCTGTTCTGGCGTCTTCGGAAGAATCTCAAGAAGGTCAAGGCGTCCGAGAAACTCCCCGGCGTTGAGTATCCGTTCACGGTATCGACGGACTCGGAGGGCCGCCGGCGCGTGCCGGGTCCGAATGATGCGGAAACGACGGTTTTTTTCATCGGAGACTCGTGCACATTCGGCATCCCAGTCGACGACGATGAGGCTTTCCCGGCGCGCACACAGGAGCGGCTTGCGCGAAAGCATGACATTGCCATCCGCGCCGTGAATGCCGGTGTGCCGGGCTACTCGGTCTTTCAAGGACGGATTCTGCTGGATCAACTGCAAGAGACGCCCGACGTGGTCGTAGTTACTTTTTGGCCGAACGGACGGAGCATCTGGGATCACCTCAGTGACGCCGAGCACGAAGAGTTGCTTGCCGCAGAACGCAGCGGTGAATTCAGCCGCCTGCGGTTCACACGCCTCTGGCGCCGGGCGACACCGGGCAACCGGCAGCGTCTGAACGATGAGGAGTTCGCGGAACAATTGCGGCTGATCGCAGCCTGGTGCAGGGAGAAGGGAAGCGCGGCTGTGTTTCAGGTATGGCCGATGCAACGGCAGACAGTGGAGTCGATGGAAGGGGACCGACAGGAGATCGTGAGGCGCGTGGGACGGGAAGAGAGAGTGACGGTCGTGGACTTGGTCCCCGTGTTTCGGGCAAGCGGGGACGACGGCTTATTTACGGACAGCGTGCACTGCACGCGGAAAGGTTACGCGCTCGTCGCCGCCGCGCTCACCGAAGCTTTGGCAGAACTGCTGACAGAGTGATGTTCGGGATGCGACTGCTACTGCTGGTCCTGCTCGCTGCACTTCGCCTGCCTGCTGACGGCGGGGCGGCCGCCGGATATGTGGAGACAGCCACCTGCCGTTCATGTCATCACCGCATCTATGACGAGTATCAGAAGACGACGATGGGCCGGGCATTCTATCTTCCTGATCCGGAGAAGATGGTTGAGGACTGGAGCGAGAACAACAGCTACTATCACGAGCCATCCCAGCGTCACTACGAGATGACGCGGCGCGGCGACAAGTTCTATGTGAGACGGTATCAGCTCGACGCGAAGGGCCGCCGCATCCATCAGTTCGAAAAGCAGGTCACGCACGTGATGGGTTCCGGCGCGCGCGCCCGCAGCTATATCCACCAGACACCCAACGGCCGTATGGTTGAATTGCCGATCAGTTGGTATGCGCAGGAAAACAGTTGGGGCATGGCGCCGGGCTATGACAAGCCGGACCACGCCGGCTTCACCCGCATCATCACCAACCGCTGTATGTTCTGCCACAACGGCTATCCGTTCTCCGCGATGAAAGCGGACCGCCCCGGCTGGGACCACGACCCGAGCTTTATCGGCGAGATTCCGATGGGCATTGATTGCCAGCGTTGCCACGGACCGGGCGAGGAGCACATCCGTGAGGCGTACAACCCGACCTCGCTCGAGAGGGTCCGCAAGACTATCACCAATCCGGCGCGGCTTGGCGCGGAGCGGCAACTCGACATATGCATGCAATGTCACTTGGAGACGCCGTTTCGCACTCCCAAGTCGGTTCTTCGATTTGGCCGGTCGTTTTATTCCTATCGTCCCGGAGAGCCGCTCAGCGACTATATCGTGCATTTCGACTACGAAGAGGGGACCGGGCACGAGGACGATTTCCTGATTGTCAGCGCAGCGTACCGGCTTCGCAAGTCAGCTTGTTTTCAGCAGAGCAGCAAGATGACCTGCACGACCTGCCACGATCCGCACGAGTCTCTGCCGCCTGCGGAGAGAGCGGCCCATTACCGGCAAGTGTGTCTTGGCTGTCATGAAGTCGAGAGCCACTTCCAGAGTGCGGATTGCACCGAGTGCCACATGCCGGCGCGGCGCACGAAGGATGTGGTGCGGGTTGTGATGACCGACCATTTCATTCAACGGTCGAAACCGGATCGGGACATGCTTGCGCCACTCAAGGAGGAGGCGGATGAGAGCACGGACTGGGAAGCCGGCTCGACGGTGTATTTCCCCAGTACAGGCGAGCTCTCAGGTTCACTGAGGGACATCTATCGGGCGATCGGTCATGGTAAGGAGACCGCGAACGCCCAAGCGGCGTCGAAGCTGGAGTCAGCGCTGCTCGAGGCGGCTGTCGACAAGCCCGAACCCTATTTTGAACTCGCGGAAATGCAACTCAAGCTCGGGCGGCATGCGGACGCGGAGAAGAACTACTTACGGGCAATTGAGATTGACCCCCAAAACATACAGGCCTATAACAACCTGGGGAATCTACTCGCCGATCTGGAGCGGCTTGACGATGCGATTGACCTGTACAAAAAAGCTATTGAACTTGACGGCGGGTATTCGGCGGATTCGTACAACAATCTGGGTCTGGCCTATATCGGCATGCAACGACAGCAGGAAGCCGAACAGGTGTTCCGTGATGCCTCCAAGGCCAATCCCTTCTTTGCGGACGCCCGGCTGAACTTGGGAACGCTGCTCTTCCAACGGAAGGAGTATGCCGCTGCTGCCCGGGAGTTCCAAGGGGCGCTGGCGATCGATCCGGGTGTCCTCAAGGCTCGGAACAACCTGGCTTTCGCGATGCTGGCT
Organism: Bryobacterales bacterium; assembly: GCA_028819575.1. Classification (GTDB taxonomy): domain Bacteria; phylum Acidobacteriota; class Terriglobia; order Bryobacterales; family UBA6623; genus JAPPLB01. Next base: position 5,423 of record JAPPLB010000021.1, on the reverse strand, counting down.
CTCGGACGCACCGCCGAGGCGATCCCCTATTTGCAGGAAGTGGTGCGCGATGGGGATGAATCCCTTCGCGAGGAGGCCAAAAAGGCACTTGAACTGATCCACTCTTCTGTTCGCTGAGTTGCTTATAATCGCGGTCAGGAGTTTTCAGGGGAAAGGTCGAGCCATGCGATTGCGAAGAGGGGATACCACGGGAAGAAATCTTTCGCCGGAAGAATGGGGCCGCCGCCGTTTTCTGCTGACCACACTGAAGGTGTCGGCAGCGGCTCTGTTCGGCGCGAACCCCGGCTGGGGCGCCCGGCAGGAGGCCGAGCGGCGGTCGATGAAGATCACCCGCCTGACGTTGTACGTGGTCAACGTCCCCGAGCGTAAATGGTGGTGGTCGGACGATTTCTACGGCCAGCCGGAGCATCAGCGGGACGACAACTACATCGTGGAAGTCGAGACCGACCAGGGTCTCACCGGTCTTACGCACGTCTTCCGCCGCCCGAACGAAATCGAAGCGGACCTGCCGTCATGGATCGGCCGCGACGTGATGAAGGTGAACCTCCGAACGCCCGGTGTGCGTCTGGTCGGAGCGTTCGAGCAGGCCGTGCTCGATCTCCGCGGACAAGCTCTCGGCGTGCCGATCTGGCAACTGCTCGGCGGCAAGCTCCGCGACCGGATCCTGGTTGCTCAGACCACCGGATACAAGACACCCCAGAACACCGCCGACCAAGCGGAATGGGGATGGGCAGAGGGTTTTCGCGTCTACAAAATGAAGTGCATCACGCACCGCGAAGACACCGACGAGAAGCGGATTCGCTACGTTGTCGATCGTGTCGAGGCGATTCACAAGGTAGCGCCCGAGATGCTGGTCCGTCCCGATATCCGATGGCGGCTGCGGGAAGTCTGGGCGGCCCAAGAGGTGGCGCGCCGTCTTCGCGGCCATCCGATGGACTCTCTGGAAAGCCCGATCAACAAAGCGGCGTTCGGTGGTTCCTGGTCGGAGTGGCGGCGGCTGCGCGAGTCGGTCCACCTGCCCATCGCCGATCACGTTTCGCAACAAACTTTGGTGCCGGTTTTCGAAGCGCGCGGTCTCGATCATGCGATCGTCGGCCACGCGAGCCATCTGCAGGTGCTGCAGATGTCGCATCTGGCTCATGAGCTGGGCATGAACGGCTGGTCGCAGACGGTTGCCTACGGGCCGGGTTCGGCCATGGGATTGCACGTTGCCGCCTGCATGCCTCATCTCACGAAGGCCTACGATCTGGTCGGTCCTTATGCCTGGATCGACACCTTGGTCAACGAGCCTTTTGTGCTCGAGGATGGCTCGTACGCCGTCCCGGACCGCCCTGGTCTCGGCTACACGCTCAACCACGACGCCGTCAAGAAATACCTCGTGCGGAAACAGGTTTTCGCATAGATGCTCGCATGGGCGCCTTGGCCGAGAGGTATGCTCGCAGTGAGCTGTCGAGGCTTGGACAGCGCCACACGGTCTGAGTGCAGCGAGGCGCTGGACCGTTCCACGGCATGATCGAAATCGTCCTCAACAGGCCGGGTGAATTCGGCGAACGTGAAACCGACGCACCCAACTCTTCCGAAACGAATGCTCTGGTGAGCGTCCGCAGTATCGGCGTCTGCGGCACCGATCTCCACGCATTCGCCGGCCGCCAGCCGTTTTTCAAGTATCCGCGAGTGCTGGGGCACGAGCTGGGTGTGGAGGTGCTTGAAGCACCGCCGAACAGCCTGGGCATCAAGGCGGGCGACCGTTGCGCCATCGAACCCTACGTCAACTGCGGCGCGTGCCGTGCCTGTGAGTTGAACCGGCCGAACTGCTGCCCCGAGCTGAGAGTTCTCGGGGTTCATGTCGACGGAGGCATGCGCCCGTTGCTGAGCGTTCCGGTCAGGCTGCTTCATCGCTCCGAGAAGCTGTCGCTGGATCAGCTTGCGCTCGTCGAAACGCTCGGTATCGGAGCCCACGCCGTTGCGCGAAGTGAGGTCAAGGCGGGAGAGACGGCGCTCATCGTGGGCGCGGGGCCGATCGGGCTTAGCGTGATTCAGTTCTCGCAGCTTGCTGGACCCGAGTTGCGCGTGTTCGAACTCAGCGAGTCTCGCCGGGAGTTCGTTCGCGGCTTGGGAGTCGAAGTGATCTCCGAATTCGACGGCCGGTTGTCGGACGTGGTCTTCGACGCTACCGGAAATCCCAGAGCGATGGAAGCGGCTTTCGATTACGTGGCGCCCGGCGGAAGGCTCGTCATGGTCGGCTTGGTGCAGGGACGTATCTCGTTCGATGACCCTCACTTTCACCGCATGGAAATCACGCTGCTCGCCAGCCGCAACAGTTGTCACGAGTTCCCGCGCATCATCCGGCTCATCGAAGACGGCGAGATCGACACGACTCCCTGGATCACGCACCGGCTCGAACTCGGCGAGGTTCCACAGCGTTTTCAGGAGCTGCCCGGCCGGGCCGGCCTCGTCAAAGCGATCGTCGACGTAGGGTAGCGGTTCCCTGCATCGACACGGTACGGATTCCCGGCATTGACTCCGAAAAGTTGCGCCGGCTGCCGGGGCAGATGGCCTGAGGCATTCTTGACTTCGATTCCAACGCCACACATACTGTGACCTCCCCTGATGCATTGGCTTGACTGGACTGTCGTTGCTTTCTACGTCGGCACGCTGATACTGATCACCGTCAAGGCTCGTCGGACGCGGCTGCTCGAAGACTTCACCGTGGCGTCCCGCGACCTGCCGGGCGCGATGGTCTTCGCGACGCTGAGCGCGACCTACATCGGGCCGGCCTACACGTTGGGAATCGCCGCCGGCGGTACCGAGAAGGGCTACGCCTGGTATCTGATCGGGCTGATGATGCCGCTCCAGACGGTTCTTGTGGGCAAGTGGGTGGCTCCGCGGATGAGGGAGCATTCACAGTGCCATAGCGTCGGTCACGTGATGGGGGAGATCTACGGCACGCCCGTTCGTTGGGTGACCGGCGTGTTGTCGTTTCTGTTCAACTCTTTTGTCGTAGGACTGATCGCGCGGGCTTTCGGCGAGGTCGTATCGACCTTCACCGGCATACCTGCCGAGACGGTGATCATCGTCGGGACGTTGCCCGTTATCTTCTACGCGGCGTGGGGCGGGGTGAAGACGGTGATACTCACCGACGCGATCCAGTTCGTCGCTCTGGCTGTCGCGGTTCCGACGGTTGTATATTTCTCGGGCTACCTGTTCGACTTCGGGTCGCTGGCCGGCAAGGTATCGGAGCTTCACTTCACTTGGCACGGGGGCTATCCGCCGACGGAGTTGGCGGGGTTGGTGATTGCTTTTTTCTTCGGTGAGATCCTCCTGCCGCCCTATTGCGCACGGGCATTGGCGGCGCGCGACCCGGGTCAGGCGGGACGCGGCTTCATGGCGGCGGGCTTGTTCGGTTTCCCGTGGATGTTCGTGGTCGTGACGATCGGGATCATCGGCGGTGCGTCGTTTCCCGGCATGACGGGCGATACGGTTTTTCTCAAGACCATGGAGATGTACCTGCCCGTGGGTATGCTCGGGCTGGTGCTCGCCGCCATCTTCGGCATCATCATGAGCTCACAGGATAGTTGCCTGCACAGCGCATCGGTGGCGTTCTCGATCGACATCTATCAGACGATCCGGCCGGAGGCGAGCGACAAGACCCTGCTCGCATACAGCCGCTACGCGGTGGTCGCGATCGGCGTGATCGCGGTGATCTTCGCTCTGCTGGTGCCGGGTCTTGTGCAGGCTCTGTTGATCGTATATACGTTGTGGGCGCCAACGGTTGTCGCGCCGTTGGTCATCGGGTTGCTGTGGAAGGGCGTCCCCAAGGGATGTGGCATGGCCGGTATCGTTGCCGGGGCCGCCGCCGCCGCGATTTGGGAGTGGAGTCTGGGGAATCCATACGGCGTGCCGTCGCTCGTTGCCGGCCTCGTCGCAAATCAGTTGGCGTTTTGGGCGGTAGCCTATCGGTATCGCAGGTGGAGGTTGCGCTGATGTTGGGAGTAGCGATCGTGTTGTCGTGCGTGATCTGCGTAGCGGCGGGCCTCTACGTCGGTGTGATGATGGTTCGCGAGTTTCCACGCTTGCGGAACAGGCTGTAGCCTGCACATGGCGTCCCCGAAGACGCGGGAGGCCGTCAAAGCGAAGCAACTCCTGCCGATCCGCCTCAGGACTCGCTAGACTGGATGCGACTCACCTTAGCTCCAAGGAGCGCATTCCCATGAATCAAAAAGACTTCTCTCGCCGTCATCTTATTGGGGCCGCCGGGGCCACTGCCGGGCTTGCCGCGCTTCCTGCGTGCGCCGTCGGCAAGAGCGACCGCTTGAAGATCACCAGGATCGACATGTTCCGAGTCGCCGTGCCGATGCAGGACGACATCATCTATAGCCCCGAATATGTCGAGACGCCGCTGTTTTCCATGGTTCCGAAATGGATCCTGAAGATCCACACGGATGCCGGAATTATCGGTGTCGGTGAGAGTAACCGGGGCGCCGACGGAGCTAAGATTCGCAAGACGGCCGACGCCATTCTCGGCAAGAATGTCTTTGACTTCAACCTCACCGATCTTGCTCTGCCGGACCGCCACGCCTACGACGCCTTCGAGGTCGCTCTCTACGATATCGTCGGCAAGGCAGTCGGCTGGCCCGTGTATCGACTGCTTGGAGGTCTCGCGCAGCGGAAAGTGCTGGTCGGCTACTGGTGCGGCCGAAAGAACGCGGCGGACATGCGCCGTGTTGCCCAACGCGCCAAGGAAGGGAAATTCACATCGATCAAGATCAAGTGCAAACTGAGCGATCCGGTGGTGGAGGTCATTGAAGCCATTGCCGATGAGGCCCCCGGCATCAAAGCCATTGTCGATCCGAACCAGCGGTTCTATACGTATGAGCAATGTCTACCTCTCGCAAAGGAGTTGGACAAAATCGGCAACATGATGGTCCTGGAGGATCCTTTCCCGAAGGAAGATCATGAGGGTTATCGCAAGCTGAAGGACCAGGTCAGCTACATGGTTTGCCATCACCAAAGCAACCCGCTGGAGATGATCAAGGCCTATTCAGCGGGAGCCGTTGACATGTTCAATACGTCTCCAGCCAGCATGCCGCGGTTCGTCGCTAACTGCTACATCGCGAAAGCCATGGGATATGAGGTTTGGCACGGCTCTTCGCACGACATGGGCATCCGTGATGCCTCGTACCTGCACGCATGTGCGGCGGCGAGCAATTGCACCTACCCGAGCGACATCCTCAGCTATCAACGCGTCGATGACCTGATCGTCGACCCCATTGAGATCAAAGACAGCTTCGCCATCGTTTCCGACAAGCCCGGGTTGGGTGTCGAGCTGGATGAAGACGCCGTAAAGAAGTACGCCGCGGAGGGTTAACCTGCATGTCTCACCACGCGGCGAGGCGAAGTGGGTGAGAGGGCCGTCAGGACTA
>JAPPLB010000152.1 GCA_028819575.1 Bryobacterales bacterium | reverse complement strand
GCAACGAAGTCCTGGCGGTCGTATCGCGTGCTTCGACCGTCGGGTGGTGAGAAAGACAGGCTAGTTCCGCCCCCGCACGAGTGCGGATCAATCACAGCAAAAAAGCCATGTCGTTCCTTTCTCCTACCTCTTCCGTACCGTCGCACCGGCTTCATTTCGACCTATCCGTGGCGAGGATTATGGGTTTTCACATCAGAGAGGTGTCATCAACCGCTTGCCGCGACAGATGGTCAGGCGGCTGACGAGCTTCTTGCCGGCAGTGACGGTGTTGCGCTGGGCATCGGTGAACTGGAATTGGCCTTCGAGAATTTCGAGCAAAGCAAGGTCGGCGGGAGCGCCGGGTTGGAGTGTGCCCAGCATGGCGACCCGGCCGATGACCTGGGCGGGGTTGACAGTGGAGGTTCTCAGAACGTCCTCCAGGTTCATACCCAGGTGGAGCATCTTCGACATCATGGTGGGCATGTCATAGACGGGGCCGTTGATGTTGAGCGTGTAGACATCGGTCGAGATGGAGTCGGGAGGGAAACCGTCGTCGAGGGCCTTTCGAGCGATGTCGAAGTTGAAGCTGCCCGCGCCGTGTCCGATATCGAAAAGAACGCCGCGCTGGCGCGCATCGCGGACGCTCGCCTTGACTTTCCCGTTGCCGTCGAGAATGCCGAGCGTGTGCGTGTTGTAGCAGTGCGTGACGACGTCGCCGGGTCGCATGAGCTCCATGACTTCGTCGGTGGAGGGGGGCGCGAAGCTGATGTGCGCCATCAGCTTCAGCTTGTAGCGGTCGCAGAGGCGGCGGGCGATCTTGAGGAACGGCAGGCTGTAGCGGCCGTTCATGTTCGAGCCCACCTGGAACTTCACACCGACGATGATGTCGCTGTTGGCGACCGCGGTCTCGCCGGTCTGCGGCATGTCACGCTCAACATAGCTGACAGGGTCGATGTCGGGGTTGCGGTTGTTGGGATAGAGGTAGACGAAGCCGTAGATGCGCGTCCGGGCCGGCTCGACAATGAAACGCCGAAAGCCGCGGATCTGGTTGAAGCCGAAGGTTCCGGCGTCGACCATTGTGGTCGTGCCGGAGCGGGCGGCGAGCGGGTCGGCGTCGATTCCGATGCCCATTCCGGTGTGAATGTGCGTGTGCAGATCGACGAGGCCCGGCGTGACATAGAGTCCTTTGGCGTCGATGACATCGACGGCGCTGTCCGGCGAGATAGCGGTCTCGATGGCGGCGATCTTGCCGTCTGCGATTGCGACATCGGCTTGCTGTCGAAACCCGCGGCCGGGGTCGTGGACCTCGCCGTTCCTGATCAGGATGTCGTAGCGGGGCGCGCGCTGAGGCATGCCGGCCGCGGACCCGGCGGCCAGGGCTCCGCCGGCCAGGGTGAGCAAGGTGCGGCGGGTGATGGGGCGCGTGTCGTGATTCGTGATGCGTGTCCGGTTATTCATGTTTCTCGAGGTGTGGCTGTCTGACGAGGGATAGACAGCTTTCCATGATCGCTTTTTACCATCGGGTGGAGCAGATCGCTTAACGGCGGGATACACCTGATCGTCCCGGCAGCGGAGCTTACTGCCTGATTCGCCTGGTGAGCCCTATTGAATCCCGCATTATGCGAGACTCTATCAGTTCCTTGCCCAATGGGAAACGTCCCTGATGTGAAATCCTCCGGATCAAGCGGTGTTGACACCGGTCCGGATGTTTCCCGCTTGGTTGATCCGCTCGGGGGCGGAGGAAAAACTAGCCTGCATATCCCACCGCGTGGCGAGGCGGCTTTCGGATAGTATTCCGACAGCAATCGGGGCGCTGTTCTTCCCATAGTAACCCTGGTGCTGATGCTGCTGTGTTCGACATGACCTCCACAGCAAACGGACACGATCCACCCGGCGCCAAAGCACGGTGGATTGTGAACGCAGTCGGCTTCTGGTGCGCATTGGGTTACGCCTGCCTCACCTTCCTGGCGAAACAACCCGGCGAGCCCGACCTGCCGGTGTTCTTCATTCTGGTTGCCTGGACCGGCCTGCCTGTCTTCGGTCTTTACCACTATTTCAAGAGCCGCGGCGAACCGTTCCCAGTCGGCCGCATGTTCTTCTGGGCTGTGGTCTTCAGAATCTGCGGATTGATCGGCGGACCATTCTTCGAAGACGACTTCAACCGCTATCTGTGGGACGGTTACCGCTTCGCGACCAGCGGCACACCCTACGGCGCAGCACCGGAAGCGTTCTTCGCAGATCCAGGCGTGCCGGCCTCGTTTCAGCGGTTGCTGGACGGCATCAACAACCCCGAGTTGCCGACCATCTACGCCCCGACCACGCAAGCCGTCTTCCTGCTCGGCTATTGGTTGCAACCGGGCAGCGTTGCGGCGTTGCAGTTGATCTTGATTCTCGTCGATCTCGTTACCATCGCACTGCTGCTGCGCATGGCGCCGGCCCGCGGCGTGATGCTCTATGCGTGGTGTCCGTTGGTCATCAAGGAGATCGCCTTTACAGCGCACCCGGATGGCGTCGGGGTCTGTCTCCTGCTGGGCGCGATCCTGCTCGCCCGCGACCGTCGCTGGCGATACGCCTCCGTGTGCCTGGGAATGGCCGCCGGGGCGAAGATATTCGCGTTGGTGCTGGTTCCGTTGGTGCTGGCGCGCGCACGATCCCGACACTGGATTCTGTTCGGAGCGATACTGGCGGCATTGTACACGCCATTCATCATCAGAGGCGGAACCGAACTTGCATCGCTGCTGGTCTTCGCCAGGGAGTGGCAATTCAATTCGGCGGTTTTCGGCCTGCTTGCAACCGTGTTGCGCCCGTTCGACGCCAAGCTCGTTCTGGGGCTGATGTACTTCGTTTTCTGGGCGATCCATGCCATAAAATTCGTAAGGAGCAGCACACACCCCGTCCCGCGAGGCGACTGGCTCTACGGAGCTTTACTCGTTATTTCACCCGTCATCAATCCGTGGTACCTGCTCTGGCTTCTACCTTTCGCAGCAATCTTCCCGAGCGCCTGGGCATGGACCGCCTCCGCCTCGGTCCTGCTCAGTTACGTGACCGGGCTCAACCTGAACGACTACGGCCTGCAACCATACCAACAGCCGGCATGGGCGCGTCTCCTCGAGTTCGGCCTGATCTTGCTTGCGTTGGTCTACGACCTCAGCCGGCGCCGGTTGCTGAGCTTGGGCGGCGGGAACGACCTCGGAGGCGACGCCGGCACGTCATGTATAAAAACCTGACCGTCGGAGCGGTGATTCCAGCGCACAACGAGGAAGACAACATCGGCGCCGTAGTCAGCGCGCTCCTGGACCTGCGAATGGAAGCCGGCCACGGTGTCATTGACGACCTCGTAGTGTGCGACAACGCCTCCACGGATGACACAGCGGCACGGGCACGAGAGGCTGGCGCCCGCTTAGCCGTCGAGCCGTCGCGGGGCTACGGCATCGCGTGCCAGAAAGCCATCTCGGCCCTCCAACCGGTGGATGTGGTCTTGTTCGTCGATGGCGATCAGGTTTTCGACATCGAACAGTCCCTCGACCTGCTGACAGCCATTGCGGACGGAGCCGACCTGGCCATTGGCTCGCGCGTTCTCGGACGGATGGAACCGGGGGCGCTTTCCCTACCTCAGATCGTCGGCAACCGCGTGGCCAGCCGGCTGGTCCACCTGTTGTGGGGACACAGGATCACTGATTTGGGTCCCTTCCGAGCCATCCGTTCGGACGCCCTGCGGCGCCTTGACATGCGCGACACCGCCTACGGATGGACGGTGGAAATGCAGGTCAAGGCGATCCAATCAAACATGCGCCTTGTCGAGACGCCGGTGGACACTCGTCGGCGCAGATTCGGGACATCGAAAGTCGGGGGGACCGTCAGGGGCGTGATCGGTGCCAGCGTGGGAATTCTCTCGATGATCTTCCGGCTTTGGATCGGCCATGCGGTGCTACCTTCAAAGGCGGGCGTCCGCATCGACCGGGAGAAAAAATCTTGAAACCAACATGGATCGAGTTCGCCAAAGAACGCCTGGGGCGTGGGCACCGGATCGCAGCGATTCTGATGGGCGCGGTGCTGATCGCCAACGCCGCGAACGCCCAGCCCAAACCGAAACTGATTCCGGCCTGGGACGCCAGCGACGAAACCAACGTCGAGCGCATTGATCATGGCTCCTGGCAAAACCTGTTGGACCGCTATCTCCGCGTGCACAGTTCGGGCATCAATCGGTTCGACTACGCCGGACTCAAGGCCAGCGCCAAGGATACCGCCGGATTGGCCGACTACCTTGCGCACTTGCAGAAACTCGATCCCAGGAACTACTCCCGCGCCGAGCAGAAAGCGTACTGGATCAATTTCTACAATGCGCTCACCGTGCAAGTAGTGCTCGAAGCCTATCCCGTTGACTCCATTCGCGATATCAGCGACAGCTTTCTCGGAGGCCTCATGTTCTCCGGTCCCTGGGAGGACGTGGTAGCTCAAGTCGCCGGTCTGGATTTGACCTTGGACAACATCGAGCACGGCATCCTGCGGCCCATCTATCGGGACAATCGAATCCACTACGGGGTGAACTGCGCCAGCTTGGGATGTCCGAACCTGCTTCCGACGGCCTTTACGGCCGCCAACACCGAGACACTGCTGGATACCGGCGCGCGTGAATACGTGAACCACCAACGCGGCGTCGATTTCGTCGACGACGATTTCATCGTGGTCTCCAGCATCTACGAGTGGTTTGTGGAGGACTTCGACGGCAGTGAAGAAGGCGCGATCAAACACCTGATCCAGCACGCCGACAAGGAACTCGCGGAGCGGCTGAGGAACTTCGAGGGTTCGGTGGAATATGACTACGACTGGGGCTTGAACCAGCCCTGAAATGCGCCGCTGATCGCTGCGGGGCAGAAGTTGAACCGGGGCGATGTCCGCCTCGATTATTGGAGCGACCGTTAGCCGAAGACGCAGATACGTAGTGCTCGCCAGTTGAGGACAGGAATCGTTTGCCGAGAGGCTAAGCCATGCGTTATGGAGTCGGCGCTGCTCGAAGCCTCTCGGCAAAACGATTCAAATCGACTCAATTGAACGAGTATCCGAACGAAACGCTGAAGACGTTGGACGCCGCCGTATTCCGGCCTTGCACGACCTTCGCATAAGAAACCGCGATGCTCGCCTGGTCCGAAACGCTGAAGCTCACCGTAGGGCCAAGCAGATGGATGTCTTCCTGGAGTTCGGGAAAACGGCTTGGCGAAAACGGCGGGACGCCAATCTCCAGACCGGACAGTGAATTGTCGATCTCGTAGTTGAGGTTCACCCCGACTCCGCCGCCAACCAGTACGCCGGCCGAAAACCTGGCGAAGACGTTGGACGGGATTTCGTGGGCACTGGAGTCGCGGTAACGGTAACCAAGCTCGCTGGATACGGCAAACCGATCAGCAATGAACTTGCCGACCATCGCCGACAGTTCCATTCCGTTCCCGCCATCGCCGAGCGAGTTGATGTAGCCGGTATCGTAATTCCCGGCCTTGATCCCCGCGACACGGAAAGCAATGCTCGGTCCGGAACTCACCACTTCGTCTACGGCACGCCAGACCACACCGACATTGATATCCTGCAAGCCGTTGATACTCTGCTGCGAGGGGGGCAGTCCCTCCCCGGTGATGAATGAACTTCGGGCTTCACCTACCCGAAAGTCCAAGGCGACGGAATCTGAAAGACCGTACACCCCATCCACCCACACGGTTTGTTGCGAGAGATTGGCGCCCCCGCCAGGAGTCGGGCCCTTCACAGTGCTGCGATAGAACTCAGTAGCGCCCTGCGACACGTAGGACACGGTGATGGAGCCTCCCCCGGGTGCGGGAAGCCACGGCGAGCTACCGGCGAATGCCGGCGCCGAAAAGACTGCGATGGCTGCGATCGCAGCCAGAATCATCATTACATTACGTTGCAAATTATGTACCTCGATTCCATACTTCAGTTGGTTTGCTCTTATGAAAAACAATGCGCCTACAGCTTGTAGCGGCGAGTGAGGTAGTAGTGGACGAGTTCCTGTTCGTCCACCTTGCCGTCACACTCGGCACCACGGTCGCCCGGGCATAGCACCTGGATGTGCGCATCGTCCGGAGTGCCCGGCTTCTCCGCAGCGTCACGGGCCTCGAGACTGTTCTTCAAGCTCTGGGCGCGCGTCCGATCCAGGTCACCCTTTTGCAGCGGGCAGGATGAGCACACGAGCTTTTTGAATGTGAGCGCCTTGCCCTGCGTGTATGCGTCTCTGGGGTTGATGCCTCGCCCAGCCGCAATGGAGCCGGATGCGGCCGCTGTTGCCGGCACGAGAACCGCCATCGCAACCAAGGTCAGCATGATGGTTATTTTTTTCATCGGTATGATTCCTCCTGCAATGATGTCGAGGCCAGTTGAGACCTCGACTACGTCTTCACTGTATCAGCGGCATCGATGTGCTCCAGACTTGAATTGCCGTGGAGCATGCATCAATGCATGCGAAGGTACACCGAGCGGTGGTGTACTCTACTGCGAAGATATTCGTGAGCGCAGAACGCGAAGGTCCGTCTCGGCCTGCCGCTCCCTTGCGGCTCGGGGGTTCATTGCCGATGATAGGGAGTTCGTTGTTGCCCAAGGAGACCGATGCCATGAAGCGACGTGACCTGTTTCGACTCGCCACCGGAGGCGCCGCCCTTAATCTAGCCGGGTTGACGGCGCATCAAGCCTTCGCCTACCGGCCGAGCGCGCAGGAGCGGCAGGCGCAAAACGGGCTTCCGGCGTTGAAGATCACCAACGTGAAGGCGGTGCTCGTCGCCGCACCGCGCATCCGGCTGACGGTCGTCAAAGTCGATACCAGCGAGCCGGGGCTCTACGGCCTTGGCTGCCCGACCTTCAACCAACGCGCCAAGGCGGTCGTCACGGCGGTGGACGAGTTCCTGGCGCCCTTCCTCAAAGGCAAGGACCCGGACCACATCGAAGACATCTGGCAGTCGATGTACGTCAGCTCGTATTGGCGCAACGGCCCGGTGCTCTACAACGCGATGAGCGGCGTCGATCAGGCGCTGTGGGACATCAAGGGCAAGCGCGCCAACATGCCGGTCTACCAGTTGCTCGGCGGCAAGACGCGGATGGCGGCCGACTGCTACGCGCATGCTTCCGGCAACACTTTCAAAGAAGTCGAGGACATGGCGCGGGGCTTCATCGAAGAAGGCTACCGGCACGTACGGATTCAGGTCGGTATTCCCGGCATGGCGAACTACGGCGCCCGCCGTTCAGGAAGTTCCGACGCGGACGAGGCCGCGAGCGAACTGCCGCCCCCGCCGGCCGGTCCGCCTCGGGAACGGGTCTACGAACCGGGGCCGTACGTGCGAATCATTCCGAAACTCTTCGAGCACATGCGCACGACCCTGGGGAACGAAATCGAGTTGCTCCACGACGTGCACGAGCGCGTCTCACCGGACCAGGCGCTCAACCTGTGCAAGGAACTCGAGCAGTACAAGCCTTTCTTCATCGAAGATCCGCTCGCTCCCGAGCAGATCGGCTATTTCAAGCACATCCGGGCGAACACGACGACGCCGATCGCCATGGGCGAGTTGTTCAACAGCCCGCACGAGTTTATCGGGCTCGTGACCGACCGGCTCATCGATTACATGCGCGTGCACATCTCGCAGATCGGCGGACTGAGCCCCGCGCGCAAACTGGCCGCCTTGTGCGAGTGGTTCGGGGTGCGAACCGCCTGGCACGGTCCGGGGGATGTCTCGCCGATCGGCCACTGCGCCAATATCGCGCTGGACCTCGCCTGCTACAACTTCGGCATTCAGGAGAGAACGGTCTTTCCGGAAGAGACGCAAGAGGTCTTCCCGGGCTGCCCGCAACTCAAGGACGGGTACTTCTGGGCCAACGAGAAACCCGGCTGGGGGGTGGAGCTTGACGAGACGGCCGCGGCGAAATATCCGGCGGACCGGCTGCCGACGCCCTTCGACTACCACTGGGGCACGACGCGACGGCGGGACGGCTCGGTGATCCGGCCTTAGGCCGCGGCAAAAGCCGCGCGGGCGCGTTACGCGCCGCACAAAAGCCGTGATTCGCGACTCGTGATTCGTGTCTCGTGACCCCAAAACCCAGGCAGGCGGTACAACCGTCGCTCATGGGCGTCATTTGTTGCGCTTGCGTGGCTTGCTCGATGGGGAAAAAGGCCGGGGTAAAGGCCGTGTTGTGTGTGCCGAGCACGAGCGAAATCATTCAGCGAATACTTCCCAGTCGGCACTTGTGTCAAAGCGGACGATGTCGCCTTTGATTTCGACGAGTCCCTTCCACGTACCTTTCAAGCTTTCCAGCGGGCTGCCCAGCGGCACGAGGCGCGCGATCGGGCGGCCCCGCTTTGTAATCAAAACGGGCGCTCCGTTGGCCGCTACGTCGTCAAGCATCCGAAAACACTTGGCCTTGAACTCGCTCGCGGACACCGTCAGTTCCTTCACGGCCTCATGATACAGATGACCATGTGACCAGTCACATGAGCACAACGGTCACGCCGTCCGCATCAGCTCTTCCTTGCCTCTGGAGATCGCCGCCTGCGCCGCCGCCAGCTTGGCGATCGGCACGCGATACGGCGAAGCGCTCACATAGTCCAGACCCGCATGGACGCAGAACTCGACGGATTTCGGGTCGCCGCCGTGCTCGCCGCAGATGCCGATTTCGAGATCCGGGCGGGTCTCGCGGCCCTTGCGGAGAGCGATCTCGATCAGCGAGCCAACGCCATCGCGGTCGAGGACAGCGAACGGATCCTGATCGATGATGTTGAGCTTCCGGTACTCCTGGATGAAGCCGCCGGAGTCATCCCGTGAAAAACCGAAGGTCGTTTGCGTGAGGTCGTTCGTGCCGATGCTGAAGAACTCGGCTTCCCGAGCGATCTGATCGGCCGTGAGGGCGCTGCGGGGCACCTCGATCATGGTGCCGACCATGTAATCCACCTTCATTCCGGCCCGAGTGAACACCTTGCCGGCCGTTTCCACAACGATGCGTTTCTGGTTTTCCAATTCCCGGACGTTGCCCACCAGCGGAATCATGATTTCCGGAATGACCCTGACTCCTTCTCTGGCGCACTGGACCGCAGCTTCGAAAATGGCCTGCGCCTGCATCCCGGTAATTTCCGGGAAAGTGATGCCCAAGCGGCAGCCGCGGTGGCCCAGCATGGGGTTGAACTCGTGCAGTTCCTCGACGCGAGCAAGCAACTCTTCCCTGGCCTTGATGCCGCTGCGCTGGTTGGCCGCCTTCATGGCGGCGATCTCGACCATCAAGTCTTCACGCTTCGGCAAGAACTCGTGCAGCGGCGGGTCCAGCGTACGGATGATGACCGGATAGCCGTCCATGACTTCGAACAGGTCGCGAAAATCCTGGCGTTGCATCGGCAAAAGCTTCTCGAGGGCTTTGCGGCGATCCGTCTCGTTATCCGCGAGGATCATCGCGCGCATGTGTTCGATGCGCTCACCCGCAAAGAACATATGCTCGGTGCGGCAAAGGCCGATGCCCTCCGCGCCGAACTTGCGAGCGGTGTTCGCGTCGCGCGGCACCTCGGCGTTGGTGCGGACGCCGACCGTCCGAAACTCGTCCACCCACGACATGAAGCTTGCGAGGTGGCCGCTCGACGGGTCCGGATCAATCGTGGCCGCCTGGCCCTCGAAGACCTCGCCAGTCGAGCCATCCAGAGAAATCCAGTCGCCTTCTTTGAGCGTCGTCCTACCGCACTGCAAGCGCTTGCCCCAGGCATCGACGTTGATCTCACCCGCGCCCGCCACGCAAGGCGTTCCCATGCCGCGCGCGACGACCGCCGCGTGACTCGTCATGCCGCCGCGCGAGGTAAGAATGCCCCTGGCGACCTCCATGCCGTGGATGTCGTCCGGTGTCGTCTCGGCGCGAACCAATACGACCGGTCCCTTCTCAGCCTCCCTGACGGCTTCGTCGGCGGTAAAGACAATCCTCCCCACCGACGCCCCCGGCGAAGCCGGAAGGCCAACTGTCAAACGGTTGAGAGAGGCTTTCGATTTCTCTTCAAGAACGGGGTGAAGCAATTGGTCGAGCTGCGCCGGGTCGACCCGCAGCACCGCCTCTTCCTTCGAGATCAGGCCTTCCTCGACCATCTCGACCGCGATGCGGACGGCCGCCGGACCGGTGCGCTTACCGTTGCGCGTCTGCAGCATATAGAGCTTGCGGTCCTGGATCGTGAACTCGAAATCCTGCACATCGCGGTAGTGGTTTTCGAGATTGGTCGTGATCCGCCGCAACTCATCAAAAGCCTCGGGCATCAACTCCTTGAGCTCAGAAATCGGCCGCGGCGTGCGAATGCCGGCGACGACGTCTTCCCCTTGCGCGTTGATGAGGAACTCACCGTAGAACACCTTCTCACCCGTGGCGGGATTGCGCGTGAAACCCACACCGGTCGCCGACGTATCGCCGAGGTTGCCGAACACCATCGTTTGCACATTCACGCCCGTACCGAGGTCATCGGCGATCTCGTTCATACGGCGGTAATGTTTAGCTCGCGGGTTGTGCCACGACCGGAAGACGGCGTCCCGCGCCATGTCGAGCTGCCGGCGGGCGTTCTGGGGGAAGTCCTTCCCGGTTTTCTGCCGGACAACCCCTTTGAACCGCTGCGTCAAGAGCTCGAGGTCGTCCACCGTGAGGTCGGTGTCGAGCGTGACTTCCCGCTGCTTCTTGAGGTCTTCGAGCAGATGCTCGAAATCATCCTTGTCGATAGCCAGCACGACGTTGCCGAACATCTGAATGAAGCGCCGATAGCAATCGTAGGCGAAGCGGGGGTTGCCCGATTTGCTTGCGAGCACCTTCGTGGTCTCGTCATTGAGCCCGAGGTTGAGGATGGTATCCATCATCCCCGGCATCGAGAACTTGGCGCCCGAGCGAACGCTCACCAGAAGCGGATTCTCCGTATCACCCAGCTTCTGGCCCATGGTTTCTTCGAGGTTCGCGAGATGCCGCTCCATCTCTTGCTGGATGGCAGGCGGGGTCGTATTTCCGTTCTCGAAGTACAGGTTGCAGACCTGGGTTGCGATGGTGAAGCCTGGGGGAACCGGCACTCCGGCGCGGCTCATTTCGGCCAAGCCCGCGCCCTTGCCCCCGAGAGTGTCTTTCATCGTCCCGTCGCCTTCGGCCGTCCCTGATCCGAATGCATAGGTGTACTTGTCCATCTTCTTTTTTTGCTCCGTTTTCATTTGTGCCTGCTGGTCTGGTTCCGCGATACGACGCTTCCGATTTCAGCCGGAAACGATCTCCCCGAAGTCTGCGATGGTAGAGAACTCGGTCAGCACGTGAGCCAGGAAGACGAGGCGGTTGTTGCGCACGGCTTCGTCCTCGGCCATGACGAGCACGTCGTCAAAGAACCGATCGACGGCTGGCCGCAATGAGGCGATGGCACTCAACGCCGCGGCGTACTCACCCATTCGTTTCCGGCGGCTGACCTGGGCGCTGAGAGCCGTCACAGCGCGGTACAAGCCGGCCTCCGAGCCCTCTTCGAGCAGGTCAATGGCGACCTTCCGCATAGCGTACTTCTCTACACCGCCAGCCTTCCTCAGGATGTTTTCGATGCGTTTGAAGCTGACCGCCAGAGGTTCGAAATCGGGGGTCGGACGCACTCGTGAAATAGCTTCCGTACGAAGCCTCACGTCCAGCGGCACTTCCGAAGAGGCACCGATCACGGCGTTCACCTCGTCGTAGCGGTAGCCCCGGACTTCGCGAAGGTAATAGCGCAGGCGGTCGACGAAGAATGCGTGCAAATCGTCGGCGTGACCGCCGGCACCTGCCAGCTCGCAAAGCCGGCCGACCGACAGCGGGAGTTCGCCCTCGATCAGGATGCGGATGATGCCGTAGGCCGCGCGACGCAGCGCGAAGGGGTCCCGCGAACCGCTCGGCATCATGCCGGCCGCGAAAAAGCCTCCCAGCGTATCGAGCTTGTCGGCAATCGCCACCATCCTGCCCGCGAGGCCCCTCGGGATCTCCTCTTCCGCTCCGGCCGGCAGATAGTGATCGTAGATCGCATCGGCCACTTCCCGCGGCTCGCCCTGGTGAGCCGCGTACAAGCCTCCGATCACCCCTTGCAACTCCGGGAACTCGCCGACCATCGCGGTCGTCAGATCGCACTTCGCCAGCTCGGCTGCACGGTGCGCATGCCGTGATGTCTCATCGTTGACGCCGAGCTCCGAGGCAATTTCGCCGACGATTTTCACCGTCCTCCTGCTCTTGGCCAGGTACGTGCCCAGCTTGGCGTGAAAGACGACGCCTTCCAGATCGTCGACACGTTCGGAGAGCTTCTGTTTCTGATCGACTTCCCAGAAGAAACGCCCGTCGTTGAACCGCGCCCGAAGGACCCGCTCGTGGCCGCGCTGAATCTCCCCAGCCGGGTCGCCGTCGAGGTTGGCCACAGCAATGAACCGCGGCTGCAGCTTGCCGTTGGCGTCCTCGACGGCAAAGTACCGCTGGTGGTGCTGCATCACCGTCTCGAGCACCTCTTCCGGCAGGGCGAGAAACTCCTCTTCGAACTTGCCGAGAATCGGCGTCGGGTATTCCGTCAAGTAGCACAGCGTCTTGAGTAGTTTGTCGTTCTTACGGACCCGCAGGCCGTCGTGCAGAAGTTCTTGCGCGAGATTTTCGATCCGCTCCCGCCGCGTTTGCGCCGAAAGCAGAACGTAGTTTTCGTAGAGTTGATCCTGGTAGTCCGCGAAGCTTGCGACATCGATGCCGACGGAGCCCAGACGCCGATGACCTTGCGTACTTCCACCGGATGCGACACCGGCGATCTCGAACGGCACGACCCGCCCGTCGAGCAGCGCCACAAGCCAACGAATCGGGCGGATAAAACGCGGCCCGGACTTCCCGGTCCAATACATCGTCTTCGGAAAGTGAATCTTGAGGATGACGGCCGGGAGTGCTTCCCCCAGAATGTCGAGCGTCTCCCTTCCTTTCACGATTCGCTTCACAAAAAGCCGGTCGTCGATACCGACCTGAATGCCGGTCATCGCGATGCCCGCCCGCCTGGCGAAGCCCTCCCCGGCTTTGGTGGGCTTGCCGCCCGCGTCAAAAGCGATCTTTCGGGGCGGACCCTTCAGCACCTCTTCCTTATCGGCTTGCCGCTCGGGGACTTGCCGAGCAGCCAGCACCAGACGGCGAGGCGTCGCGTGCGTGACGCAGGTCACTCCTTCCGCCAAGCCCGTCTCCGTCAGCACGTCCAGGAAATTGCGCTTCAGATGCTCGCAGGCGGGCTCGATCATCCAATCCGGAATCTCCTCGACTCCGATCTCCAGCAGGAATTCAGCCATCAGCCGATCGCCTCCTGCTGGTCCATCCAGGCCGCCGCCAAACCTACAGCGAGCTTGCGAACCCGTTGGATCATCGCAGCCCGCTCGGCCACGCTAATCGCTCCGCGCGCATCGAGCGTGTTGAATAGGTGGGAGCACTTGAGCACCTGATCGTAAGCAGGAAGCAGGGGGAAGCGCACCCGCTCGGCCCTATCCTCGACGGCGCCATATTCGCCGACCAAGCGACGGCTCTCCGCTTCGTGGATCTCGAAGGCCTTGCGTATGGCCGCGACGTCCGCCTTCTCGAAGTTGTAAACCGAGTACTGCTGCTCGTCGAGCAAGCGAACGTCTCGGTACGTCCAGGTATCGTTCCACTGGATGTCATACATGCTGTCGACGTTCTGCAGAAAAGCCGTGAGGCGTTCGAGCCCATAGGTCAACTCCACGGGCACCAGGTCGAGGTCGAGACCGCCGCATTGCTGGAAGTAGGTGAACTGGGTGATTTCCAGGCCGTCGAGCATCACTTGCCAGCCGATGCCCCAGGCGCCCAGCGTAGGCGCTTCCCAGTTGTCCTCTTCGAGCTTGAAGTCATGCCGCCGCAGATCGATGCCGATGGCCTCCAGGCTGCGCATGTACAGCTCCACGATGTCGTCCGGGGACGGCTTGAGGATCACCTGAAGCTGCATGTGCTTGTAGAGCCGGTTGGGGTTCTCACCGTAGCGGCCGTCCGCCGGGCGCCGGCTCGGCTGCACGTAGACCGTTCGGTAGGGTTTCGGACCGAGCACCCGCAGAAAGGTCTCCGGACACATCGTGCCGGCCCCGACTTCCATGTCGAAAGGCTCCTGGATGACCGCGTCTTGCTGCGCCCAGAAAGACTTCAGATCGAGGATGATGTCCTGATACGTCTGCATGATCGAGCGGGGACAGCTACAACAAGAGGCGGCGGCCGGGGCCCCGGCACCGCGAGGACGTATCTTTCTTTTATAGCTGACCAAGCACCGCAGCGGTTTTCGGCCGCAGCTTAACAGTATCCATGTGTCAACAGTCACGCGGGCGGCGTTACGCGCCCCGAGGCTGACTGCGTAACGCGTAGCCGTTCCAGGAACGTGGGGCCGTGCTCTCCGCGCAGCCGAGCGGGAGTGGCGCGTAACCCTTTGGGCGACGGACATTTGCAGTCGTCGGCTTTGTCGTTCGTCGGAGGAGATCACCTGGATCGCCATCCTCCTCACTTCGCGCCGAGCGACCGCAGGAGCCCGCCGCGCCTTCCACGGGACTTTTGACACGGGCTGTTAAACCGGAATCGCAGCAGCCGCGTCAGGAACCGGAAAAAGCCGTCTCGATGGCTGCGCGGGTCATGGCTGCAACGAAGATCCGGAAGCGAAAACAACCTGCTCAGCGGGCTCGTCCGTTCCATCCCTCGCGTTCGATCAGCCTCTCGACGTGAGCCAGATGATGCCGACCGTGCCAAGCGTAGGCGCCGACCGTGACCGCCAGTTCCACCGGGCCGGACTCGGGGTGCACAAACTCGCGCCGCAGTTGCGGCCCGCTCAGGCCGCGCAGCAAGTCCACCCAGTTGCGGTGCAGGGCATCGAGAAGGTCCAACGAATGCCCAATCGGCTTGCGGCAGTCGGGCAGCACGGCCCAGCCCTTCTCATCGTAGGCCTTGATCAGCGGCCGGTCTTCGGTCAAGGCCCACTTGAAGCGGATGAGACTGTTCATGTGACTGTCGGGCAGGTGATGGACGACCTGCCGGACGGTCCAGCCGTCCGGACGATACGGGGTATCGAGCTGGTTGTCGGTCAAAGGGGAGACGGTGCTCCGGAGATCGGCGGGCAACGCCGCGATGTCGTCAATCCAACGATCGAGCTGGTCCTGCGTGACTGCCGTGTCCGGGGGCGAGAACTGCCCAATGGGGTAACGGAGGTCCGGTGTGTCCGTGCTGATCAATTCCATTTCAGAACGATTCCTCTGACTATTCTTTCTATTCTTTGTGTTAGAGCTGACTGAGCACCGCGGCGGATTTGAGCCGCTGCTCGAAATGGAATTCCAGCCGCTGCGTCAGGAACCGGAACAAGTCGGCTTGATTAGCACTCTGGCCGAGACTCTCGCGAAGGTCCGGAAGCGAATGGCGCAGCATGCTGCGGGCAAGTTGACGCGACAAGGCGCTGAGCGGCCAGGAATCCGCGTTCCGGAAATCGGCGGAGTAGAGGCCGTCCTGCCCGCGGTCGAAATAGGCCGTCTCGCCGGGACCCAACTCGACGCCGCTCTGAACGCACACGTCCAGAGGAGCCAACCAGCCGCCCAGCCGAAGCGACCAAAGCGCGAAGTAGACCAGTGTCCGCCGGAGCCAGACGGGCACATCCGATGAAGGCGGTCCGGCTGTACGAGGTTTCGAGGTTGCGTCCGCCGGTCCGTTACTTTCAACCAGAGGTCCCTCTGCGTTGCCCGGCGAGACCGTGGACCCCGTCGTCAGCTTCCCGTTTACCCCCTCTTTCATCTCATCAAGCACCAGCAGCAACAGGCGGAAGTAGGCGTCGTTCGGCTCGTGCTCCGGCAGAAGTTTCTCGCTGACCTCCGCAACGAAAGCTTGCGCCACGCTCACGGAATAGTCCGCTTTGAGAAACAAGGGAGGGCTTTGCAACTCGCAGCGATCGAGCCGCGCGAGTTCCTGGTTTTCCCGCAGAAAGTAAAACAGCCGAACGTGCGCGAGACTCTCGAGGCCCGATCCCCAGCGGCTCTTGGGGCGCCGGGCCGCGCGGGCGATGCCGCGGAGTTTTCCCTGCTCGCGGCTGACAAAGCTGACCACAAGATCAGCCTCACGGTAGGGGTACGTTCTCAGAATCAGGGATTCGCTTTCGCGTGCTGGCATAGGCGGACGGCCGCGCCGAAGTACGCCTCCAAATCAGAATAACAACGTTCGTTTCCGGGGCAAACCGCCAAGCCGCCGGGGCCGTGCCGTAGTCCTTTCCGGCGTCCGGGGCGCAGATGCAGCCGGTGGCTCCCTAGCCTGCACCTCATCCGGATCGCGCTTACACTAAAACTTCCAACCCAGCAGGAACGGCCTTCGGCAAGGTGACGAAGCGCGTTGCGCATGAATCCCAAGAACTCCATGGCGCCGATCACTGACGAACACTCTCTTCCGGTCCATCTGAATCTCAACGTCCGCGGACTCGAACCCTCGGCGACACTGGCGATCAACGAGCGGTCAAACCGGCTCCGCCGGAAAGGCCGCACGATTCACAAGCTGGGCCTTGGCCAGTCGCCGTTCCCCGTGCCGACTCCGTTGGTCGACGCACTTCGCGACAACGCCTTTCGGAAAGACTATCTGGCGGTCAGAGGCCTGCGCGAGCTGCGCGACGCCGTTGCCACTTACCGCCGGCGCCGACATGGAACCGATTGTAGCGGCGACGATGTTCTGATCGGACCCGGCTCGAAAGAGCTGATGTTCCTGCTGCAACTGGTCTACTACGGAGATCTGGTGATACCGACGCCGACTTGGGTATCGTATGCCCCGCAGGCGCATATCATCGGCAGGCATGTTCGCTGGCTCGACACGAAAGAGTCCGACGGCTGGCGGCTTACCGCCGATGCGATGGACCGCCTCTGCTCGGAGGACCCCGGGCGTCCGCGCATCGTGATTCTCAATTACCCATCGAATCCGACCGGCGGCACCTATCATCCCCAAGAGCTCGAGGATCTTGCGGCTGTGGCGCGGCGTCACCATTGCGTCCTGCTGTCCGACGAAATCTATGGCGAGCTGCACCACGAGGGACGCCATATCTCGATCGCCCGGTTCTACCCCGAGGGAACGATCACAAGCAGTGGCTTGAGCAAATGGTGCGGCGCGGGCGGCTGGCGTCTCGGGACGTTCATCTTTCCACGCGGGCTGCGCTGGCTTCTCGACGCCATGTCGATCGTCGCGAGCGAGACCTACACATCGACCTGCGCACCCATCCAGTACGCAGCGGTACGCGCCTTCCAAGGCGGCACGGAGATCGAGAGCTACCTGAAGCACTCCCGCCGGATTCTGCACTCACTGGGCAAGAAGCTCGCCGGGCGGTTGCGCGCGGCAGGAATCGAGGTCGCACCGCCCCAGGGAGGCTTCTACCTTTTCCCGAGCTTCCATCCTCACCGCGAGGCTCTTGCGGCGAGAGGCCTGACGGACAGCGTCAGTCTATGCGAACGCCTACTGGAAGATACGGGGGTGGCTATCTTGCCCGGCAGCCACTTCGGCCGGCCTCGCGAAGAATTGACGGCGCGCTTGGCCTACGTCGATTTCAATGGCGCCGAGGCTCTCTCCGCCTCGCAATCGATGCCGCTCAAAGAGCCGCTGGACGATTCGTTCGTCGAGACCCACTGCGGCGGCGTTCTGGAAGCCGCCGATAAAATCTGCGCATGGATCGAGGAGTGAAATCTTCATGGCCAAGCAGCTCTGGCATCCGTCTGACGAACGTGTTTCCCGCGCGAACCTGACTGCTTTCCGAACCTGGGTGGAGCAACACGGCGGCCCGAGCCTTGCCGGATATGCCGAGCTCTACGACTGGTCGATCCGGCACGCTCCTGATTTCTGGCGCGCCGTGTGGGAGTTCTGCGGTGTTCGAGCCGAGCATCAGGGCGCTGAAGTCGTGCGGCATTTCGACAGGATGCCCGGCGCGCGATGGTTCCCGGAAGCGCGGCTCAACTTCGCGGAGAACCTGCTGCGCCATCGGGGTGATCGGGAAGCAGTCATTTCGTGGAACGAGAACGGCCGCCAAAGAGTTCTGACGTACTCCGAACTGCATGAAGAAACCGCGCGGCTGGCGGCGGGGCTTCGGCAGGCCGGCGTGCGGAAAGACGACCGCGTCGCGGGGTTCATGCCCAACCTTGCCGAGACCGTGGCCGCGATGCTCGCGGCCACGAGTATCGGAGCGGTCTGGTCATCCTGTTCCCCGGACTTCGGCCTGCAAGGAGTCCTCGACCGCTTCGGGCAGATTCAACCCAAGGTCATCTTCACCGCGGCCGGATACCCATACAACGGGCGGACGTTCGATTCGCTGGAGAAGGTCTCGAAGGTCGTCGAGCACATTTCCTCCATCGAGAAGATCATCGTTATCCCTTACGTGGTACCGGAGCCGAACCTCGCCGCACTGCCCGGCGCAGTTTTGTATGACGACTTTCTGGCGCAGAGTGCGAGGCAGCCGCTTGCATTCGCCTCGCTGCCCTTCGATCACCCGGTCTACATCATGTATTCCTCGGGAACGACCGGAAAGCCCAAGTGCATCGTTCACGGCGCGGGAGGGACGCTGCTGCAGCACCTGAAGGAGCTGTTGCTTCACAACGATCTCCGGCCGGAAGACCGCATCTTCTACTTCACCACCTGCGGCTGGATGATGTGGAACTGGATGATCAGCAGCCTCGCTGTCGGCGCCACGGTGGTTCTGTTCGACGGCTCGCCGTTCCACATCTCCCCGGCTCGGCTCTGGGACATGGCAGATCAGGAGAAGATCACGGTTTTCGGCACGAGCGCAAAGTATCTTGCCGCCGCCGAGCAGGCCGGAGTCCAACCGATCAAGACCCACAACCTGAGCGCTCTGAGGGCCATCCTCTCCACCGGGTCACCGCTTGTGGAAGAAGGATTCGACTACGTATACGAGAACATCAAATCCGATCTACAGCTCGCGTCGATCTCGGGCGGGACGGATCTGATCTCCTGCTTCGCGCTGGGCAACCCGACAGGCCCGGTCTACCGGGGTCAGATTCAGACCCGTGGCCTGGGCATGAAAGTCGAGGTGTTTGACGACGAGGGCCGCTCACTGCCGGCGGGCGAGAAAGGCGAGCTGGTTTGCACCCAGCCGTTCCCTTCCATGCCGGTTGGTTTCTGGAACGATCCGGACGATGCGAAATACCGTGCGGCGTACTTCGAGATATTCCCGAACGTGTGGCGTCACGGAGACTATTGCGAGCTAACGCCCGAAGGAGGCATGGTCATCTGGGGCCGCTCCGACGCCGTTCTCAACCCCGGTGGGGTGCGCATCGGCACCGCCGAGATCTACCGCCCTGTCGAAAAGATTCCCGATGTCCTTGAAGCGGTCGTCGTCGGCCAGAACTGGAAAGGCGATGTTCGCATCGTGCTTTTCGTGAAGCTTGGCAAAGACACCGAGCTCGACGATGCAATGGCACAGAACATCCGCCAACGCATCCGCAGAGAAGCAAGCCCACGCCACGTTCCAGCGAAGATCATTCAGGTCGCCGACATCCCACGCACCATGAACGGCAAGATCGCCGAGCTGGCGGTGCGCAACGTGATCGAAAACCGGCCCGTCAAGAACCGCGATGCGCTCGCCAACCCCGGCGCCCTCGATCTCTACAGAGACTTGCCGGATCTGCAGACCTGACGCACTCCTCTTTCAACTCGTTGCTGAAGCCAGCAATCGTGATCTATCGGATCAATCTCGTTGCGTGGGTATACTTCGTGGGGGGCTCCGGAATCAGGCGACCGCGGCCGTGTCAGCGGCTACAAATGCTTGACCAGAAACGGGATGCCCTGCTTTCCCCAGAAGCTGTGCTCGCCGGCGAAAACTTCGTGGCCGGCGCGATCGGCGACACCGAATACCTCGTAGATCTTCTTCACGCGCGTGAAGCTTTCGCGGCTGGCATCGACGGGGAAAATGCGGTCTTCGTCCCCCGACTCCACGAAGACCGCACGCGGCGCGATCAGTCCGGCGACGTCGTACATCTCGCACCAGTTCAAGATGCCCGGCACGTAGTTGTCGATGCAGTGCGAAATGCTCAGGATGCTGTTACGAAAGGTATTGAGGTAGCCGCTGATGAAGGCTACCTTTATGCGGGTTTCGAGAGCCGCACCGAACGTGGTAATCGTTCCGCCGCCGGAGATGCCCATGCAGCCGACACGGCTGGCGTCAAGCTCATCGCGGGTCTCAATCCAGTCGATGGTGCGCATCACGTCCCACACGCGCCAGCCGACCATGGTTTCGCCGAGCAGCAGGGCGGCCCCAGCGGTGGGGCGGCATGAGGCCGTGCCGAGGCTGCGTTTCCTGGCGCGCGGGTCGCGGCGGCAGCCGAAGGCCATTTGTTCGATCGCGACGGCGGCGAGACCCTGCTCGGCGCACTGGATGGCGAAGTCGTGCTGGTAACCGTCCTTGTCCGTGCGGTCGCGTCCTTTGTCGTCGATGCCGACAATGTCGTCCACGCCACGGCCGTGGCCGGGCAGACAGATTACCGTTGGGTGCGGCGCCGAGGCGTTCTTCGGGGTCAACAGATAGCCGAGAACGTACACTCCCGGCCGTGACTCGAAAACGAACTTCTCGCGGCGGTAATCGGGGTACTCCTTGACCTCGAGAGTTTGCGTCTTGAGATCGCCGCGCTCCGGAGGGAAGCCCCCGACGAGATCGGTCAGCTTGTTGCGGAGACGCTTCTGCCACTTGCGGGCTTGCGGGAGGGATGTGGCCCGAAATGTCATTTGAAGCGGGGCCTTGTCATGACGCTGGCGGGACCAGATCACGGGATCGAATGTAACGAGATCGACTTGCTCTTCAAAGCCGTCGAGCGCTCCGGAGTAGGCGGATTCGGTCTCCGCGGCACTGGCGGAAGAAGCCAGGGCGGCGACACCGAGGCCGCTGAGACCGAGTTCGCGACGTGTAAGTTGGGCGGGCATGGCCACAGTGTACGACAGAGCCTGATTGTCCCAACGAACTTGATTCCGTCAGAGACCGTGCCTAGCATCAAGACAAGACGGACATGGACAGCGAGCAACTTTCACGCGAAATTATCAACACGCTACGCTCACACGGTCATGAGGCCTACTGGGCGGGCGGGTGCGTGCGTGATCGGCTGCTCGGCATTGCCGCAAAGGACTACGACGTCGCCACCGACGCGATGCCGGAGAACCTGCTTCGCTATTTCCCGGACGCCATCCGCGTTGGAGCGCAGTTCGGCGTGGTATTGGTTCGACGGGACGGCGTGGACGTGCAGGTAGCGACTTTCCGTTCGGACCACGACTATTGCGACGGGCGGCGTCCCGAGGGTGTGACGTTTACGCGGAACGCGAAGAAGGACGTTCTCCGGCGCGACTTCACGATCAACGGCATTCTCTTCGACCCGGTCGGGAAGAAGCTTCTGGACTATGTTGAAGGCCGCGCTGATCTGACGGATCGTCGCATTCGAGCGATCGGCAATCCCCACAAGCGGTTTGCGGAAGACAAGCTGCGGATGCTGCGGGCTATCCGCTTCGCTGCTCGGCTCGGGTTCGAGATCGAGGCCGCGACGTTCGAGGCGATCCAGAAGCAAGCGCCCACGATCAACCAGATCTCGGTCGAGCGGATTCGCGACGAGATCAGCCGCATTCTCTGCGAGGGCGGGGCGCGACGCGGTTTCGAGCTGCTGGATGAAACGGGATTGCTGAAAGTGATTCTGCCTGAGGTCTCGGCGCTGAAGGGCGTCGAGCAATCGCCTCAACACCACCCGGAAGGCGATGTGTGGACGCACACGCTCATCATGCTCGACAAGCTGCAGAACCCGACGGTGACGCTGGCGCTCGGGACGCTGTTGCACGACATCGGCAAACCGGCTACGTTCGAGCGTTCTCCGGACCGTATCCGATTCAACGGTCATGTCGAGGTCGGCATGAAGATGGCGGAGGCAATCTGCAGGCGTCTGCGGTATCCGGGCGAGGTGACGGAGCAGGTGCTTGCGCTGGTCGCGAACCACATGCGGTTCATCCATGTGCCGGAGATGCGGCAGAGCACTCTCAAGAAATTCCTGCGCATGCCGCACTTCGAGGAGCACCTCGAGCTCCACCGTCTCGATTGCCTTGGGAGCCACGGCAAGCTGCGCTTGTACGACATGGCCCGCGCGAAGCTCGCCGCCCTGCCGGAAGAGGAGCTGAGCCCACCACGCTTGTTAACCGGAAATGATCTGATCGCGGCGGGATATGCACCCGGACCGTTGTTTCAGGAGATACTCGGGGGTGTGGAGGATGCTCAACTCGAGGGACGGATTGCTACACGGCAGGAGGCGATGGAGTATGTCGAGAGCCGCTGGCCGAACAAGACGTGCGGCGCTTGACCGGATGAGGTCAAAGCACTCGCTGAACCCAAATTCCGGTCCGTGCTCGGGTCGGATGGTTTCTACTGCCTCAGATCCTTCAGGACGCGGCCGGCGGCGTTGTAACCGGCGGCGCCGATGACGCCGCCGCCGGGGTGCGCCCCGGCGCCGCACAGATACAACCCTCGGACCGGTGTGGCGTATCGCGCGCATCCCGCCACCGGACGGCTGAAGAACATCTGGTCGATGCTCATCGCACCGTGAAAGATGTTACCGCCGGTAATGCCGTAGACCCGCTCGATGTCGAGGGGCGTGAGAACCTGGCGGTGCAGAATGATGTCGCGAATGTTCGGTGCGTACTCGGCGATACAGTCGATAACCCGGTCAGCATAGGCGTCCCGAAGTTCGTCCCAAGTCCCTTCCAGTAGCGTGTAGGGCGCGTATTGCACGAACACTCCCATGATGTGCTTTCCCGGCGGCGCCAGAGAGGGGTCGTAGATGGTGGGGATGGTCATCTCGATGATGGGACGCTGCGACGGGCGCCCGTACTTCGCGTCATCCCAGGCGCGTTCCATGTACTCGATGGTCGGACAGATGTGCATCGTGGCTCCAAGATGAGGCCCAGCACCCGGAGCGGCCGTAAACTCCGGCAGACGGTCAAGCGCGAGGTTGATCTTCAGCGAGGTTCCCTCCGAACGGTAGTTCTCGATGGCTTGACGAAAATCGTTGTCGAGGTCGCCGGGATCGACAAGACCCAAGAACGTCCGCTTCGGATCGGCATTCGAGAGAACGCACCGCGTTCGGATCTCTTCTCCGTTTTCCAGTACGACCCCCTGGACCTCGCCGCTGCGAATCAGCACGCGCCCGACCGTTGCAGCGGTACGGACCTCCGCGCCGCGGCTTCGAGCGCAATCGGCCATGGCTTGCGTCACTGTCCCCATTCCGCCCCGGGCGAACCCCCACAAGCCGCGTACTCCTCCGACGCCGCCCATGTAGTGATGCAGCAGCACGTAGGCCGTGCCGGGTGACATCGGACCGCCGTTCGCACCGATGACCCCATCCGTCGCCAGCGTTGCCCGCACCGCTTGCGATTCGAACCATTCACTCAGGAACTCATCAACGCTCTGAGTGAAAATCTTGATGAGGCCGTTCCAAGCTTTGGCGTCAAGACTACGCAAACGGCCCGCCAGCTTGAGCGTTTCCAGCCAGCCTGTCAGCGTGGTCGGCGGAAGATCCGGCGGCGTGACGAACAGGAGCGGCTCGACAAATCGCGCCAGACGGTCGATATGCTCGCAGTAGCGCGGATACATCTCGGCATCCCGCCTGGAGAACTTGCCGATCTCCTCGATGGTTCGGCGCTGATCCCGCCACATGGTGAACGTCCGACCTTCCGGGAAGAGCGAAAAGAATGCCGGGTCCTTGGGATCCACACGGTATCCGAAGCGGTAAAGCTCCAGCTCATCGACGATCCGCTGCGGGAGCAAGCTGACGAGATACGCCGCGGTTGAGATGCGGTAGCCCGGAAAGATCCTCTCAGTGACGCAAGCGCCACCGACAAACGGCCGGCGCTCGAGAACCAATACCCGCAGCCCGCGGTCAGCTATCCGGGCGGCGGCAACAAGACCGTTGTGCCCGCCACCGATGACGATGATGTCGTAACGGGCAGCCATCAGCATGGATCGCTCGGCGAACCGGAGCGCTTCAGCCGACGCAACACTGCTGTGGCCGCGGTTTCCGCAGGCTCCCCGCTGCTTTCTTGACTTTCTCTTTTGGGGTATGCAATCGTTTCCTATTCTAAGCAGCCCGTGGCAAAAGCCTCGCTGCATTCAAGCGGCGATGCATTCCGATTGAACTGCGTTGCTCCTCGGTCACATTGGTCCAATATGCTCCATGGTCGCTCCTTGTCAGCCGGGCACAGCGCCATTAGCGGTGCTATACGGGCCGCTCTCGGTACTACGCACGGTTTCACCACGGACTGCTAGGCTGGGGGAGCAATCGAGGGTCAGACGGATTCCCGTCGTCTATGTCGGCAGGCCGAGAATTGAACCTGAGGCTTGATAGTACTCTATCGAGCGTCGACGCGGCGGAGATCATCGTAAAGGCGCTGGCTCAGGATCACGGTCTTGGCGAAGAAATCATCGCAAAGCTTGCGATGGCGGTTCGTGAGATCACCGTGAACGCAGTCATTCATGGAAACCGGTACAGTAAGGAGAAGTCAGTCTACTTTTCAGTAGCCACCAGTCCATCTCAACTATCCATCACAATTCGGGACGAGGGGGATGGCTTCGATCCCGATTCGGTCCCGGACCCCACGGAAGGCGACAACTTGTTCAAGGCTTCCGGGCGGGGTCTGTTGCTTTCGCGGGCGTTCGTGGACGAAATCACGTTTCGTCCCGTGTCGCCGCGGGGCACCGAAGTTGCGATGGTCAAGAAGATCCCGCAAGAATGGAGTCACAAGGAGGAGGAAGTGAGCCTTTCAACCAACGTTCGTGATGTGGATGGCGTAACCGTAATCGACCTCAGCGGACGCATTACACTCGGAGAAGGATCCGGCACGCTCCGGGACACGGTCCGGGAAGTCCTCGGCAAAGGACAGAAGAAGATCGTGCTGAACCTCGGAGACGTCGGCTATATCGATAGTTCCGGTCTCGGCGAATTGGTGTCGAGCTATACGACAGCGTCGAACCAGGGCGCCGGCCTCAAGCTGATCAACCTGCAGCAGAAGGTCAACGACCTGCTACAGATCACCAAACTCTACACGGTCTTCGAGACATTCGACAGCGAAGCCGACGCGGTTCTCAGTTATTCGTAAGCTACTTCCTTCAGCCGCGAAGTGACGAGAAATGCAGGCCGAGGCCTGCTTAGGGGATGGGCTTGCCCGATCGCTCTCGAGGCGTCAGGATTCGACGGAATGCCATCGAGGATGACGGGGCGGCCTCCGCCTTTCTAGAACAGCAGTGAGAATGTAGCCGAGTATTC
The DNA here is from genome assembly GCA_028819575.1 of Bryobacterales bacterium. Lineage (GTDB taxonomy): Bacteria > Acidobacteriota > Terriglobia > Bryobacterales > UBA6623 > JAPPLB01. Next base: position 50,744 of record JAPPLB010000152.1, on the reverse strand, counting down.
CACGTTATGAAATCGACCCGACGAGTCGTCGAGGTCAAACGGCCGCCCGGTGACGTGATCCCGCACATCGAACCGCAGCCCGTATGTGTTAGTGAGCTTGAACTTCAACCCGCCACCGTAGTTGTATCCGAAGTTATTATCGCCACCTCCCGAAAGTGACGACACCCCCGGAGGAAAGTAGACGGAAACGCCCGCCCCGGCCGTAACAAAGGGACGCAGCGGCATGCCGGACGGCGTGGCGTGCGCGACGAAGTTGTAGTAGATATTCTGCACGTTCATCCCTTGGGATTGCCCGCTGCCGATATTCAATGACGAGCGCTGATACGCGTAGCTGAACTCATGTCCCAGAAAGGTCCAACTGTTCGTCGCCCAACGCGCGCCGACCCGCACGCCGTTTCCGAGGGTCACCGGGATATTTCCTTCAGCGAACGACCTGAGCGAGCCGATTCCGTTGTCATTGAAAGCCGAAACGCCTACCGTCAACCCGAGTTCCGCTGACTGCGAGGCTGCCGTGCCTGCGTTGAGCAAGACAAGAAAAACTGCGCAAAGCATTCGTTTCATACCACGCTCCTTCGAGAAAGCCCTGTAGAGACGGACGGCCCGCTGAAGACTCCGGTTCCGGTGTTCATTCCGGGAGATGCTGCCCATGATCCTGGAGCATCCATCAACTTGCTCCAAGAGCTCGATTCTAGCCTGCCTGGCACGTCACCTGACGACTGAAGCAGGTTGGAGATCAAGCGGGAGCTTTCCCCAGTGATTCACAACTCCTTCGATATCTGATGTATACCAAGGAGTTTTCTTGAACAAGACTCTTGTTCTTGACTGCGCGGACCGAGATCCACTCCGTTCTCCAAATCATGTTGACTTCGTTCCCAACGCAGCTTGCAGAGGCTTCATCGGAACAGCTCTGAGAGTATTACCGCAGAGGTCCAGTCTGGCCGGGCTCGGTCGCGGGTTGGCTCAAGGCGATCTGTTATTCTGATCCTGAGAGTAGCATCAAGCTTGTGACGCCTTGGCAAGGCGATTCAAGCATCCCTCCCCACCCGCTACCAAGCGCTCCGGCAACGAATTCCGGACCAACAGGGCAAGAGATTGAGCGACCTTGAAAGTGTCTGCCTGAAGCAGACCCAGATGCCGGGCTCGACGGCGCTCTTCACGGATTACCTTTACCGCTTTGACCGCGTCCGATCGTTCTATCAACAACCACCCGATACGAACGCGATTCACCAAGCAGCCCGGCAAGCAAGCCTGCCGGCTCAACATCGGAAGGACCTGGTTGCGGCTCTCCGGCAGCAGAACAGAGGCATGGGGGAAGCATCCGCATCGAATGTCGAACTGCTCAGCCGCTCGGATGCGATTGTCGTGGCGACCGGTCAACAGGTCGGGCTCTACACCGGCCCGGTATTCACACTCTACAAGGCGATTACGGCTCTGGAACACGCCCGGAGGCTGCGAGAGGCCGGGCAGCCCGCGGTTGCCGTCTTCTGGTTGGCTACGGAGGATCACGATCTCGCCGAAGTCGACCATGTGTGGGTTCACGATACGAACACTCTGCCGTCGAGGCTGCAAGGAAAAGCGCCGCACTCCGAGAACCAACCGGTAGGCACCGTAGTCCTTGCGGACACCGTTCTCGACGAGCTGGGCGCTCACCTTGCCGAGCTGCCATTCAGCTCCCAAGCCCTCGTTCTGGCGGAACGAGCATATCCTGCCGGCGTTTCTTTCCGCGACGGCTTCCGGTGTCTTCTCAACTCGTTGCTTCGCGACGCAGGCCTGATCTTCTTGGACCCGATGGACCCGGCCATACGCAGGCTGGCGGCGCCGCTGTTCGACGGCGTGCTAAGGCAGGAACCGGAGTTGTACGAGGCGCTCGCAGAGCGATCCCAAGCTCTTGTGGACGCCGGTTATCACGCGCAGGTGCGCGTTGCTCCTGAGACCTCGCTGCTGTTTCGCATCGAGCAGGATCGCCGCATTGCTCTGAAGCGCACGCCGCAGGGCTATCAAGATGAAGAGGGCGCCTGTTCCGTCGACAGCATGCGCGAGACCTTGGCGGAGGCACCGCAGCGCTTTTCCCCGAATGCCCTGCTGAGACCGGTGACTCAGGACTTCCTGCTGCCCACGGCGGTTTACATCGCGGGACCGTCCGAGATCGCCTATCTGGCGCAGGCGGAAGCCCTCTATGACCGGCTGTTGGGCCGGATGCCTGTCGTGTTGCCTCGGGTCTCGTTGACCATCATCAATGCAAGAGCCGAACGTTTGCTCAAGCGCTACCGACTCTCCCCGACCGATTGTCTGCAAACAGCGGAAGACTTGCGTAGAAAGATTGCGCGGCGTCTGGTTCCCGCAGGTTTGGAGCGACAAATGGAGACCGGCCAGATCCGGATCGAAAGGGCCTTGACCGAGGTGCATCGGGAACTCGCGGCTTTCGACGCTACGCTAGGGCAGGCGCTCGAAAACACCAGCAAGAAGATGCTCTACCAGTTCAACAAGATCCGTTCCAAGGCAGCCCAAGAGGGCCTGCGGCGTGATGCACGCGCGCAGGGGGACGCAGCCTATCTCGCCAACTTGATCTATCCCGAGCGGCATCCCCAGGAGCGCCTGTATTCAGCACTGTCGTTCTACGCGCGCCATGGTCCCGACTTCGTGGAGTCGGTGCGGAAGGCGGTCAGACCCGACTGTCACGATCACCAGGTATTGACGCTATAGCGGAAATGACATACGCTGCACCGCATTCCCGACTACTACTTTCAAGACCGGTACTCACCGCCGGCGGGAACATGACGCCACGATAGTGCGTATGCTCAGCTAGGAGGCCAAAGACCATTGCCGTTTTGTACGCAATGCGGAGCCAAGGCCCAGCCGACCGACATATTCTGCCGTGCTTGCGGCGCACGCCAACCGGTGAGGCACGGTGGAGCGACTTCGCACGACGCGTCATCCGGTTTGAGTCCGCAAGCGGCGGCGATTCTCACCTATCTCCCCTGGTTGGGGTGGGTCGTAGCTATCTACATCCTGGCCTCGGCTCGGTTTCACGGGGACCGCGTCACTCGCTTTCACGCTTACCAAGGGCTGTATCTTTTTGTCGCATGGCTGATCGTTGACTGGGCCATTGGACCTTGGTTCAAATGGATGCCGGGGCCCGATCTGCCGGTAGGTTTTCTGCTGGACTTGCTGCTGATCGGAGTTTGGATCTTCATGCTCGTAAAGACCAGCCGGGGCGAGCGGTACTCTCTACCCCTGGTGGGCGAGTTGGCCGAGCGGTCACTTTGAGCGGACAGCTCAACTCCTGATGTTCCACAGCACCTCGGCAATCTCGGCCTTTGCCTCCGGGCCCAACGGCGTCAACGGCAGCCGTGGAACGCCGCCGTAATAGCCCTGGAGGTCGGCGGCAGCCTTGAGTCCAGGAATCCCGAATTTCCGGATCGTGTGGATCGCAGGCAAGGCTACTCCCTGTAGATCTTTGGCGGCATCGAATTCGCGCGTACGCACTGCCTCTTCGATCGAGAGGCAGAGATACGGCGCCACCGCCGAGAAAGCAGTCATGGCCGCCGAAGCTCCTTCTGTGAGGCCCTGGGCGAGGAGTGAAGCGCAACCGGCAATGACGTCGGCGTTGCACCGGCTTGCTTGCAGGCAGGCTTCGAAGTAATCGGCGTCATCGGTCACGACTCGAAGTCCCGTAACCCGCGGGTGTTCACCGAGCGAAGCGAGCCTTTCGGGACTCAGCCGCCCGCCCGGCCCGCCCGGATGCCGCTCGCCGGAAACAATCAACGGCAGAGGTGAGTGGTCCGCGACCGCACGAACGAAGAGCGCCTGTGTCTCCGCATGCGCCAGCCCCTGATCGGACCCGCTTGGCACTTGAAGCAGGGCGATCTCGAAACCCATGTCGGAGGCGCGGCCGATCAATTCCAGAGTCTCGTGCACGGAGGGTGCATCTACCGCCGGCACGATAATCTTCTCGGTACCGGCCGAGGCGGAGGTTTTCCACAGCGCGACCCTCTCTTCGTGCGACAACAACGCTGCTTCTCCCTCGGCAGCCCCGACGACATACCCGGAAACAGCGGTGCTGTCATAAAGCCCAATGTTGTGGAGAACTTTGGCGACATAGATGCTTCCGAGATGATCGAAAGGTGTCGTCAGACAGACGAAGATGCCTCGGAGACGCATGGAGCCACCATTATTACAGCCCCTCATCCACGTGAACCCGGATTTGCCTCTGAGGGCCGTCTGGTCAGAAGTGCAGGCAGGTGAGCCCTCAGCCGGCTGGCTGATCGACGATCAATTCCATGACCTGTTGCAGGCTCGGATAGTATTGGAGCCGCACGGAGGCGCCCGGCTTCAATTCCTCCAACTCGATGTCCTTCTTGCCCAGGCGCTTGGCGGCCTTCTTCGAAACCTTGATTTGCTCGCGGCCTCGCGGCTGGGGGAAGGTGAGCTCGACCTCGCCTCCTGCCTTCTTTCCGTGGGGCACTACGGTGACACTGCGCTTTTCCAGATCGACCTTGCCGATCGAACCCTTGACCTTGATGATGTCAAGAACGGATGCCTGCCGATTCAGGGGAGTTGCCGGGCCGCGAGAGACCGTGTCGGTCTCGAGATTCTTCTCACTCGAAGGCCGCTGACCCACCAGCGGTATGGATGCCGCGGCAAGACAGAAGACAATAAGCAGCTTTGTTGTTCCATGAACCGCCATGCTGTCTCCTTTCCCCTTTCTTGTATTGTGGGTCGGGTTGCGAGCAGGCGTCAACAGGACCGGCGGATTGTTCTGACTTGATCTTGCAGCGAACGCTCGGACTTTTCAGCAACGAAGGCGGGTCTTGCGGCCCGCGCCCGTGGGAATCGTTGCTCACTTCGTTTCCAGCACGACGAAGAGGGGATGATCGCCGCGTTGGATCAAAAGCAACACGCTGCCGTTGCTTTCCCGAAGTGCTCGATGAAAGTCCGCCACCCCGGCCACCGGCCGGCGAGCGACTTCGCTGATCACGTCTCCCCGCCGCAAGCCTTCTTCGGCCGCCGGGCTGCCGGGTTCTACATTGACGACGACCACACCTTGTGTCCCCGCGGGGAGATCCAATTGACGCGCGACCGCCGGCGTCAGCTCGTCAACAGTGAGCCCCATCGAGGAAGACCCGCTATTGAAGGAGCGCTCGGGACCGCGATTCTCCTCAGGGAATTCTCCGAGTTGCACCGGGATCGTGCGCTCATCGCCATCGCGAATTACCGCCAACCGCAGCGTTGTGCCCGGTTGCTCGGCAGCGATTCCGAAACGCAGCTCGCGGGAGTCATCGAACTTCTCACCGTCGATGCCGATGATCACGTCGCCTTGTTCGAGACCGGCATCCGCAGCGGGACTGTCCGGCTGCACGGAGCGGACAAGGGCGCCTCGTGCATCGGGAAGTTCGAATGCCTGCGCCATCTTCGGGTTCAGATCCTGAATGCCGACACCGAGGTAACCTCGGACGACGCGGCCGCGATCAACAAGCTGCGTCATCACGTGGTGCGCCAGATTCACGGGAACGGCGAACCCCACACCCTGGTTGCCGCCGGAGCCCCGCGAGAGAATGGCGGTGTTGATGCCCACCAGTTCGCCGCGCACGTTGATCAGGGCGCCGCCCGAGTTTCCGGGATTGATGGCGGCGTCCGTCTGGATGAAGTCCTCGTAGTGCTTGATCCCGAGGTCTCCGCGTCCGGTCGCACCGACAATTCCCATCGTTACTGTCTGTCCGATGCCGAAAGGATTACCGATCGCCAGGACGATATCGCCGATTTCGACGTCGTCCGAGTTGCCCAGAGGCAGCACTGGGAGATCACTTGCCATGACTTTGAGAACGGCGATGTCCGTCTTCGCATCTGCCCCGATCAAATCCGCGTCGAAGCTCCGTGCATCCGCGAGGTGAACCTTGATTTCGTCAGCACCTTCAATGACGTGGTGATTCGTAACGATATAACCCTCCTCACTGATGATGACGCCCGACCCGGAACCTTGGCGTCGGCGCGGGGGGGCCTCATTGGGGAACGGCCCAAAGCCGGGGCCAAAAAACGGTGCATCAAAATGCCCTCGGACCGCCGGGCTGTGCTCCGTCATCGACACGGTGATGCTCACAACGGCGGGTGAAGCCTTTTTGATGGTGGGAGCAAACGTGCCTGATTCGGGGATCCGGCTAGCGTCAGAGTCGGGTCCGACTGACGCCGCCAGAGCGGGAATTGTCGGAACGGTCTTGCCGAAGGCCGTCCCGGGGAGCAGGTCCGTACCGAGCACGGCCGCCAGGGCCAGAATGAGCGTGCACGCTCCGCTGAGCGCGAGAAATCGATGCTTCATTGCGGGCGAATACATACCACAAGCCTCCTCAATCACAGATTTGTCGGGAATATGACTGCATCTATGGCTAGGGACGCAGGCCCATTGCGTTCAGTTTCATACCATCGGCATCCGTCCTTTCGTCCGTTGTCTGTTGGACGATCTCGGCTCTGTTCCGGATAGCTTCCAAAGGTCGAGATGTCCTACGAGAGTTACAACCCGTTTGGCGTACTACACTAGCTAGGGCCTGAGGATCGCGGAACAGCAGCCCCAGGTGGACCCATGCAACGCAAACGACTAGGTCAAACCGATCTCGAAGTCTCGGTGCTCGGTTTCGGAGCGGCGCCGCTCGGGGATGAATACGGCGTCATCGACGAGGGTGAAGCTGAGCATGCCGTCCAGTTCGCCATCGACTGTGGAATCAACTTCTTCGACACAGCGCCCTACTATGGCCGGACGCTGTCGGAAGAGCGTCTCGGCAAGGCGTTGGGAGGGCGGCGGCAGGAAGTCTTGATCGCGACCAAATGTTCGCGATACGGCCTGAACGACTTCGATTTCTCCGCGAAGCGGGTCGAGGAGAGCATCGATGAATCACTACGGCGGCTAAGGACAGATCATGTCGATCTCTATCAGATCCACGACATCGAATTCGGGGACCTGCGGCAAGTGATCGAAGAGGCGGTTCCGGCTGCCCGCAAGGTGCAACAGGCCGGAAAAGCCCGCTGCATCGGCATTACGGGACTCCAGCTCAAGGCGCTGCGGCGCGTGGCCGAGGCCGCGCCCGTGGATTCGATCCTGTCCTATGCCCGCTACAATCTCCTGGCGCGCGACCTGGACGACCTGATGACGCCGTTCGCCAAGGAGCGGGGCATCGGTTTGATCAACGCATCGCCTCTGCATTTGCGCATCCTGACCCCAAAGGGGGCTCCGGAGTGGCATCCGGCCGCGCCCGAAGTCAAGGAGATCGGCCGCAAAGTCGTGGAGCTTTGCGAGGCGCGGGGCAAGCCTGCCCCGAAGGCGGCGCTGCGTTTCTGTCTGGACCACCCGTACATCTCGACGACGCTCGTCGGTCTGGCAACGGTGGAGCAGGTACGGCAGAACCTTGAGATTTTTGACGAGACCAACGATCCTGAGCTGCTTGCGGAAATCGAAGATCTTGCCGAACCGGTCTTGCATCACATTTGGCCGAGCGGGCATCCCGAGAACCAGGACTACCCCGACCCAATGGAGGGCAAGCGGAAAGAGTAGGTCCCGGCGGGTGACAAGCGACCGGAGCAGGACAGCATAGCGGTACCGTTCCGGAACCATGAAGTGCGACTCTCATCACCACTTTTGGCGCTATTCCCCATCGGAATACGGTTGGATCCACGACAGCATGCGGACGATCCGCCGCAATTTCCTCCCGCTCGACCTCAAGCGGGAGATCGCCGAAGCCGGCATCAACGGCGTCGTATCGGTACAGGCAAGGCAGACCCTGTCGGAGACCGAAGACCTGCTTGGCTGGGCGCAGGAGCACGACTTCATCCGTGGAGTGGTGGGCTGGGTCCCGCTCGTGAGCGATTCCGTACGAGAAGACATCGAGAGGTTCGCTGATCGGGACGAGTTGAAGGGAGTGCGACATATCCTGCAAAGCGAGCCGGACAACCACTACATGCTGCGCGACGACTTCAATCGGGGCGTTGCGCTGCTCAAGGACTTCGGTCTGGTCTATGACATCCTGATCTTCGAGCGGCATCTGCCGCAGACCCTACAGTTCGTCGACCGGCACCCGGATCAGGTTTTCGTTCTTGATCACATCGCCAAACCGCGCATCAAGGAAGGTTTGCTTGCGCCCTGGCAGTCGAACATCTCACAACTCGCACAACGGCCCAACGTCTACTGCAAAGTCTCAGGCATGGTGACCGAGGCGGACTGGGGTGCTTGGACGGAAAATCAGCTCATCCCGTACTTCGACATCGTGTTTTCCGCGTTCGGCCCGAAACGTCTGATGTTCGGCTCGGACTGGCCCATGTGCCTGTTGGCGACTCCATATGGACGCTGGTTCCGGCTCGTCGAGAAATACGTTGCCCGGTTGAGCGATACCGAACAGGAGCGTTTCTGGGACGGGACGGCCGTTGAAGCGTACGGGCTATAGCCTGCATTTCTCACCACCCGACGGTCGAAGCACGCGATACGACCGCCAGGACTTCGTTGCGCTTGCTTGCCGTGCTCAACGTACGGTTCAAGTACGCCTGCGCGCGCCAAGCGGCGCGCGCCTTTTTCCTCCGCCCGGCTTGCGCCTAGTCCTGACGGCCCTCTCACCCACTTCGCCTCGCTAGGTGGTGAGACATGCAGGATAGGAATTACTCCAGGACGGCTGCGATTCGAGTTGCGAGTTCTTCTTGCGAGAGCGTCGTCGTAATGAACAGTTCTTGTCGAGCGCCCGCTGCAAGAGCAATGCCCTTCCATCCCGTCAGCGTCGGGATTGTGACTCGGATCTTGATCTTGCCGCGCGCCTTGCGAACCGGTTTGATCGCGCCGGGGATGATCGATCGGATCTCCGGGTTCTGTTCGAGGAGGTCTTCCAGCACCCGACGCAAGCCTTCGATGATCGAGTGCTCGACTTTCAGCCGGTCACGCGAGGCGCGCAGTCGCATTGGAGGCTATTGATCAGGGCGCGGCGGGGCATGTTCCGAAGCTGCAGGCCGCGGCAGGTACACATCGGAGCCGAATCCGAGCATGGTGTAGAACAGCGCCGGCAGGAAAATCAAGCCGATCGTGAACCCAACCCCTTTAGAAAACCGTTTGCGGATTTCCAGAGACACGATGATCATCGCCACGATGTTGACGACGGGAATCAGAAGCAACAGGAACATCCATTCCGGCAGACCCGCCACCCGAACAATGAGGATCAGGTTGTAAATCGGGACCAGGATGCCCCAACCCGGCTGATCCGCCTTTTCGAACATCTTCCATATCCCCATGATCGAGAAGACGGTGAAAGCGAGCCCCAGAAGGAGAAAGAACAGCACCGCAAGGGGGCCTACGAGGTGGATCAGGTCTTCCATGATGCGGCCGGCAAGCCAGCTCGAGAATCATCCCGCACGCGTTCTATAAGGGCGACTTCGACTTCTCGCCGCTCGTAGCTGGAACCAGCTTCCCCAAAGCGCTGCGAGAGCGAGCAGAAACAAGTACACCCCATTCTCGAAATGGTCCATGCCATCGAACTGATAGGAGGGTCGCGTGACGGCGCACAGCAGAATGCTGACGACCGCCAGGTTCCAGAGAATCAACAGCCAGGACGCAAGCGATTTGAGGCGAAACATCAAGATGAGCGCGCCAAGCCCCAGAATGCCCATCCCCGTCAGAAAGCGAGCCAATGCTTCCCCGGTCAGCAGCGGCACGACGTCGAAGCGCAGGGTGTCAGCGTTCCCCATGGCGAGCAGGCCTACTCCCAGCAGGAACAGCGACACAACGAGCGTGAACGCCACGGCCAGCAGACGAAAGAAGCCACGAACAAGATACATAGGACGATAGGGGCAATCAAGCCGAGGAGTCTGAATTGTAACCGAAACAGATTCTGGAGCGCGGGCCCGGAATGGCTTGCTCATTATGCATCGGAACCGTCCTACCTATACTGAGGCAGATGCGCCGCCTCGCTGTTCTGCTGCTCCTCGTCCTTCCGAACGGCGCATCGCGGGGCCTGGAGCGAGAGGCCTTCGAGGTCTACCATCAGCGCCGGCGGGCCGTGTCGGAGGCTCATCCCGATGGCCTAATCCTGCTCCTCGGCTACGAGCGGCAGGAGGCGCAGGCGGTCCGATCGCCGTTCCGCCAGGAAAACAACTTCTATTACCTGACCGGCTGGAACGAGCCCGGAGCTGCGCTGCTGCTGATCCCGGCCCAAGGCGACGGAGGCGTCTACCGAGAGTTGCTCTTCCTGCCGCCTGATGACCCTTCTCACGAGAAGTGGCACGGGCCGCGAGCTGCGCCGGATGACGCAGATATCCGTTCGCAGACCGGGTTTGAAAACGTGCTTCCCATTTCGAAGCTGGCAACCCGGCTGAGCCGAGCCGCGAAGGAACGTTCGCACGTCTACACGCTATTCCCTCATGGAGCCCGGGAGGGAAAGCAACCCGAACCGGACCGACGGGAAATGCTGCAAACCCATGCCGGCGAGTTGCCGATCGCCGATATTCGCGCCCAGTTGGAGGCAATGCGGGCGGTCAAATCCGAGGGCGAAATCCGCTTGATCGGGAAGGCGGTGGACGCCTCCATTGCAGCTCATATCGAAGCGTGGCAAGAAATCGAAGCGGGCCTGTACGAATACCAGATCCTGGGGCCGATGCTGGCCGCGATGATCGATCTCGGCTGCCTGCGGCCCGCGTATGCGCCGATCATCGGCAGCGGACCGAACTCGACCGCACTGCACTACACGGCCGGCAGGCGGCGGCTGGAACCGGGCGAGGTCGTCGTGATGGACGTAGGGGGTGAATACGCCCACTACGCTGCCGACCTGACGCGAACGGTTCCCGTCGACGGCGTGTTCACCGAGAGGCAACGCGAGATCTACGACCTGGTGCTCTACGTTCAGCGGAAGGTCATCGCCGCCGTCAAGCCCGGAGAGACGCTCCGCGGACTAACGCACAAAGCGAAGCGGTATTTCGATGAAGCGGGACGGGATGCGGTCGGTGAAGCGATGGGAGCGCACTTCCTCCACGGCGTCAGTCACAGCGTGGGACTCGGCGTGCACGACCCGATCGACTTCTCCCAGCCTTTGAAGGCCGGCATGGTCATCACCATCGAGCCCGGCCTCTACCTGCCGGAGGAAGATCTCGGCGTGCGCATCGAAGACATGGTCCTCGTCACCGCGAACGGGGCGCGCCTGCTGAGCCAGGCGCTGCCGAAAGAGGCGGACGAGATCGAAAAGCTGATGCGGGGCCGCTAACGGTAAGGGCCAGTCGCTGACTGTAACATCGATCACTACAAAGCCGGGAACCTGCCATCGCCCTTTCGTTTGAGTAAACACGTATTTGCCCATTTTCAGCAGGCTGCCTTAGGGATCTCGGCCGTTTCGGTTGAAGGGCGATTCGGCAGAATGCCGCAGGTGACAGGCTCATCGGGCCTTCGAAGACGGGAGTGTCTATTGGGTGGAGACACCCGTTTCGACAAACGTGTTGACTGAGGGCTCGGTCTTGCCGACGATGCGGGCCATCATGTCTTTCATCGCTCTGCCGAAGTCCTTGGGCAGCGAGATGGTGTACTCCAACCCGCGATAGAACTTCAGCGCGCTACTGATCGCATCCCGCCAGGGGTAAACGTAGGGATCGGTGTTGTAGATCAGATAGAAGACAGGCGCGCGTATCTGGGGATTCTCGGCTAGGACCCTGTGCGACACTTTCTTTTCGAGCATCAGCTTCGGGCCGATGATCACCACCGCGTCCGGCGCGGGCTCTTGCGGACCGAGATGCCTGGTGAACAGTTCGGTGAGAAAACGATGGTCGCTTTCCTCATCCTGAAGCTGAGCGAAATCGATGATGCCGCCTTCAATCGAGGCCACGGCTTCGCCGAGGGCCGGGAAGTCGACGCGGCGCACGTTCTGCTGCTCCAGAATCACGCGCTCTTCCTGCATGCTGAAGCCGACGAAGCTGAACGAACCGATGCGGGGTTCCCGCGAAATGGCGCGGACGATCGACACAATGTTCTGCAGGTCGTAAGGACGCAGTTTGACCTTGCTCGCGTCGGTGGGGGTGAAGTTGACAAGCAGCTTGACATGCAACAGCCCGTCGGCCTTCGCGCGCCGCACGGGCGGCTCTTCCAGGAACAACTCCACCTCGTTCGGACCGACCGTAAAGGGCTGACGCGTTCCGCCACGGCCCTCGATGAGTCCGGGCACCGAGCATTCGATTTCCCATTGCGCGGAACAGACTCTCTCGGACTGGTCACGCATCAGCCAGTCCACCTGGTAGCGTCCGGCCCCCAGCTTGAAGCGCCCCGGAATGGTGGCTTCACCCACCGCATCGGGTGTGAGCGCCGGCACGGAATAGCGGTCCCAGAAGTAATGCCGCTCGCCCTTGCCGTCGAGCGGCTTGACGCGGAACAAGATGCGCAGGCTGTTTCCCGAGCCGGCGAGCGCACGCAACGGGACGGTCGCCATGTAGCCCGCCGTGAACTGCAGATCGAATCCCAACTTCGGCTTGGACGGGAATACCGAGCAAGGAACATCTTTTCGTCTTTCCGGCGACGAAAGAACGGCCCGGTCGGAATTGATGATACGGATCGAGCCGTCCTGAAGAGAGGGCCGCAGCATGTTTTGACCCCAGGAGGCGGTGCTGAGCAGTAGCGCCGCCGCGGTCAGACAGATAGCGTGGCCCGAAAAACGTCTTGCAGTATATCGACGGGAAGCCATTCTCGATGCGAGGAATTATATCGAAGAAGCGCAGGCCGAATGATGAGAATGACCTCCTGAACTGCCAAGACGGGTGTTCGTACGCAATTCCGAACGAGGAGGATTCCCAGAATCGGGACAGGGGGGCCTGCATGCCGCCGCCGTATGACGGACCTCTTTTCTCGAGAACCCTTTCGCTGCCGGCTACCACCCCCGGCTTCTCATTCGCTCCAGGATGATCCCGCTGTAGGTGTCCATTTGCGAGGGGCGCCGCCGGAGCGGATCGGGGATGCAGGCCGCCAAGCGGGCGCCCTGCTCCCGGTCAAGTCGATTGACCGAAGTTCCGTAGTGGTAACGTGACGCGGCCTCCACACCCCAGATGCCCGGGCCCCATTCGATGAGATTCAAATACAGCTCCAGGATCCGATCCTTGGAAAGAAAGAGTTCGGCGATCGGAACCAAAGTCAGCTCGATACCTTTTCTGATGGGTGAACGATGCGTGGTCAGGAACAGGTTCTTGACAAGTTGCTGGGAAATGGTCGAGCCTCCCCGCAACCGGCCCCGTTTCTCGACTTCCTCGAAAACCTTTGCCAACTCGAGCCAATCGATACCACGGTGTTCGTAAAACCGCCCATCCTCCGCCGCGATGACGGCCCGTTGTACATGGACCGGGATGTTCTCCAGCGGCACGAATACCTGTACGGGCCGGTACTCACCTTCCTGGAAAAACGATTCAACGCGCTTCTGGATCTGAACACCGGTGGCGATCGGGATGAACCATCGCAGTCCCGCCAGCGCAATCGCACAGCAGGCGTAGCAACCAAGCCCCAGCAGCAACAGCCAGCGCACGAACGGCGGCAGCCGACGGCGCTTCCTGTTGGGCCGTTTTCGCTTCCAGAGCCATTTCATGCCGGGACTGTCATGCTCGGCTTGTTGTCCCGGGCGCTATTCCAGAAGCGTAGCGGGTTCGAGAAGTCCAGCGGTCGGCTCTTCATATCAGAGCTCTTGAGAGAACAACCAAGGCACAAGCTCAGCTTCTTTGAAGGCCAGTTTCCAACTGTCGTGACGAACGCCTTTGTATTCGGTGTACCTGACGTTTCCGCCAACTCGCCGCAGCGCCGCCACCATCTCCCGAGAGCGGCGAGGCGAGACAACGGTATCCCTCGATCCGTGAAAAGCCCACACCGGCGTGGGATTCGGCTTCACCATGCGAGGGTTGCCGCCCCCGCAAACGGCCACGGCCCCGGCGAAAAGCGCCGGGTGCCGCGTGATCGCGCCCCAAACACCGAACCCTCCCATGGATACGCCGCTGATGTAGATCCGCCGCGGATCGATGTTGTGCCGCCCCTTCAGACTTTCGATAAGCTCGACGACAAGTTCCAGTGGTTCCCGGCGGTTGGCAGGGCGTTCGACGAGCGCCCAACTGCGCACCCAAGTCGTCTTTGCCTGTGGCGCGAGCACAAAACTGGGGTAGTCTCTTTGCACGTCGTTCGAGGTCCACAACGAGATCCCAAGCTCACTGCTGCCGTTCAAGTGACGACGGTTGTCTGTTCCGCGCGCCCGGGACCCGTGCAAGAAAACCACTAACGGGTAATCCTTATGCGGTTCGAAGTTCCAGGGTTTGAGGAGCCGATAGGGCAGCTTCTGTCCGCCGGCGCTGTGAAAAACATGTCTCCCGAACAACTTCAACGGGTCGTCGGGCGCAGGGGGTATCTCGCGCGGCGGCAGGACGAGGGGAGCATCCTGAGGAAGAATCGGAACCGGTAACGACAGCAGCGCCGAAGCGGCGGAAATTTCCGGTGCATTCTCTCCCGGATGCACCGGCTCGGGCACCGGCATGACCGCTTCCGGCGGAGGGGGAGGAACGCTCCGCACATGCCGGCTTCGAGAAGCGCTACAGCCGGCCAAGGCCAACACCAGCCCCAACAGCAGTCCGTATCGCGCCGCGGAAAACAAGGAGTGCATTGCTTGCATCGGATAGTAGCAAGACGGAAACCCAAGGCAAAACAGTATTCCACGACGGGATCTCTATTGCGCATGAGAAAATGCTTGGAGATCACCCATCCGATAGAAGAACGCTTTCGCGGGAAGCTGCTATCCGCAAGTAACAGGAGCCAGTGGCAGGCATTTACATCTCCTTCCCTTTTTGTTTGCAGAAGTGCACCTACTGTCACTTTTCATCGGGAGTGTTCCCTTCCGACTGGATGCCCGCCTACCTCGAGGCGCTGGAGACCGAGATCCGGGCAGCCAACTTCCCCTCGGAACCGGACACGCTCTATCTCGGCGGAGGCACGCCGAGCCTGATCGAGATCGACCGTCTGGACAGACTGCTCGGCAGCCTTCCCTCCCGGGATTGGCGTGAGGCCACGATCGAAGCGAGTCCCGGCACGGTCACCGAAGAGAGGGTTCATGCATGGAAAGAGCTTGGCATCAATCGGGTGAGTCTCGGCGTCCAGTCCTTTATTCCCCAAGAGGTGGCAGCGACCGGGCGGAAGCATACGCCGCAGACAGTCGCGGCCGAGATGGCACTGTTGGCCCGGGTGGGAATCGATGATGTGAACATCGACCTGCTCGCCGGTCTCGCTCATCAAACGCCGACAGGTTGGCAGGAGTCCCTCGACTGGATCGCCAAGCTGTCTCCGTCCCACGTTTCGGTGTACATGCTCGACGTGGATGACGACAGCAGGCTCGGCCGGGAACTGCAGAGCGGCGGGTCCCGTTTCAGCGCCGCATCCGTGCCGAGCGAAGATCAGATTACCGAGTTCTACACCACCGCGATCGAAGCGCTCAAGCAACGCGCCCTTCGGCAGTATGAGATTTCGAATTTTGCCCGGATCGGGCAAGAATCCATTCACAACCTCAAGTATTGGCGCATGGAGCCTTATATCGGATTCGGGGCTGATGCACACTCTTTTGATGGACGCCGGCGCTGGGGGAATGTTACTTCGGTCAAGGAGTATCTCGACCGCTCCCAGCGGGGTGAGTCCGTTCGGGAAATGACGGAAACCCTCGATGAGCGTCGAATCGCTGAAGACCGTTTCATCACCGGGCTACGTCAAATCGCAGGATTCGACGCGTCTCCCTCGGAAATGGTCTTGTTTCAGGAGCCCTTGAGGCGGCTCATCGAGCGTGGGTGGCTCCGACGCGAAAACGGCAACCGACTCTTGCTCACCCCGGAGGGCCTGCTCTTTTCGAACGAAGCATTCGCGGAGTTCCTCGCGGCGAAGTAAGGTTTCTCCCAGGATGCCGCCCGGAAGGTTCCCGAGCAGCGCATGTTGAAAGTCCCATGGAAGGCGATGCGGGTTTTTCTTTTGACTCCCAAACGCTATTCTCAATGCGAGGAGAGGAAGGTTGAATGAGAGAGTTCATCGATCTGCGAAGCGACACCGTCACACGCCCGACCCCGGCAATGCGTCAGGCCATGTTCGAAGCTGAAGTCGGCGACGACGTTTATCACGAAGACCCGAGCGTCAATCGACTGGAAGCGCTGGCGGCCGAAATCGTCGGGAAGGAAGCCGCGGTCTTCGTGCCGACCGGGACAATGGGGAACCAGAGCGCGATCCGGGCGCATACGCAGCGTGGCGACGAGGTCATCGTTCATGAGCGCTCGCACATCGTCCTGTACGAGGTCGGCGGCGTGGCTCAGCTTTCCGGGTGTGTGACGCGGACGATCTCCACACCGAACGGCATCCTCGACTGGAACCGAATCGAACCCTTGGTCCGTGGCGAGAGCGACCACTTCAACGGCGTTGCACTGATCGCAGTGGAAAATACCCACAATATCCTCGGCGGACACGTCTATCCTCAAGAGCTCTTGAACGAGATCTGCGATCAGGCGCACGAGCGAGGCATCCCGGTTCATATGGACGGCGCACGGATCTTCAACGCAGCGACGTACCTCGGCACGCCGCCCCGCGAAGTGGCGGAAAAGGTCGACTCGGTGATGTTCTGTCTTTCGAAGGGCCTGGGCGCGCCGGTCGGATCGATGCTGGCGGGAAGCCGGGAGTTCATCGAGCGTGCACGGATGGCGCGCAAGGTGTTCGGGGGCAGCATGAGGCAGGCGGGCGTGCTGGCGGCCGCGGGCATCGTGGCGCTGGAGAACTCTCCGGCCGGCTTGCCTCGGGATCACAAAAACGCGCGGTTCATCGCGGAATCCCTGGCCCGCGTGCCAGGCATCTCGATTGATCCGACAGACGTGCAGACGAACATCGTGATCTTCGACGTCGAGGGCACCGGCATGACCGGCAGGGAGGTCTCCGCGAAGCTGCGCGAGCGCGGCGTGCTTTCGAACGCCGTCGCGCCCTACCGCATGCGGATGCTCACGCACTACGATGTCACTCGCGAACAGTGCGAGCGCGCCATGGAAGTGATGACCGAGGTGTGCGCCGGCGTGCAAGTGGCTGTCGGAGACTGAAGTGGCTCATAGCCCGCGTTTCCCGGAGCGAGCAACCATCGTCCGCCTGACGCTCTGCACCCTGGCGGTCGCCGGTGTCTCGATACTCTCCGCCCAATCCGCGTATCCCTCGGCGGTCTTCACCCTGGATGTCGAGCGCGGGCGCTTCTTCAGCGGCACGACGACACCGCTGGACGTTCAGTTCGACAAGTGGGCGCGCCGTTGCCGCATTGCCGCGGGAGGAGCCCTATATGTCTTGACGTGTCCGCCCGTGGCAACAAGTGTGCGAAGTTTCCACGGCGATCGTGCTCCCGAGTCGGTCGATGTTTCGCTCGCATTATTCCGAGATCTCGATGAGGCGGTCTACCTCGCGGGATGTCTCTCGATCGAAGAGTTGAAGAAGATTGATCAGAGCGTCCAAGAGGAACCTGACCACCGACATCGAAGAAGGCGGAATTCCGTCAAGCGGCAGGGAGAGAAAAAAACGGCCGAAGCCACGCAGCGAGACTGCCGCGACGTCGCGCCGGGACAGACCTTCAGCATGGAAGTCGAGGATGACGAGCTGCGCATCCTCATTCGAGGACGGCAACTGCCCTTCACGGTTTTTGGCTACCATCCCAAGGACAAGCCCATCGGCTCCCACGACGAACCACCCATCACTACGAGCGCACCGCGCATCGGGCCGGTCCCGCGGGTCGACAAGAACGGCATACCACGAACGGAGTCGCCGCTGTGGCACCTCCCGCCCGCGAAGGCTATCGCGCGGTCGGCGCGGTTGAGCGGGCAGGATGAGCCCTTGCGCACCGGGCGGTTTGTGGTCTCCTGCGCGGCGCCCACGCCGGTCTATGTGGATGGCGCCTACATGGGTATCTGTCCACTCGACATGCCGCTGATCGCAGGGCCGCACACGATGACCACGAAGCGACGAGGCGGGGGCGGCCGGGTGCGAGGGTTTCGCATGGAGGCCGGAAAGACTATCGAGTTCCGCGTTGCCCCGGCGAGGTAGCGGTGTCGTCTGAAGAACGCTTCGAACTGGCGGTCGGCCTTTTCGACGAGGCTAATGCCGAGGATCCCCGCCGGGAGACCTTTGCGGGCCGGGAGCACCCCAAGGAGCTGCTTTACGGACAGCGCATGAGCACATGGCTTGAGAGGATCGAGCCCGGCGCTCCCGAAGCGGTACGCCTGGCCGTTCGGGCACAGCACATCTGCCGCTGGAAAGTCCCCCGAAGCAGCTATCCCATGAACCGCCCGGGGTATCGGGCCTGGCGGTCCCATCTGGGGAAGTTCCACGCCGAGACGGCCGGCGCCATTCTGAGAGAAGCCGGTTATGACGGTGAGACGATCGCCCGCGTCCAGTCACTGCTGCGCAAAGAGAGGCTGAAAACAGACCCGGACTGCCAACTACTCGAAGACGTTGCCTGCGTGGTTTTCCTGGAATTCTATTTCGAAGACTTCCGGCAGGAACACGATGAACCGAAACTGGTCAACATCATCCGACGGACATGGAGCAAGATGTCAGAAAAGGGCCACGCCGCGGCTTTGAAGCTGAAGATGTCTCCCCGTGCACGGGCCATTGTCGAAAAGGCATTGGCGGAGTAAGCCGCGATCCCGGTAGTCGAGATCAACATAGAATGCATTGAAGCACTGGGCTTGGCGAGGGTCTGCCGAGCTAATACTGCCGGAGTTCACGATCCGCGGTGTTGTTCGTTTCAGCGCTGTGCCGGTTGTCGAGCCAGTTCCGCGCGGCAACGTTGGGCTTCGCTATCGGCGATTTCCAACTCGGCTTCGTGCGCCACCGCAAGCTGTCTGAGGTAGCCCTTGAGCTTTCCCGATTCCGATGTATTGCGGTCTTGGGCCGCAACGAGCAGTTCCGCGACAGCGGCATTCTGATACTTGCGGACACCCTGCTCAAGCGAAGAGATCATCGAACCCATTCGATCCACCCACAGAAAGGTGTCCACAACGGATATCAGCCCCTCGGGATTGCGCATCATGTCCTGAGCCGAGAGGCTCAGGCTATCCATGTCTCTGAGCAACTCCTCGTGCTGAGTCACAAACGCCTGCGGCGCTCCGTCCTGAATCCACTCCTTGGGCCGAACTTGCTCGATGAGCGCTTTCATCTCGTTCGCGTGAAGATCAACGCTTTTCGCCATTTCGATGGCTTCCCAGCGCGGGAGTAGCTCCTGCGCCGCCGAGGGAAAGACCGCCACGCTGAGCAAGAGAACGATGATCGCAACACGGTTCATGCAAGCCATGGTAGGTTTCTCGGCCGCCTTGTGACAAGTGAGAGGAGCCGCGGCGCGGACACTTGTCGTGAAAAAGCACCCGCAGCTATGTCTCGACCGGCTCGATTTCGCCATCGACGAGCTTGAAACCGGTTGAATGCATTACATCAGCGGAACAGACGAGCTTGGGATCCTGGTACCGGCCACGCAACTCCGGCTCGATGTTTCCGAAATCCGGGCTGTCGGCCGGGAGCGTCCAGACGACTTTGCCTTTGAACCCGACGCGGACCTCAAGAGCCGCGCCGCAACCATGGCAAACATAGGTCGGCTGCTCTCGCGGCTCCGACATCGCCATCCATTGTAACGACAGCCTCTGGAAAAGACTCTTCAGCAGGGATGAAACCGTAGAGCGTCTCGACCCGCACCCTCATCTTTCCCGCTACTGGCGATCGGCGGAGGGCCTTTCGGCTACGGTTCTCGACAAGGCATATCGAATGACTGCCGCACGCTCCTTTCGTGATGCGCCGGTTGTCAAAACCCATCGCACGATGACTACAATTGACCGTGCGCCTCATTGCTGCCGTTCTTGTTCTTTTACTCGCGAATGCGTCCATCCAAGCCGCCACGCGGGAGCCGGTCCGCGCGCGGCGCGCGATGGTCGTGAGCGCCCAATCGGACGCGACACGTGTCGGGGTTGAGGTCCTCCAGTCCGGTGGTAACGCCGTGGACGCCGCGGTGGCGGTGGGGTTCGCTCTGGCAGTGACCCATCCCCGAGCGGGCAACCTCGGCGGCGGCGGATTCATGTTGATCCGTTTCGCCGATGGGCGCACTACATTCCTGGACTTCCGGGAACGGGCGCCGGCGGCGGCTCATCGCGACATGTACCTCGGCCCGGACGGGGAGCCGACCGACGAGATGATCCTGGGGTATCGCGCGTCGGGGGTCCCGGGAACGGCGCGGGGCCTCGAAATGGCCGCTCGGAAGTATGGAACGAAGCCTCTGAGAGAACTCGTGGAGCCGGCGGTCCGTTTGGCAAGCAACGGTTTTACGGTTACCTTCGATCAGTCCCGGTCGCTGCAGAGCAGCCGAATGGCGAAGTTTCCCGAGTCGCGCCGGATCTTCCAGCGCGGCGGGCGATTCTACGAGATGGGGGAAGTCTTGCGGCAGCCCCACCTGCAGCGGACGCTGGAACGCATCGCCAGGCACGGGGCCGACGACTTCTATGCCGGTGAGACCGCCCGGCTGATTGCCGCCGACATGAAGAAGAACAACGGGACCATTACGCTGGACGACCTGAAGCAGTACCAGCCGGTCGAACGCACCCCGCTCGAGGGAAGTTACCGCGGGTACGAGATCATCTCCGCGCCTCCGCCCAGTTCCGGAGGCGTGGGCGTCATCCAGATGTTGAACATGCTGGAGGAGAGCGGTTACGAGCGCAGCGGAGCCGGTTCGGCTGCGGCGATTCACTACGTGGCGGAAACGATGCGCCGCTACTTCGCCGATCGAGCGGCTTATTTCGGCGATCCGGACTTCGTTTCCGTGCCGGTCGAACGGCTCACTCGAAAGAGCTACGCACGACAACGGGCCAAGGCGATCGATCGGGGCCGGGCCGGCAGAAGCTCCGAGATACCGCCGGGCCTTTCCACCAGATCCGAAAGCACGGAGACGACGCACTATTCCGTCGCGGACGACGCCGGCAACGCCGTGGCCGTCACCTACACGCTGAACGGCAGCTTCGGCTCCGGTGTTACGGCTGTCGGCACGGGCGTGCTCCTCAACAACGAGATGGACGATTTTTCGTCGAAACCCGGCGCTCCGAACAACGCCGGACTACTGACAAGCGAGCAGAACGCGATCGCACCCGGCAAGCGTCCGCTCTCGTCGATGACACCGACCATCGTAGCCCGCGGCGGCAAGCTCTTCATGGTCGTCGGTTCACCCGGTGGCCCGACGATCATCTCGACGGTGCTGCAGGTCATCATCAACGTGATCGACTTCAAGATGAACCTCCAACAAGCTGTCGACTTCCCTCGTTTCCATCACCAGTGGATGCCCGACAGGCTGCGGCTCGAGCGCCACGGCCATTCGCAAGATACTGTCGAGAGGCTCCGTCGGCGCGGCCACTCTCTGTCGTTCGTCGAGAAACAGGGACGCGTCATGGCGATCCAGGCCACCGACCAGTGGCTGCTGGGAGCCGCGGACGCGCGTTCCGAGGGCAGCGCCGAAGGGTATTGAGAGCGGGGGCCGCTAGCAGCCTGCATTTCTCACGACATGACGTGGGAAGCACGCGGCAAGTTCGCCACCGCTTCGTTGCTCCTGCTTTCCGGGCTCGATGCTGACCTGAACTGACTTCGCCTCCCCACGTGGTGAGTCATGCAGGCTAGAATCAACTTCGTCCTTCGCAGGGTCGATTCTTTCACTCGATAGCGAGATTCGCCGCATGCCAGATACCGAAACTATCGCCGCCACCTCCCGGCGGCAGTCCGTGGATTTGCTGGAGCGAGCCAAGAAATCCATTGCCGGCGGCGTGACCAGCGCCTTTCGGGCCAAGACCGTGCCCCATCCACTCTATTTCACGCATGGTGAGGGGCCGAGCATCACCGACGTCGACGGAAACACCTATCTCGATTACACGCTTGCCTGGGGGCCGCTGATTCTCGGCCATGCGCATCCCGCGATCGCCGCCGCGGTCGAGCGAACCTTGCGGGACGGTTGGGACTACGGAGCGCAGCATGAGGGTGAAATCCGTGTCGCCGAGCGGCTCGTCGACCTTGTTCCCTGCGCCGACCGCGTGGTCTTCAGCAATACGGGGACGGAAGCGGACCAGATCGCCTTTCGCCTGTCCCGGGCCTTCACCGGCCGGAAGCGCATTCTGCGATTCGTGAACCACTATCACGGCTGGCTCGAATCACCGCCGGATACCTTGTTCCTGCCGTGGAACGATGCAAATGCGCTCGAAAAAGCTGTCGCAGAGCACGCGGACGAGATCGCCTGCGTGATTCTGGAGCCCATTCTGTGCAACGGCGGCTGCATCCTGCCGGCCGACGGATTCCTTCAAGCGCTGCGAGACATCACGGCAAGGCACGGGATCGTTCTGATCTTCGACGAGGTCATTACCGGTTTTCGGGTGCACCTGAACGGCGCGCAAGGCTTGTACGGCATCACGCCTGATCTGGCCACATTCGGAAAAGCGGTTGCCGGTGGGTTCACGCTGAGCGTCATCGCCGGCCGCCATGAGATTCTGAAGTTGATCGAAGACGCCACCGTGCTGCACGGCGGAAGCTTCAACGGCAACCCTACGGTCCTTGCCGCGTCGGAAGCGACGCTGGAGGAACTTTCCCGCGATGACGGCGCTGCCCTCAAGGCGGCCGACCGCAGCGGAGAGCAACTGATGGAGGGCATCCGCGCCGCCGCCGTCGAGGCGGGCGTGCCCGCGACAGTTCGTGGAGTGGGGACGGTATTCAAGGTCGTATTCCCGGACGAGGGAGCCGTCGCGGATGCGCGCGGCTTGACGAGCCCGCCCTCCGGGCGCCTGGGGGCCTGGCTCGAAGGAATGCTCGACAACGGTATCTATCTACTGCCGGACGGGCGTTGGTACGTGTCGACCGTCCACGGGGACGAGGAAGTCGAAACGACGCTGGCGGCTGCTCGCCGCGCCATGAACACCGTCGCGGAGAAGTTCCCGGTCCGGTGATCTCCGAGAGGAGCAACCGACAGTGATCAAACCACGAAGTGCGGCTTGACGAAGTCGTGCACCCGCCGGATCTCTTTCATGGCGTCTTCGTCCAGCGGCTTGGCTTCGGGGCGGCGAACGGACCAGTTCGTGAAGACGCCGCGCAGATGCAGGGCGTAGTTCAGTAGCGGAAAACCGTACACGCCCGCTTGCGTCACGAACAGCATTGCTTTCGAGAACATGTCGAGGGCTTCGTTGACCTTGCCTTCCTTCCAGAAGTTCCACACCTTGACGTAGAGATCGACCCAGCCCGACGCCGGCATGTTACCGGCGAGGCCGAGTGACATCTCGTCCGGCAGGTTGCGTCCATGGGCGCCGGTGAAAACCGTCACCCGGCCTTCGCCGTCCGCGTTGAACTCCTTGATGCGGCTGATGGAGTTGCCCGCTTCGTCTTTGACGAACAACAGCGTCGGGACCTCCTTGGCCATCTTCAGCACGAATTCGACGCTCATGTTGCCTGTCGTCTGAACGAACATCGGCAGGCCACAGACCTTGCCGATGGCCTTGTAGTATTCGAACACCTCGTCGAGGTCAAACTCGCCCGCGTCGCGGGTCGGCAGCGCGATGATGGCATCGGGTTGCAGCTTCTCGGCGTGCCTGGCGTACTTGACGGCAGTTTCGGTGTCAGGTCCCTGAACGCCAATGACCACCGCCGGGCTCAGACCCTTATTCGCCCTGACGATCAGCTCGGCGCCCTCGATGCGTTCGTCGAACGTCAGGAACTGGTACTCGCTCGCCCGCTGCGGCCAGACGATGCCGTGGACGCCGGTCTTGTCGAGGAACTTGACCTCTTTCTCCAACTCGTCGAAGGCGATCTTGTTGTCGTCCGTGTAGGGCGTCTGGACGATCGGGAAGATGCCCTGGAACTTCCTCAGGTCCACGGCGGGCGCCGACGAGCAGCCCATCCCGCCCCATAGGGACCACGACAGCCCGGCGGCCCCGAGAACGCGAAGGAAATCTCTGCGATTGGTGGGGGCAAGATCGTAAGGCATGAGTCGTTCCTTTCAAACATAGTGTCTCGCAACGCCGAAAAGGCCGCCAAGGGCACTCTCCGTGAAGTCCCAAGCCGCCCTGGATCCCTCTGCTACAGTCTAAATGGCGTTATCACTACGTCACATCAAGCCCATGCGGCAGTATCTTCTCGTGATCGCAATGGTTGCGGCGCTTTTCCTGAGTGCGCCGGTGACCGTTCTCCGCGCCGCTCCGGACGACCGAGCCGTCGCCGAGTGGGCCGTCCGGATGGGCGGCTGGGTACGAATCCACGGGCAATCAACCCGGACCTACCGCGTCGCGGATCTTCCGGCTCATGAATTCCGCCTGAAGGTTCTCAACCTTGTCGGCTGCAACATCGATCCGCCGGATTTGGCGCGCCTGAGCACCCTGAGCGGACTCGAGGAACTGCACCTGCCGGGGCCGATGTGGAACCCTCGCGCCGGCGCGAACAAGAACCAGAGCAAAGATCTCAAGCATATCGCGCCCTTGACCAGCCTCGAGAAACTCACTTTCAGCTACAGCTTCCTGGCCTATATTCGGTTCTACGACGAAGGCTTCGAACAAATCGCCGGGCTGAAGAACCTCAAGAATATCCGGGTACGCCGCACCAAGGTAGAGGGCCATACGCTGGCGCCGTTCCACAAGCTCGAATCGCTGGACCTGACTTTCACGCCCTTCGACGACAAGGGGTTGGCGAACCTCAAGGGCATGAGCCGCCTCAAACGTTTGTGGATCGGCGATACGCTCGTTACCGACGAGGGCCTCGCATCGCTCAGCGGCCTCAGCGAGTTGGAGGAACTCGACCTGCGGGGGACCCGCATCAGCGACCGCGGCCTCGCTCATCTCAGCGGCCTTACCCGGCTCAAGCAGTTGAACCTTCTCGGGGCCGACGTGACGGATGCCGGGCTCGATCATCTGAAGAACCTCAAGAGCCTGGAGGTCATCAACCTCTACCGCACCAAAGTCAGCAACGCCGGACTCGACAAACTGAAGGAGTTCACCAGACTGCGCGAAGTGGACCTGCGCTATTCCCGCGCCACCGGCGCCGGCGTCGCGGATCTTCAGGAGGCATTGCCGGATACGCGCCTGGTGTTCCTGGACTTCTCGATGCGTGCAGCGGACGAAGGTAAGGCAGCGAACGCCCCCAAGGGCGGGAGCGACGAGGAGGTTGCCGATTGGGTGCGCTCGCTGGGCGGAACGGCGACTCTCGACAGCGGCCGACTCACGGAGATTTCGCTGGCTTCCAGCTCTGTTACGGACGCTCACCTCGATCATCTTCGACATCTCACAGAGCTGCGCAAACTCGACTTGCAGGTTACGGAGATCGGAGATCTCGGCGCCGCATCGCTAAGCGCCCTTGCGACGCTCGAAGAGCTGAACCTGAGCAACACCCTCGTTTCCGATGCCGGACTGTCACACCTGACCGGCCTGAAGGCCCTGCGCAAACTCACTCTCAACAACACGCTGATCGAAGGCGAAGGTCTGACTCACCTCGGGGGATTGGACCACTTGCGGGAGATGAGCCTTCTGGGTTCGCCTGTCGGCAACGACGGATTCGCCGTTTTGAAAGAACTCGCCTCTTTGGAGAAACTGTCCATCGCCTACACCGATATCGACGACGACGGCATGCATCACCTCAGCCCGTTGAAAGGATTGAAAGAGCTTGATCTGGCGGGGACCGATATTCGTGACAACGGGCTCGAATATCTGGGCGAGCTGGTCGGCCTGGAGAAGTTGTCGCTAAGCTACACGCGCTTCCGCCAGGACGGACTCTGCCATCTGGAAGGTCTGACGAACCTGAGGAGTCTTGACCTCGTCCGCACGAGGCTCAAGGACCCACAGCTCTACACCATCGGCAAGCTCACGAAGCTCAAGCATCTGAATCTCGACTACACCGATGTCACCGACGCGGGCCTGCGCCATTTACGAGGGCTGAAGGAACTCACGGAGTTGAGCCTTGACAGCGCTCTCGTCACCGAGAAAGGGCTCGATCATCTGACTGTGTTCCCGAAGTTACGCTTGTTGAACCTCTATCACACCCTCGTGGGCGAGCAAGCCTATCAGAAGCTCAAGGATCACTACGGGGACTGCGAGATCATCTGGGACCGCGACTCGGCTCTGCCCAACCGGAGGCGTAGTTGAAACGGTCAACAGCAACGAGTCTCAGCACCTTGCTGCTCGCAGTGCTTGCTTCCACGGCTCCGGCAGTCGAGCCGGCCCAAAACGACGTCGCTGCCTGGATCACGGAGATCGACGGGCATTACTTCCTGGATGACAACGGCAACATCGCCGAGGTCGACTTGACATCGTCCTGGGTCAACGACGCGGACCTCGAAAAGCTCACTTTCGCGCCGCATCTGAGACGCATCGACCTCTCTTACACGTGGGTCACCGATATCGGCCTGGAGCACCTCAAACCGCTCGAGAACATCGAGGAGCTTCGGCTCCACTACGCCGAGAACATCACGGACGGCGGCATCGCCCACATCAAGCACTGGAAGAAACTGAAGCATCTCGACGTTCGCGGCACAAAGGCCACCAGCCGCGTCTTCGAGCACGTCGCCCAGATCGAAACCCTCGAGTTTCTCGACGTTGGATTCAGCCGCGTCACCGACGACGGTTTCGAACACCTGGCGGACCTCGTCAAGCTCGCATCCCTGGGATTCGGCGGCAACAAGATGAGCGGCACGGCACTGCCTCTGTTGAGGCTGCTCCCGTCCCTCAAGCATCTCGACGTGGGCGGACAGCAGCGTACCGACTCGGGGCTGTGGGCGCTTGCCCTGTCCGACTTCAACCTCGAAAGCATCGAGGCGTTGGCCGGACTGGAGTCTCTGAACGCCGAAGCCTCCAAGGTCACCGATCTGGGACTGGAGCAGCTCACTTCATTGAGCCGCCTTGAATCCCTTGATCTGAGCCGCACCTCGGTCAGCGGCCGCGGCGTGAAGGCTCTCAGCGCGTTGCCGAACCTGAAACGCCTGCGACTGTGGCAATGCGAGAAAGTGGGCGATGAAATCGCGGTTCACTTGCCGGCCCTGAAGAAGGTCGAGACCCTCGACCTGGCCGAAACCGGCGTTTCCGACGAGGTACTGGACCGTCTTGGCGAGATGCCGGAGTTGCGGCAGGTCTTCCTCGGGGGAACCAAGGCAAGCGCCGAGGGCGTGGAGCGCTTCCGAACCGACCACCCGCGCATCCGGATCACCTGGTGGGAGAAGCCTCCCGAACCGGAACGGTTCAAGAACGTAGCCCCATAGGCCCTGTCGACGTACTACCAAGTACTCCTGCGCGCGCCAAGCGGCTCGCGCCTCGTCCTGACAGCCCTCTCACGCACTTCGCCTCGCCACGTGGTGAGACATGCAGGCTATATGATCTCGGTCAGCCGCTTACCCGCCGTCGGGAACGTCTCGATATCGGTCTTGAAGATTTCTCCGGCAATCGTGAGATAGAGATCACCGATCGTACCGGTCACCCGCGTGTGCAAGCCGGTCTTGAGCCCGCCAAGGCCGCCCGCGACGATCAGCGACAAGCCGCTGTTCTTATGGGCGTTCGCTTCAGCGTGCTCGTGGACGTACGTCAGGCAGGTGTTGTCAAGCATCGTGCCGTCACCCTCGGGCATCGACTTCAGCTTGGCAATCAAATAGGCGAATTCCTCGACATGCCAGCGGTTGATGTCACGCAGGATCCGCTGGCCGGGGGGCGTCTCGACATTGCCGTGGGTGTATTCGTGGTGCCTCCAGGCGGTGTGGCCCAGCCACGGGAAGCGCGACAGCCCCTGGCACTTCGTCAGCATGTAGGAAGCAACGCGCGTCTGGCCCGAAGCCATGGCATGAACCATCAAATCGGTTTGGAGCTTCGCGATCCGCGGCCAGTCCTTGAGATCACCTCCTTCGGGCGGCCGCTCGACAACCTCGCTGTATTCCGGCGGCAGGCTGGCGATCGAACGCTCAACGTCGCGCACCGACGACAGGTATTCATCGAGCCTGGCCTTGTCATGCGAACCCAACGCGCCTTCAAGGGTCGCCGCATCATCCCGGACCGCATCGAGAACGCTTTTCTTACGGTCGATCCAATGCGCATCCTTCGTTCCAAAGAGACGGTCGAAGAGCCGCTGCGGGATCATCTCCGGCGGCAGAGGACGGTCGCGGTCCGCCCAGCTCATGTTGCGCTGAACACTCTCACCAAAGGATTCCTGGCAGACGCCCACCTGAATCGAACGGAAGCGCGAATCCCGTCCGATCTTGTTGGCGATGACCTGATCTATCGACGGCCCGCCCGAACCGCGTCCCGTAAACGACGTTCCCGACATCAGCGCGCTCATCGAACGGTGGTGGTCGTTGCCCGGACCGGGCAGCCGCGCCGCCGGACTGTCGAGGCCGGTGATGATATGGATGTCGTTCCGATGCGGCGCAAGAGGCGTCAAGCAGGGCGTAATGCGATAATCCGAGCCCGTCTCGCGAGGAATCCAGAACCGCTCGATAATCCCGTTGCCGTTGAACCACAGGACGAAGCGCGACTCGACCGCCTGAGAAGCCAAGCGCGGCGTCGCCGCCGCGTAGGCCGTCCCGTTCGTGTTGAACATGGCGTCCAGGGCGGGCAGCCCGACCCGTACCGCGGCGCCCGCGACACCCAGTCCGCGAAGAAAAGAGCGGCGTGACAACGAGTTATGGATTGGCATGAACGTGCGCTCCTCTGAACACGTCGGATTGTACAAGAGAAATGATCAACTCGCGGAACCGAAACCGGGAGTCCCGGAAATCCGCGTACAGCCTCTCGATCGTCGCGCGGTCGTCCGGCGTTTCCTCGCGTCCCATCGCGTAGCGGAAGAGCTGCCGCACGATGCACTTGCGGCAACTCGGCTCGTTCGCGAGGATTTCACCCAGTTCCTTCGGCGTCGAGAACTCCGAGTCAACGATCCCGGTGACGCTTGCGGATGAATCGATGGGCAGTTCGTACTTCGTTTCTTTTTTCTTGAGGCCTTTCATGACCTCATCGCGTGTGGGATAGATCGTCAGATAGTGCTTGTCGCGATGCCGTCCGATGGCATCATAGTTTTCGAACCCGAATCCGATCGGGTCAATCAGCCGATGACAACTCGCACAGCTTTCGCTGGTCAGGTGGATGTTCAGCCGTTCGCGGTTCGTCATCGGCTTTTCATCGGTCACCGGGGGCAGCGAGGCGTTCAAGCCGGGCGGCGGGGGCGGCACTTCCTGGCACAGGAAGTGCTCGCGAACGTAGAGACCGCGCTCGGTCGGCGAAGTATCGGACGGTTTGCTCGTCACGGTAAGAAACATCGCCTGACCGAAGATGCCGCCCCGCCCGCTGTCTTCCGGAAAGTCGACGCGGTCGAACTCGGACGCGGGCTCCGGCAATTGATACAGGTTGGCGAGGTCGGTGCTGATGAAGCCATAGTCCGCCGTGAAGAAATCCATGAAGTTGCCGTCGTTCCAGACGAGGTCACCGAACAGGCGCTTGGTTTCCTCGGTCATGGCGGCCGCAAGCTCGGGGTTGAAATCACGATAGAGGCGCCGGTCGCGGATGGTGTCGAGCACGCGATCGAACCGCAGCCACTGGCCGAGAAACTCCTCCATCGACTTGCGCGAACGCGAGTCCTGCAGCATCTCGCGGGCCGCAGCGCCGACTTGCTCCGGGGTTGTCAGCTTGCCCTGTTCGGCCAATCGAAAGAGCTTCTCGTCCGGCATCGTGTCCCACAAGAAGTACGACAACCGGGCAGCGACTTCGTACGAATACCAAGGGCCTTCGGGGCCGCGCTCCATGCGGAACAGGAAACGAGGAGACTGCAACATCGCTTCGACAGCGATCTGAGCGCCGCGAAGAAAGTCCCCGGCGGCGGCCTCTTTCCGGAAGAGCGCGTCGTACTGGGCGATCTCCTCGTCCGTCAGCGGACGTCGAAACGCCTGGCGGCCGAAGCTGCGCAGGAACTTCATGCGGCAACG
The DNA here is from genome assembly GCA_028819575.1 of Bryobacterales bacterium. GTDB lineage: Bacteria > Acidobacteriota > Terriglobia > Bryobacterales > UBA6623 > JAPPLB01. Next base: position 20,793 of record JAPPLB010000152.1, on the reverse strand, counting down.
GGCATCCGCCGCCGAGCGCGGCTCACACGGCACGAGCCGATTGCGGTCGCCACCCCGGAAAGCGTTGCGGGCGAGCTTCTCAGCCGCTGCTCCGTAGGCTTCGGCCAACAGCGGAGGAACGCTCTGCCCCTCGGCCTGGTTCTTGAAGCCGCGGATGAAATCCTCGGGCGGAAACTGATTTGCCGGCTGGGTTCGATCGCCCAGCAAATCGCGCACCGTGTTGTTGTACTGGCTGTGGGTCAGCCGGCGCATCACACCATGGTGCAGACCCCCGGCATGTGACAAACCGGACGCGATGGCCGCGGAGCGTTCTTCCGCGGACATCTCGGCGAGACGGCCAATCCATGAGAGCAACAGCTTCTCTTCGCCGCTACCCTGCTTGATGCGCTCGCCGCCGGTGTGTTGCTGGCGGTTGGTCGGCTTCCGGAAGAGGAGCGAATTACTGGGATTCCGGGGGTCGATGAACTCCGCCAGCGCCAGCCCGAAAGCCGTAATCCTCGCGGCGGAAGCGTCCTCCCGCGGGAACTCCAGCCGCGTGGTCGACGCAACGCCCTTCTCGCCGTGACAAAGCCGACACTGCGCTTGATCGAGGATGGGGTACAGCTTCTCGGCAAAGAACGCGTCGTCAACGCGCGCGGCCTCAAGCTCAGCCGCCGGCCACGTCATCAAGAACGCGGCGAGAGAGCCGAGCGCGGCAATGACTCGTGCGGTTCGTACCAACACAGGAACGCGGACCCTGACGAAAGAACCCAGCTTGATCCTAACATCGGGCCGGCGGCGCGAACAATATGCGGATTTGTGATCTACACGCAATAGAGCCTGCATTTCTCACCACCTGTCGGCGGAAGCACGCGAGAAAAGGCCGTGATTCGTGTTTCGGGACTCGTGAAAACCCTGAAGCACGAGTTGCCGGCGCGGGAGGCTCGCGCCGCGCTGACGGTCAGTCGATCTCGTGGAGCCTCAACGATGTGGCAGGCGCTCAGAAGGCACACGAGCGCTTCCAGGACAGGGACCGGGAGGCGCAGGTTCCGAAAGATGAACAAGCCGGCCTCGGCAACCACAACATCCGGGTTGCTTCGGCCCAGAGGTGAGCGAGCCAGCGTGTGTTAAGATTGGGCGCTTTCGACTCAGCCGAAAGCGCCAAGTGACTGACTCCACAGCCTCCCCGACAAGAATCCGCTATCTGGTGATGGTGCTCGTCGCCCTGGCTTCGACCACGGCCTACCTCACCCGACACGCCATCGCTCCCTCCGCCACGACCATCCAGGCCGAAACCGGGCTCACGAGCGAGCAGATGGGGTACATCCTCAGCGTGATGTCGATCGGCTACTTCGTCTTTCAGATTCCCACCGGCTGGCTGGGGACTCGCTTCGGAACACGCTTCGCACTGCCCTTTCTCTGCGTTGCCTGGTCGGCCTGCACCGTCTGGTTCGCGGCCGTGTCTTCGTTCTGGGGTTTCATCTGGGCGCGCATGATGTTCGGCGGGGCGCAGGCGGGACTCGTTCCCAACGCGGCGAAGGTGGTCAAGGACTGGTTCCCTCCGACTCAACGCGGTCTGGCCAGCGCCGCCAACGGTTCCGCGATGTCGGTTGGCGGCGCGATCAGCATAGCGCTGACGGCGGTCCTGCTCGAATCGTTCTCGTGGCGCACCGCGTTCGTGATGTTGGCAGGCGTAAGCCTGATCTGGGCCGCCGGTTTCTACCTGCTATTCCGAACGAGGCCGGAAGAGCACCCTTGGGTGAACGAATCCGAGGTAGCGGAGATCCATTCCGACGAGGCCGAGAGCAGCGACTCGGGCACGGAAGCCGAGGAGCCTTCGATCGATTCCCAGCCGTCGTTCCGTGAGCACGCCGTCGCAGCCGCCTCATCGCTGAGCATGTGGGCGCTGTGCGTCCAATCCGCCTTCAAGGCGGCCGGCTTCCAGATGTTCGTCACGTGGTTTCCGGCGTTCCTCGAGAAGGGCTACGGCGTGACCCGCCAGAGCGCCGGCCTCATGGCGAGCTCTCCGCTGATCGGCGTCGTCATCGGCTCGTTGGCCGGCGGAGTCATCACCGATTGGCTGCTGGTCCGCACGGGGAGCAAGTTCATCAGCCGTTGCGGCGTCGCCATCGTTTCGCTCGGGCTTTCCGGCTTGCTGTGCGTCGTGGCTTCATGGACGCCCGACCCGACGCGGCTCGTGGCCGCCATGGCGCTCGGAGCCCTGTTTTCCGGACTCGGCGGTCCCGCCGCCTGGACCGCCACCATGGACGTCGGCGGACGACAAACCCCCCTCGCCATGGCCCTGATGAACATGGGCGGGACTTTCGGCGGATTCACTCTGCCGATTGTCGTCGGCTACATGATCGGCAACATCGAACGCACCGGCGGCGACTGGAACCAAGTGCTTTATCTCATCGCCGGAATCTACTGGGTCGCCACCCTGGCGTGGTTCTTCATCAACCCGAAGAAAGTGCCGGCGGCCTGGCGGTAAAAGGCCGTGATTCGTGTCTCGTGTTTCGTGTTTCGTGAAAAACCTTAAAGGCCGTCTCGCGTGCGCCAAGCGGCTCGCGCCTCGTCCTGACAGCCCTCTCACGCACTTCGCCTCGCCGCGTGGTGAGAAATGCAGGCTACCTTTCCTGTGAGGCGTTCTGGAGAACCCCTTCCTTGACGAGCCGCGTAACGAGGGTCAGCTTGCCCTCGACATCCAGACAGTCGGGCAGGTCCTGGACGGCGAACTCGTCAGCCGTCGTGGCAAACTGCAGCGCGGGCCACACGCCGGCCGGCAGCCTGAGCTCCCGGTCACAGAAACGGAGGAGGCAAGTCTCCCCGTCCTTCACGGCTTCGGTGAGCAGCCCGGCACGGCGCCTTACCCGCGAGCCCGGCGTCAGCCGGTCCTGGCGGAGCCGCTGGCTGAGCAGGTCGGTGAACAGCGGCACGTCGGTGGCCAAGACCTCGCCTGCAAAGCGCCGCCACACGACCTCGGGGTCGAACCGTGACTGCACGAACGCCAGCTTCTCGCTGAACAGATGCTCCCGCTCGGCTGCAGGGAATCCCGCGCTCGCGAACCCGCGAGGGAGATTCCGGCGGAGCGATTCTTCCTCGAGCGCCGCCGCGGTGACGCTTTCGACGAGAAACTCCGCCCATGTAAACGCCGTGAGCCCGAGCGTGATATGCAACGACGCCTGACCCGTCGAGCGGGCCGAGTGCATCAGGCCGCGCGGAAGGTAGAGGGCGCTGCCCGGGCCGAGTTCGAACTCGTTGCTGACGTCGCCCGGTGGCGTACCGCGTTCGAAGCGCTGGCCCCGTAGCGGCAATCTCACCTTGGTGTCGTAGATCGACCAGCGCTTTGTGCCACTGAGTTGCAGCACGAAGACATCGTGGGTATCCCAGTGCGGGTCGAATCCCTGAGCGTCGGGCGGCGTGAGGTAAACGTTGGTCTGGACTCGCGACGAGAAGCGCCGCCCGAGCGCGACGCACAGCCGCGCCAGCGACGGCACGCGCGTATGGATCTGGTTGAAGATGACGGTCGCGCCGTCGTCGAAGTGTTTCGCGACCTCGAGAGGCTGGACCCTGCCGGCGTCGTTCGTGTACTCGCGGGGGGCAACGTCTCCGTCGGCCCGAACCAGCTTGATGTCCCGATGACCGGCCGAGTGGGTGCCGAGCACGATGTCAAGGTCGCTCACCGAGAGGAGATCGGCGTAGTACGCGGACGCCTTGCGCCGGATGTGAAAAAGCCGCTGCTCGTAGTAGTCGTTTTCGAACTCCACGGCCGGCAGCGGATCGATGAGCCAGGCGTACCAGTCGCGGTCGATCGCCGGTTCCGGCGCGGTGTGGTCCGTCGTCATGTGAGTGCTCCGTGCGGTGCGACCGATAGTATTTCGTTGTCGCGCATTGGTCCCGCGGCGCGGGTCACGGCTTGACAGCCATGGCACGCATCACTAGCATATTGAGACTCACTTGCAGTTTCCAGATCAAGGAGCAATGTCATGAGCAGTTCGGAGAACAGCGACCCCGGCGCGACCCCTCCCGAATCGCCGACGGCGCTGACGGACGAGGATATCACCACCGCCCGGGTCGATCGCCGCTCGTTTTTCTCACGTGCGATCGCGGCCGGCTCGATCGCAGCGGCCGCCGCCATGACCGCGGCCTGCCCCAGCGGCACCGATTCCGACGGCGAGGGCGACACCGGGGGCCAGGAAACCGATTCCGACCAAGCGACCGACTCCGACAGCCAGCAGTAGCAGTCCGCGCAGGGCACCGGCGCAAACTCCTGCAGGGTTGGTCCCTCATCGCCTCGCCGTTATGCAGAATTTCACGATTGGCTTGTAGCCCGGGGCCGCTTGTCCCGAGCCTCGACCGGACATGTCCCTGCGCAAGGCGATCTTCTGGGTCCATCTGGCGGTCGGCGTCACCGCCGGCGTCGTGATCCTCATGCTGGCGGTGACCGGCGTGATCCTCACCTACGAGGCGCAGTTGAACCGGTGGGCGCTGCGCGACTATCGCGCTAATCCGCCGGGTCCGGGCGCCGCACCGCTCGGGCTCGACGAGCTGATCACTCGGGTCACCGGCGGACAGCCCGCAGACGCCGTCACTTCCGTGGCCTTGCACAGAGACCCGCTCGAGCCGGCGGTCGTCGAGCTCGACGGCGGAGCCACCGTCTTCGTCGACCGCTTCACCGGCAATCGGCTGGGCGATGGCAACACCCGAACGCGGCGCTTCCTCCGGAGCGTCATGTACTGGCACCGGTGGTTCGCCCTGGAGGGCGAATATCGGATCATCGGCCGGACGGTCGTTGCAGTCGCCAACCTCGGATTCCTGTTCCTGATCGTGAGCGGGGTCTATCTCTGGTGGCCGTCGATCCGAAGCCGCGCCACCTGGAGACAAGCACTGTGGTTCCGCCGCCGCCTCAAGGGGCGTGCGCGCGATTTCAACTGGCACAGCGTGATCGGCTTCTGGTCGGCCCTTCCGCTCGCCATCATCGTTTTCAGCGGGGCCACCATCTCGTATCAGTGGGCCGCCGATCTCGTCCATCGGATGGCGGGCGACACACCGCCGTTTCAGCAGTCGCCGAGGCCGCGGCGGTCAGACGCGCGGGACAACCCGTCCGCCGCGCCGGAGCCGACGGCCCCGTTGGTCGAGCTGCAGACGCTGATCACGAGGGCCGGCGTCGAGACGCCCGGATGGCGAACGCTCACGATCGACCTTCCCGATTCGATTCACGACCCCGTCGTGGTCGCGGCCGACCGCGGAAACGGCCGCCAGCCGTCGAAGAGCGAGGACCTGCTGTTCGACCGGGCAACCGGCGAACTGGTCGAGCGCGCCGGCTATCCGACTTTCACCCCCGGCTTCAAGATCCGGCGCTGGTTGCGGTTTGCGCACACCGGAGAGGTGTACGGCGTAGTCGGCCAGTCGATCGCCGGCGTCGTGTCCCTGGGTGTCGCCGTCATGGTCTGGACCGGTCTCGCTATGAGCTGGCGCCGTTTCTTCGGTTCCTGAAGAAGGTTCCGGCGGTCTGGCGTTAATCACTAACAGCCGTGTCTCGTGTTTCGTGAAAAACATAAAAGCCGTGATTCGTGTCTCGTGTCTCGTGTTTCGTGAAAACCTTTGGTGGAGGCCTCGTTCGCTCCAGAAGAAATGTCTGACGGCCGGTTAACCGTAAAAAGCCGTGTCTCGTGTTTCGTAAAAAAACCCTGAAGGCCGTCTTGCGCGCGACACGCGGCTTGCGCCTCGTGCTGCCGGCCTCTGACACACTTCGTTTCGCCACGTGGTGGGACCTGAAGGCTAGCAGGATCCCGGCGACGAGCGCTGATCCCGCTTCTGCCGTGCAGCTACCGGCGTATCATTGTTTCAGGAGCCGGATATGGACCTCGAATGCACGGCGGTGTTCCAGAAAGTTCCCGAAGGCTATATCGCCTCCATCGAGGAATTTCCCGGCGCCAACACCCAAGGCGCCTCACTCGAAGAAGCCCGAACGAATCTTCGTGAAGCCGTCGCCCTGGTGGTCGAAGCCAACCGGATCTTGGCCCGCGAAGATGCCGCCGGCAGCGCGGTCATCAGAGAGCCGCTCTCCGTCACGGCGTGAAGCGCCGGAATCTGCTGCGGCACCTGGCCCCGTTGCCCTGGGCACACATCAGGATGTTCGTGTCAAGAAACGTTCTCACCGGGCGTTGACTTCCTCGCGGTCAAACACGTAATCCCCGGGTACGGGCCAAGCCCGCGCGCGCATTCGTTCGATGACCCGATCGCGGCGGTCGTCCTTTGCGAGAGCGATGCGCTCCGGCGTGGCGGATACCATCTCCAACTCGTTGCCCGGCTTCAGACCGAGGTCCTCGACCAGCGCCTTGGGCCGCTCTCCCGGTCTAATCGAGTCGCGGGCTTGTGTGTCACAACTCTGTTTTCTGCATTGCGGCTATGAAACTAAGTTACGGCAGGGCGTAAGTCCCTTCAAATCAAGGCGGGTGCGGGAGTACCATACACAGGAGTTGCGGGACTATAGACCCATCCAATCGGGCTCTCATTGGCTGCGAGGAAGCAAGGCGGGTCGTGGACCCGCTCGGGGAATCGCACACTTGAATAGCGTGCTACGATTTAGCCAGACTGCAACTATGCGCTGAGTGCGCCGGAGGCCTGTCATGTGTTGGTCAGCGAAGATAAGAATCAGCACCCTCATCGTTCTGCTGGCTGCTGTCTGCTCCGCTCCGGGGGCAGGTCAGTTGTTCCAGCCGGGGCCGGAGGAGCCGAGTTGCGCGGGGCAGCCGAAAGGCACCGCGTGCTGGAAGGAGCTGGAAAGCCATCCAAGCTGCTATGTGTGGACCTCCCGCCTCAGGCAGGGAGCGACCGTGACGTGGAGCGCCGGTTGCGTGGGCGGCTTGGCGCAAGGTACGGGTACCCTCACTTGGAAATGGGCCAGTGGAGACTACGAGGTAACGGGGTTCCTCCGCGCCGGCAAGCAGCACGGCCACTGGGTCCTGCGGGACGTGAACGGGACCGTGGCAGAAGGGCCGTATGTGTACGGCGAGAAGACTGGCCGCTGGATCGAGCGGTTTGCGAACGGGAACGTAGGGGAGGGACCGTACGTGAACAGCAAGGCGCACGGCCGCTGGATCTTCCGCTTGGCTGACGGACGCGTGCAGGAAGTGCCGTATGTGGATGGTAAGAAGCACGGCCGCTGGGTCGAGCGCTCCCTGAATGGGCAAGTCAATGAAGGCCCGTGGGTGGCCGGCGAGCGGCACGGCCGCTGGGTGTTCCGCTCCCCGGACGGAAGCACGGAAACCTTAACCTTCGTCAACGGCGAGCCACAATAACCCCCTTCCCAGCCCACGAGCCCGAGGCGGTCGCATGGGCGTCGTGGAGGTTCCTCCTGAGTTCCAGGTAGCTCTCGATGGTCAGGATTGAGGCGTGGCCACGCTAGAGTCAGATCTGCTCGAAAGTGCGGATCTGGAGCGCCGTCTCCTGGTCGACAGTGGACACACCGGCGTAGCCGATTTGCATGTCGCGGTAGCCCTTGAAAACAGTCAAGCGGTTGATTGTGTCACCGCAACGTTTCTTAGCAGCGGAAATGAGTGCGTGAGCGCACGTTAGGGAAGGATGTGCCGCTACGTTGCGGGAAGGGTCGTTATCGAGAAGCTCCGCTTTCACGGGAGTGGCATAATGAACAGGCAGCAGACGTGGGCCTCAGCGTTGTGGACAAGTATGCTGGACTACGTGAATGGGTAGTGATACTACAGGTTCGTGGGGGAGCATCTGACCTGAAGAGGGCGGTAGTTTCAGTACGGAACTCTCACTGCATCCTTGAGGGAGGCAATGATGCTGCTGGCGAGCCTGTCTATGGGGTAGCAACAGATATTTGACCTGATCGTTGCGCCGCTGCAACTCGCCACATGCTGGAATATTTGAGTTTTGGCTGGGTTGGTATCCTTGTTGGAATCGCGGGTCTTGTGCTGACTTGGCTAGCTCGGAAACCCAGCATCGTTGCCTTCCAATCTCTCGACGTGTCGATGATCGGCGGAAAGGCTGTATTTCCAGACGAAGTCGAAGTTCGGTATCGGGGAAGTCTGGTTCCAAGGCTCACTTCAAGCACTGTTTGGATATGGAACGCAGGGAAGAAGACTCTGAAAGGATCCGACATCGTAGCCTACGATCCATTGCGATTTCACTTTGCTGGTGAAATTCTCAATGTCAGAATCAGAAAGGTGACCCGAGAAGTCCTCCGTTTTACTGCAGACACATCAGAAGAAGCAAGCGGAACGGTGTGTTGGGGTTTTGAGTTCTTAGATCCAGGTGATGGTGGTGTACTGGAAGTGCTCCATAGCGGCCCCGTTGAAGCACCGAAATGTACCGGGACCATCATGGGCCTTCCAAAAGGGCTTCAGTATCGACCGCGTGAGGGGACTTCCAGGTGGTACAGAAGGTTACTTCTAGTTAAGTGGTTACCGCTGGGTGTTGTGATGTTAATAGTGGGCCTGAGTGCGACTTTACACGGGATTTTAGGGGTCTTCGGTGCGAGCGACCAGTTCGATCATCCGCTATTGTCGTCGGTGATTTTCGGATTTCTAACTTTGTATCCGATCATGATTCTGTTGCTGCTCCGGCAGGTTTGGTTATCACTTTCATCACCCTCATCTTTAGACCTGTGACTGAGACTTACGGCGCATCGATTCGCCTTGAGGACAGCACTACGTGCGGCAGAAAAGGGCGGATGGTGACGGCTGCGACTGGTCTGGGGCAGTTGATTCGGCGTTTTTCGGGCTTCCGAAACAAGGGCAAAGCCGGCTAAAGAGCGCTGCTCAGAATAGGGTTTTAATCGTCTTGTCCACTCCAGCGATGAGATCGCTGACCTGCTCCATCTTGGGTTCCGTTTGCCTGTTGTGGGCACACATATTGCGGATGTCACTTAGGTATTGTATGGACCGCCACTGTGGAACATCGACAACGTTCTCTGCCTTCAGCCGGTCGTTCAGATCGCTTATAGTGGGCGACTGCTTTAACATCTTTATCGAGTGATTCTTACACACTTGGGCCAAATGCTTTTCCAGGACAACTCCAGCCACCACGCCTGCAGCACGGAGGAACTTCTTCTTCGCCAATTCTGACGCTGTCGCCAGCTCAGAATCGAAGAGGTCGGCTATTACTAGTTGGCTGATATCGAATAGTGAACTCTCAAAGCGTGCTCTCACTGCCTTGAGAATCGCAAGTTGCTGTTGAAAGTGCGGAATCGCGCCTTCCGGCCCCACGACCTTCTCCTTCTCCCAGCCACGAGTCATAGTCAAGCCAAGGACGCAGTCTTCAATGCGATAGTTTTCGAACGTGATATTCTTTCTGGATTTCGGCTTCTCGTAGTGCCGAACGAAATCTGCCAGGCGGTCAGGCAGCAGTTGTGCAATCAGGGCCTTCGCTTTCGAATACCAGATCTGGTACGTCGTAGCGAATGGCGGCAAGGCTGCGATGAACTCTTCGGCCTCCGCGCCGAATTTCTTCTTAGCTGCGGACTTGAACTGCTCCGGGTAACATTTGGCTTGAATTGAATTCTCGAGCTGACTCCCAGTTTCGATGAGGGAATCTAGGTCCTTCTTGAACCGGTCTAAGTTGGACAGCATCGTGAAGGATTCACCCGACGGCGAGCTGGCCGTCATAACATGTAGGAATTAACGTCCCCAGTCGAATTACTGTTACTGTGTCCGTTCATGGTGAACGGGATAGTCCTCGCCGAGGCGGTTGTTCAGGACACGAGCGACGCTGGGCGGCCATACGTCGGTTCGCGGAACTTGTTCGTTTCTTTCCAGGTCGAAGATCGAAGTCACAGCGTGAAGGGCGTCGGCCTGTTCGATTGACCAGGAGTGGGGATCGCAGTCGTAGAGCTCGGCCGCAGTTCGGTCTCCAACAGCAGTAGCGGGGGAGGTTGTCAAGGACATGGCTTGGCAGTCGCGATGGTCATTGTACCAAGCCAGTTTTCGGCATTTCGTTAGCCGGCAGGTTTCCCAGCCAGTACTTGTCGTACTGGCAAGCTCCTAAAAGACGACACTGCAGCAAATGTCGTTCGAGTTTCTTGCGCTGGTCACCTACTGGGGAGTCACCGGGAACCTAGCGGACACGCCACTCTTTTGGACTCTCGGGCATCACGCGTCATCCAGTCACCGACCGCGTCGTCTACGCAATTTTGGGGGCGATATCAACACGGGGATACGCAGCATCTCGAACGCATTGCCATCTAGTTCGGCAATGAACTCGTGCGGCGTCAGGGGAGCGTTCCGCCCGACCCATCAGGGCCGCATGCACCCACGCGAGCCGTGGGGACGGGTGTCAACTACGCTTGATCAAGTAATGTTTGCGATCAGATGTTGAGCGCCCGGCCGTCGACGTCTAGGGCGGCTTCCTTGACGGCTTCGGCTAGGGTGGGGTGGGCGTGGCTGGAACGGGCGATGTCTTCGCTGGAGGCGCCGAACGAGATCGCTACGGCGGCCTCGGCGATCAGGTCTCCGGCGCGCGGTCCCAGGATGTGAACGCCGAGCACGCGGTCCGTCCGGGCGTCCGCGAGAATCTTCACCTTGCCGTCGAGTTGTCCCAGCGCGCGGGCGCGGCCATTCGCGCGGAACGGGCAGGTCCCCTTGCGGTACTCGACGCCCGCCTCCTTCAACTCTTCCTCGGTCCGTCCGACGGAGGCCACCTCGGGATGCGTGTAGACGATTCCCGGGATCGCGTCGTAGTTGACGTGGCCGTAACCCGTGACCATGCGCTCGACGCAAGCGACGCCTTCTTCCTCGGCCTTGTGGGCCAGCATCGCGCCCCGGATCACGTCGCCGATCGCATAGACGCCTTTCACCGCGGTGGCGAAGCGGTCGTCGACCGGGATGCGCCCTCGTTCATCGATTGCTAGCCCGATGGCATCGAGTCCGAGACCGTCGGTGTTGGGCATGCGCCCGACGGCGACCAGCACCCGGTCGCACTCGATGGCGTCGGCGCCGTCGCGTTCGACGGTCACGCGGTTCCCTTCGACCCGCGCGCCGATGACCTTGCTGCCCAACTCGAACATCATGCCCTGCTTCCTGAAAATCTTGTGGGCTTCCTGCGCCGTCTCGGCGTCCATGCCGGGCAGGATGCGGTCGAGGTATTCGAGCACCGTCACCTGCGAGCCGAGCCGGAGCCATACCGAACCCATCTCGAGGCCGATGTATCCCGCTCCGATCACCACCAAATGGGCGGGCACTTCGTCGTAGCTCAACGCCTCGGTGCTCGTGGCGACGCGGTCACCGTCCAGCTCGACGCCGGGCAGCGCCGCCACCTTGCTCCCGGTGGCGATGATGATATTCTTCGCTTCGATTTCCGTTTCCTGGCCGTCTCCGGAAACGAGCACGCGCGCGCGGCCCGCAAACCGGGCATGGCCGAGATAGCGCGTAATCCTGTTCTTCTTGAACAGGTATTCGACCCCGCTGGTCGAGGTCTTGATGACGCGCTCCTTGCGCTTCAGCATCCGCTTGAGGTCGAGCCCGACATCCCCGACAACGACGCCATGCCGCGCCATACCGTCACGCGCTTCGGCATAGAGCTCGCTGGATTCGAGCATGGCCTTGCTCGGGATGCAGCCCACACGCAGGCAGGTGCCTCCCAAGGCCTTCTCCTTCTCGACGCAAGCTACGTCGAGCCCAAGCTGCGCGGCGCGAACCGCCGCGACGTAACCGCCGGGACCGGCGCCGATGACCAGCAGATCGTGTCGTTTCATCGGGAGTTTTTTTCTTCGCCTCGGTTCATATGCGAGTCAAGCTGACGCGGCGATCCGTTGTCCTTCTTGTTGGTCCGGGGGGAGCTTCGCTAAATCTCGATCAGGATGCGCACGGGCTCTTCGATCACATCCTTGATGTGCTTGAGGAAGGTCACCGCTTCGCGTCCGTCGACGATGCGGTGATCGTAGGTGAGAGCGAGGTACATGACGGGCCGCACGACCACCTGCCCGTCGACGGCCATCGGACGGTCCTTGATGGCGTGCAACCCGAGGATGCCGCTCTGCGGCGGGTTCACGATCGGCGTCGAAAGCATCGACCCGTAGATGCCGCCATTGCTGATCGTGAAGGTGCCGCCCTGGAGCTCCGACAAGTCGATCTTGTTGCTTTGCGCGCGTTGGGCGAAGTCGGCGATGGCCAACTCGATCTCCGCGAAGCCCATGGCCTCGGCATTGCGCAGGACGGGCACGACAAGCCCCTTGCCGCCGCCGACCGCGATGCCGACGTCGAAGTGATTCTTGTATACGACGTCGGTTCCACGGACCTCGGCGTTCACCGCGGGGATGAGCTTCAGGGCCTCGACCGCGGCCTTCACGAAGAACGACATGAAGCCGAGCTTGATGCCGTACTTCTGCTTGAACGCTTCCTGGTGGTTCTTGCGCAGCGCGATCACCGCCGACATGTCCGCCTCGTTGAAGGTCGTCAGCAAGGCGGCGTTCTGCTGGGCGGCGACCAGGTTCCGCGCGATCACCTTGCGCATCGGACTCATGGCGACGATCTCTTCATCCGGGCGGGCTTCCGCTTCGGGCGCCGCCGCCGGAGCGGGCCGCGGGGGCGCTTCGACCGGCGCAGGCGCCTCGGCCGGCGCCGATGCGGGCTGCTTCCCGGCGTGGCGCACAACGTCTTCCTTGAGCAACCGGCCGCCCGGCCCGGTCGCCTGCACGTCCTTCGCCTCGATGCCGCGTTGCGCCAGCTCGCGCTCCGCAGCGGGCATCACACGCGGAGCCTCGGGCGACGAGGACGAGACGGCGGGGGCCGGGTCCGGCGGAGGCGGTTCAGGCCCGGCTTCAGCCGGCTCGCCGGGTGCAGGAGGTTCCGTATCGTCCGCGAGCGCGAAGAAATAACGCATTCCACTGCGGTCCCACGTCGCATCGGGCTCGAGAGGCTCCGCCTCATCCTCGCCCTCGTTGATCAGGGCGATCACTTCGCCGACCCCGGCCTCTTCGCCGGCGCCCTTGACGATCTTCGCCAACACGCCGCTCACGGGCGCGGGCAACTCCATCGCGGCCTTGTCGGTCTCGATGTCGACCAGCACTTCGTCGCGCTCGACGCGCTCGCCGACGGCCTTGCGCCATTCGCCGATCTGCACCTCGGTGATCGACTCGCCGGATTGGGGAACTTTCAGCTCGACAGCCATAAGATCGTGTCCGTTACCGCCTACATCGGTACCGCGGGCTCGCCCAGCGCTTCAGCGATGAGCTGCCGTTGCTCGATTCTGTGGCTCGCCGCCGAACCGGTCGCGGGGCTGGCCGACTCGGCCCGGCAAATGCCCCGGAGCGGCCACCTGCCCAGCAGGACCTCGCCGAAGCGGACGCGCATATACCGGTACGCCCCCATGTTCTCGGGCTCTTCCTGCACCCAATAGACCGGCGTTCCCTCCGCGTAGGGGGCGAGCGCTTCCTGGATGACGCGATCGGCCAGAGGGTAAAGCTGCTCGACGCGGATGATGGCGACATCGCCGCGTCCGGCCTCTTCACGAGCCGCTTTCAAGTCGTAGTAGATCTTGCCGCTGCACATCAGAACGCGCTTGACATCGCCGTACTGCTCGCGAGGCTCTCCGAGGATGCGTTCGAAGCGGCCCGCGGCCAGGTCATGGAGCGACGACACGGCGCCCGCATGGCGGAGGAGGCTCTTCGGAGTGAACACGATGAGCGGCTTGCGCCAGGAACGCAACACCTGCCTGCGCAGCAAGTGGAAGTACTGCGCCGGCGTCGTCGGGTACGCGATCTGCATGTTGTCTTCGGCCGAAAGCTGCAGAAACCGTTCGAGCCGAGCGCTGGAGTGCTCCGGCCCCTGTCCCTCGAACCCATGAGGCAACAGCATCACGAGCCCGCTCAGGCGCTTCCACTTGTCCTCCGCGCTCGATATGAATTGATCGATGATGACTTGCGCGGCGTTGACGAAATCGCCGAACTGGGCCTCCCACATCACCAGGCCGTCGGGCCAATCGAGACTGTAGCCGTACTCGAACCCAAGCACTCCCGCTTCCGACAGGGAGCTATTGGAAATTTCAACGGACCCCTGGCCCCGCATCAGGTACTGCAGCGCTACATACTTGCGGCCGTCCTCCTTGTCGCGCAAGACCGCGTGCCGGTGGCTGAAGGTGCCGCGCTCGACATCCTGTCCGGTGAGCCGAACCCGGAAGCCCTCGACCGCCACCGCGGCCAAAGCCAAGGCCTCCGCCGCGGCCCAATCAAGCGGCCGTTTGCCCTGCGCCATCTCGCGGCGCTGATGCAGCAGGCGCTTGATGCGGCGGTCCGGCTGAAAATCCTCCGGGAGGCGGGTCAGTTTTTCAAGCAGCGCGGACAGGCGGTCTTTCTTTACCGCCGTCTCGGTTTCTTCCCGCGGTTCCGATCCGCCCTGGTAGCCGCTCCAGAAACCCGTGTAGCGGGGATCCCCGTGAACGAAATCGTCGCTGCGCGCAGCCGACAGCTCTTCTTCGAGATGCCGGCGGCGGTCTTCCGTGATGCTGTCCGCCTCCTCCCGGCTGACGCCGTTCATGGTCGACAAATGTTCCAGGTAACCCTCGCGCACGGTCTTGCGCTTTGAAATGGCGCGGTAGAGCACCGGTTGGGTGAACGACGGCTCGTCGCCCTCGTTGTGGCCACGCCGCCGGTAGCCGTACATGTCGATCACGACATCGCGCTTGAACGTCCTGCGAAACTCCATCGCCAGATGAATGACCTGGGCCACCGCTTCGGGGTCCTCACCGTTGACGTGGAAGATCGGAATGCGCAGCATCCTCGCCAGCCCCGACGCATAGACACTGGAACGACTCTGTTCCGGAGGCGTCGTAAACCCGATCTGGTTATTGACGATCACGTGGACCGCGCCGCCGACCGTATAGGCTTCGAGCTCGCTGAGGTTCAGCGTTTCCTGAACGATACCCTCGCCCGCAAAGGCGGCGTCGCCGTGCATCAGGATGACCAGCCCGCGCTCACGCTTGTAGTCGTTGTGGCGGTCCTGCTTGGCCCGCATGCGCCCCAAGGCAACGGGATTCACGAACTCGAGGTGGCTGGGGTTGAAGCACAGCGAGATGTGCACGTTACTGCCGTTGACGGCTTGCCAGTCGGTGCTGAACCCGAGGTGGTACTTCACATCGCCGCGGCCGCTGTGCAAATGGGGGTCAACATCCGCGAACTCACGAAAAATCTGCTGCGGGCTCTTGCCCATGATGTTCGCGAGCACGTTGAGCCTGCCGCGATGCGCCATGCCCAACACGACCTCGTCCACGCCGTCGACCGCCGCCTGCTCGATCGCCAGCCCCAGCAACGGGATGAGGCTCTCGGACCCCTCGAGAGAAAAACTCTTCGCGCCGACGAACTTCTTCTGGATGAATTCTTCGAAAATCACCGCGTCCGTCAAGCTGGTGAGGATACGGACCTGCTCATCGCGGCTCAGCGTGCGCCTGTTCTCACTGTCCTCCATGCGCTGCTGCAACCACTCGCGCACCTGCTCATCGTCGATGTGCATGAACTGCACGCCGATCGAGCGGCAGTAGGTGTTCCGCAAGCGGCGGAACACCGCGCCGACCGTGGTGGCGCCGCCGCCGGACAGCGTCTGCGGAGAAACCGGCCGGCCGAAGTCGTCGGGGCCCAGACCGTGATAGGCGGGATCGAGTTCCGGCGCCTCCGGCCGCGGCAAGTCCAGCGGGTCGATGGCCGCGATCATGTGGCCGCGCACGCGGTGCGACCGGACCATCTTGTCAACGCGATCCTGTGGTCCGACGGCTTGCTCATCGCCGACCGCCGCCGGCAAAGCCGCACCGTTGGTTCCCGCGCGAAACAACCCGGGCGCATGGAAGCCGGGGCCGGGCGCCCAAGCGTGGGACGACAGCGCTTCGCTTCCGTTCGACCCGGCCTCGAAGGAGTCGAAATAACTGCGCCATTGCGCGGAAACCGACTGCCGGTCGACCAGATAGCTCGCGTACAACTCCTCGGCGAAGGCCAGATTCAGGTCTCCGGGCAGGCCGGTCGATTCGCTCATGCCGCAGCTTCCGCCATCATCAAAACACCCTGTGCGACGGCGGTCAAGGCGGGCCGTTGCCGGCAGGCAGGAGCCGTCACGGCTCCTTCGTGCTAGATCGATACGGCGTTGCGTTCGATGTAGCCGTCGAGCTTCGATGGCCGCGGGCCGATATAGTGGAACTTCTCCGCGTAGTCCACGCCGAACTCGCGGCCCAATTGGCGATCGTTGTCAAGGACGAACTCCTTGATGTACTGGCGATTCGCCGTGTCGTCATCGTCACCGAGAACCGGGAGTTTCTTGCCCTGCTCGGCCAGACGCCGCCGGAGGCGCGAGCCGTTGACTCCCGCGGGCCCCTGCGTATCGTTGGCGATGTTCACATCGACCTTTCGATCGACATACGAGCTGATGTCGACGACACGGTTCACCAATTGCGGGCCGCGCGCAAAGTAATACTTCTCACCGACTCCATGCGGGTCGAGGCCGGCGAGTCGGTGCTCCGGGAAATCCCAGCGTCCGCCGGACATCCAGCAGGCCGCCTCGACCGCGCTGGCGATCACGTAGTGGTCGGGATTCTCTTCGTAGTGACCCCACGGGTCGTAGCAAACGACCGTGTTCACCTTCAAGGCGCGGAAGATGAAAATCAGCCGGGCGCGCAGCTCGATCGGGTGCGCATCGTCGAGGCGGTGATTCTGATAGCCGAGATCGAAGACCTGCCGCAACCCCATACGCCGCGCGACCTCGAAGTTGTCCTGCTCGTTGTTGGCGATCACTTCGGCATAGGTGCTGCCGCGGCCGGCGTGGTCGTCGTTGGTAGCGCGAATCAGCACGCCTTCATAGCCTTCGTCGATCAGCTTCAGCACCGTCCCGGCGGCGAACAACGGCACATCGTCGTTGTGCGGCTGGATCACCGCCAACATCTTCCCCTTGTGAGGCTTGCCGGACTGATTGCGCTCCAGAAAAGGCGGACCCTCGTGGGTGCCCCATTGCGCCGGCGCCTGCGAAGCAGCCCCAGCGGCTCCCGTCAACATGCCGCCGGCCATGCCGGCGCCGATGAAACCTCGTCGATTCATTGCATCTCCCGTTGTGGACGATCCTGCCGCGTCCCGTGAACGTTCAATTGTATCGACCGCGGCCGAGAGCACTAACCTGCATTTCTCACCACCCGACGGCCGAAGCACGCGGTACGACCGCCATGACTTCGTTGCGCTTGCTTGCCGTGCTCAACGTACTGTTCAAGTACGCCTGCGCGCGCCAAGCGGCGCGCGCCTCGTCCTGACGGCCCTCTCACGCACTTCAGCTCGCCACATGGTGAGAAATGCAGGCTAACACTCGGCCCGGCCGGCCCGCCATCCAAGAGACGGGCCGCCGACAGCAGTCCGTTCGCCGCCCAACCTTGTCCGCTCACGGCTTGTCGGGAACCGCCCGCGGGGTGTATCCTAGAGCGCGGATACTGAACATTTTCCCTTAGGTTTCCGGTCAAAGATATCAGAGGAGGATTTATGGCTTCCAATCGAGGCGTCGCCTACATGGCCCCTGGAAAGGTCGAGATTCAATCGATCGACTATCCGAAGCTGGCCCTCGGCGACCGCAAGTGTGAGCACGGCGTCATCCTGAAGATCGTTTGCACGAATATCTGCGGCAGCGACCAGCACATGGTTCGCGGACGCACGACCGCTCCCGCGGGCCTCATCCTCGGCCACGAAATCACAGGCGAGGTGATCGAGGCCGGCAGCGACGTCGAGTTCATCAGCGTCGGCGACATCGTCTCGGTACCGTTCAATATCGCCTGCGGGCGCTGCCGCAACTGCAAGGAACGCAAGACCGGCATCTGCCTGCACGTGAACCCCGCCCGTCCGGGCGCCGCGTACGGCTACGTCGACATGGGCGGCTGGGTCGGCGGACAGGCCGAATACGTGATGGTGCCCTACGCCGACTTCAACCTGCTGAAGTTCCCGGACAGGGACCAGGCCATGGCGAAGATCAAAGACCTGACCCTGCTCTCCGATATCTTTCCCACGGGTTACCACGGGGCCGTCACCGCGGGTGTGGGGCCGGGCACGATCGTCTACGTCGCGGGCGGCGGCCCTGTCGGACTGGCATGCGCCCACGGTTGCCAGCTTCTGGGCGCGGCCTGCGTCATCGTCGGCGATCTGATTCCCGAGCGGCTCGCCCAGGCGAAAAGCTTCGGCTGCGAGACCATCGATCTGCGGGAAAGCGCGACGCTCGCCGAGCAGATCGACCAGATCGTCGGTGTTCCCGAAGTCGATTGCGGCGTGGACTGCGTCGGGTTCGAGGCGCGCGGCCACGGCAAGGACACGGTCGTCGAGCGGCCCGCCACGGTCCTCAACGCTCTGATGGAAGTCGTCCGCGCGGGCGGCGGCGTCGGCATCCCGGGCCTGTACGTCACGGGCGACCCCGGCGGCGTCGATGACAACGCCAAGATCGGCAACCTCGGCATCCGCATCGGACTCGGTTGGGCGAAGTCGCACCACTTCACGACCGGTCAATGCCCGGTGATGACGTATCACCGGCAGCTCATGCAGGCCATCCTTTACGAAAAGGCGACGCCCGCCGAAGCCTGCAATGTCACGATGATCTCGCTCGACGAGGCGCCGCAGGGCTACTCCGACTTCGACAAGGGCGCCGCGAGGAAGTACGTGATCGACCCGCACGGCGCCGTGGCGGCGTAGGCGGAGAAGGCCGTGTTTCGTGTTTCGTGATTCGTGAAAAACCGGTTGGCCGGGCTTGGGGTGGCTCCAGAAGAAATGTCTGATGCCAGTGAACCGTAAGGCCGTGATTCGTGACCCGAGGGCCGAATGAGGCGATATGGCCGTTACATCTGTGCGCGCCAAGCGGCTCGCGCCTTGTCCTGACGGCCCTCTGAGGCACTTCACCTCGCCGCGTGGTGAGAAAGGCAGGCTCACGCCGCCAGATCAGCGCTCGGTCGGGATGGGCCGGGCCCGTTGCAGCAGGTGCTGCGGTATCGCGGGGCCGCTTCCGAGGAAGTTGAACTCCTCTGCGCGGTCATGGCCATGCCGTGCGCCGACGGTCGCGGCCAGCTCCGTCAGGAATGCCGTTACGAGATTGTCGACGGCGAGCTCGTCGAGCGGAGTCAACAGCTTCGAAGGTCTTCCCGCCGACTCCAGCCGGGCTTTCGTTTCCGCGGCGTATCGGTAATTGGGCGTTCGCAACGCCAGTACGGCCTTGAGTTTCCTGTCGAACGTCGAGGAAATGTCGACCCCCTTGAAGCTCGCCCGGCCCTTCCCCCCTTCGCCGGGCCGATACGGCCGATAGGGCGAATAGAAGTAATAGAACCGAGCCGAATAGCCCTTGAACCCGATGTGCGTCATCTCCTGCAGAAAGTAGTTTCCGCCGCCGTAAGGAGCCTCCTCCGCCATGCGTCCGACCCGATAATTGTCCTGGTCGTCGATGTAGTTGATGTACCAGTCGGGGAAGAACATCGTCTCGGGCTTGTAGAAACGCACCATCGACATCACCTGGTTTCGCATCTCGCTGCTCGAGATGTAGGCCAGCTCGCCGCTCTTGTGTCCCAGGTTGATGACTTCACTGACACCCAGGATCTCGGCGGCGGCGCGGGCCTCCTCATTGCTCACCAGGGACGTCTGGGCAGGTCCCAGGTTCACCGAGTCCTTCTCCAGGTTCCCGAACTGAAGGACATGGACTTCGCGGCCCGCGTCGATCATCGCGGCCAGCGTGCCGCCGGCGCCGAACAGATAGTCCCGCGGGCCGGCGGTAATCACGAGCACCGGCCCGTCCCCTTCCTGCGCGGCCAGCGGAGGGGCCGCCGCGAATACGGCCGCCAGAAGGACCAGGAGTCCGATCCGCGCCAAGTTCATTTCGGGACCGCCTTCTCGAGAACGTGCGGGGGCAGAGCGGGATTGAGTCCGGCGTTGTTGAACTCCTCTCCGAACCGGAAGCCATACTTCGCGCCGATCGTCGCGCCGAGTTGCTCGACATAGCTGCGGACCAGCCTGCGGACGGCAATGTCGTCGAGCGGGTTCAGCATCTCCGCCGTCCGGCCCGCGGCAACGAGCCGGTCACGCACCGTCCGGGCGTAGACCTGGTTGCGGTTGCGCAGCAACTCGATCGAATTCATCTTCTGCTCGATCGTCAAGGTGATGTCGAACGCCACCATTCGGGCCCGCTTCTCGCCGCCCTCTCCGGGGCGGTAGGGCCGCTGATGCGAGTAAAAGTACACCTCGGGCGCGTGATACCCTTGCAGGCCCATCCTTTTCAGTTCAGGCGAGAACGTGTCCCCGCTGCTGTAACCCCAGGATTCTTCGGCAATGCGCCCCAGATGGTATTGGTCGCGATCGTCGAGATAGTGCACATACGGGTCTGGGATGAACAGTTTCGCGGGACGGAAATGCCGGATCAGCGCGAAGAGCTGCTTGCGAATCTCGGTCGCGGAAACATACCCGAACTCGCCGCTCTTGTGCCCCATGTAGACGGTGTCGCTCACGCCCAGCAGCTTGGCCGCGTCCTTGCCGTCTTCGACGTTCGCGAGACGCGCCTGCGCGGGCGTCAGCCCGTGGGCGATCTTCTCGTCGTTACCCATCTGGGCGACGTAGACGCTATAGCCCTCCTGAACGAACTTGATCAGGGTCCCCCCGGCCCCGAACAGGTAGTCGCCCGAATTGGCCGTCACCACGAGGATGTTGCCGGCATCCTGGCCCGCCGCCGGGACTCCCGCGAAGAGAACCGGCAGCAGAACCAACAACGCCAAGCGACACCGCATCGTTCCGCAAGTGTATCACCCGCTACTGCAACAGGGGACTAGCCTGCATTTCTCACCACCCGACGGTCGAAGCACGCGATACGACCGCCATGA
>JAPPLB010000051.1 GCA_028819575.1 Bryobacterales bacterium | reverse complement strand
TTCCTTCACTTCGCTCTGATCGTCGAGGCCCTACGTTAGTGTTAACAGGCCCTAGTCAAAGCAAGGAGTCCGTCGTCTTCCTGTCTTTACCTGTCCTGCCAGTGCGGCTGGCAAAGCGGGATCGACTATCGATCAATTTCTGTTCACGCAGGTCGGCGGGGCTCGGCCAGATTGTCATATGTCCGTTACATAAAGGCGCTACGATTTGTACTTGTGAGGTTGAAGGTCCTCGTACTTTGCACCGGCAACTCCTGCCGCAGCCAGATGGCGGAGGGGCTGCTGAAGTCGTTCGATCCACGCATCGAAGTGCACTCGGCCGGAACGAAGCCGGCGGAGCAGGTGAACCCCCATGCGACCCGTGTCATGAAGGAGATCGGCCTCGATATCTCGGGCAGCTATCCCAAGACGGTTGACGGCTTTCTCAACGAAGAGATCGATTACATCATCACGGTCTGCGGGGACGCCGACGAGAACTGTCCTGTTTTCCAAGGCAGCGTCGGGCGGAGGATGCACATCGGGTTTCCTGATCCGGCCGAAGCTACGGGCGCCGAGGAGGAAATCCTTGGCGTTTTCCGGCAGTCGCGAGACGAAATCAAAGCCAAGTTCCAGGAACTCTACGAGTCGGAGTTGAAGCCGCAACTCGACGCGGCGGCTTGCCGCGCATTCTAGAGCCCCAGCAGATCCAATGTCGGGCTGTGGATCAGAGCGTCGATCTCTTCTTCGGTAAACCGGGGAAGACCCGTACCCTCGACCATGCGGTTGATATTGCGCAGGGACTCCACCGTGGATTCGGTCGTGGTAAACGGAAAATCGGTTCCAAAGAGCAGCTTGTCCCAGACGCCGTATTCCTTGGCGAGCATCAGGCCGTTGAAGAACTGCCACGGCCGATAGTGCAGCGCCGAGATATCGGAGTAGAAGTTCGGCTGCTTGCGGATCATCACGACCGTGTCTGCTATCCACGGATGGCCCAGGTGGGCAATGATCATTTTCAGATCCGGGAACTGGAGCGCCACGTCCTCCAGCAGGATCGGCAGCGAGTATTTCAGTGGAGCCTTCGTCGGGAATGTTGTCCCCTGGTGAATCATGATCGGCAGTTTGTACGCTTCGCAGAACTCGTAGACCGGCATCATGCGGTTGTCCGTCGGATGGATGTTCTGGTAGATCGGGCCGAGCTTGACTCCCTTGAGTCCCAGTTTCCATCCGTGCTCCAAGGTGTCGCGCACCTTGTCCACCTGCGGATCAACCGCCGCGAATCCGATGACCTTCTCGGGATGTTGATTCTGGTAATCCGCGATGTATTCATTGGGCGTCATGATGCCGGAGTGAGCAGCGCGCAATCCGAAGACGATCACCTTGTCCACGCCGCTCATGGCCGCCATGTGCCGTTCCGGCGGCACGTGCAGATCCATCTTCTTGCCCTTGGCGCGAGCATTGGCTTCCGCCACAAACCCCTCGCTCACGTGCCCGGGACACTCCCAAATATGGCTATGGCAATCGACAATCATCACTCACCGTTCCTCGCTTGTTCACCCCACTGCTCGATAAGGCACCTCATTGTATACTGCGTTGTGCCGTGGCCCGGCAGCCCGCACTTCCCACCTTCGCAGACTGACGTGAGTCAACCGGCAATGCAACCTGCAAAGGCAAGTCCCTCAACTTCTCCGGCAGCTATCGATCTTGCTCGGTTCGACGATCTCAGCCGCGCAGCCGGCCCTGTCTACGGGGGCTGTTCCTGATTGAAAGCGGACCTACCGTGAGTGACAACCCATTCCTGTATGTCAACAGCGCCGGCCCCCGGGAAAACGGAGCAACATGACCGCATCTTTCTTTGCCGTTCAGGATCACGATCGTGAACTCTTTGACCGCGAGTTGAACGACTTCCTGCCCGAGCGCATCTTCGATGCCCATGCGCACCTTTACGCCCAGGAACACTTCCGCAACGGGGCGCCGGGCATCGTCGGCGAAGGACCCGAGTCCGTCGGCCTCGATGTCTACCTCAAGGCAATGGACGAACTGACTCCCGGACGCCGCTATTCCGGCCTCTTTTTCGGGTTTCCGCACGCGAAGCTCGATATGGAGGCGGCGAACAACTTCCTTGCCGCCGAGGTGCGGGCCGACCCGCACTCACGTGCGCAGATGCTCGTTCGCCCCGAAATGGACGCCGAATACGTACGAGAAACGGTACGGCGCGATCAGTTCGCAGGCCTCAAGTGCTACCACGTTTGGGCTACCGAAAGGCCAACCTTTCAAGCCAAGGTGGAAAGCTTTCTACCTGAAGAGCATGTGCGAGTGGCCCACGAGGAAGGGCTTTCGATCACGCTCCACATGGTGCGTAATCGCGCCATGGCCGACCCGCTCAATCAGCAGACGATCCGCGCTTTCGCCGAGCACTATCCGAACATGCGTTTCATCCTGGCGCATGCAGCGCGCGGATTCAATCCGCACCACACCATCGAGGGCATCGGCGCGTTGCGGGGCCTTCGCAACGTCTGGTGTGACACGAGCGCCGTAACCGACGGCGGTGCGTTCGAGGCAATCATCGAGACGCTCGGACACGACCGGCTGCTCTACGGAGCGGACTTCCCCGTCACGCATGAACGGGGCCGCTGCGTCGCCATCGGCGATTCGTTCTTGTGGCTGTCGGAAAGCAACACCAATTTCGATACCGCTTACGCAGACCTTCGGCCGACGCTGGTTGGTTTGGAGTCCCTGCGGGTCCTGAAGACGGCCTGCCGCAACATGCGGCTCAGCGATTCGCAGATCGAAGACGTTTTCTGGAACAACGCCGCTTCGATGTATGAACTGAGCTAATCCTGCATTTCTCCCCAACGGCTTGGGTTAAGCGCCGGGGCTTCGAGGCGCATGTTGGCCGGCTTGTTGCCGACATCGATATCTACCTGCCGCTGGTTTCGACCACCCATCAGTTCCCGCACTGCCGGCGGAAGCTTCGCCACTTCGTCCCAATCCCAATCCTCCACCTCTGCGAGCGGGCCCGCCCACGCCGGGCGGAAGGCCGCAGCCAACATCTCCCGCGCCCGGTCGCCGCGATTCGGGAAATTGCCATGGAAAACCTTGTAGTTGAGAAATACGGCCGAGCCGGCCCTGGCTGTCACCATGACCTGCTCAGGATGTCTGTCATAGCGGTTATAGGGATTTCCCTCCGCATGCAATGACAGGTGTGAACGCGGGATCACCCGAAACGGCGAAACTTCCGGCGTAAGGTCGTCGAGGTAGTAGAGGACCCGAATCATCACCGGACAGGTATGTTTCGCTCCGAAAATCGCGGACCCATAAGGCTGCCCGTCGGTATGGAAGCTCACCCCCGGGTGTCCCGGCTCGGACCGTGCATAGTCGTAGCTCATCAGCACGAGATCATCACCGAAGACCTTGCGGAGAAACTCAGCCGTACGAGGATGCGCGATCAACTCCGTGATCGCACCGCCGCAGAACTGCACAGCCGGACAACCTCTCTGGCGCGGCGAGTAGTCCACCGCGCGGGTTTCGAGCCGCGCCGTTTCCGCCTTGAGGCGGGCTAGCTGCCCAGCAGAGAGCAAGTCGGGAATCACCAGATATCCCTCCAGCTCGAGTTGCCGCAGTTGCTCGCCGAAACCGAGCTTCGACCAATCTCGATCATCAAGAATGTATTCTTCGGTGGTCATTTTCGGACCTGCCTTTCGTGTCACGCGGCGAGACGAAATGCGAGAGAAGGCGGTTAGGACGAGTCTTCAGTCGCTCGGAGTCCGGAACTGTACTTGATCGTCCATCAAGAACAGCCGGCAAACTCAACCAAGTCACAGCGCTTTTACCGCTCGCTTCGGCCGTCTGGGGAGGAGGAAGACGGCTTTTCCCCTCCGCCACGCTCTCGAATTCGGGATACCAGTCCCATCGAAACTGCGGCTGCCACCAACCCGAATATGAAGCTCGCAGGAAAGCCCCAGATGTCCGCCAACCCTCCATGCACGGCCGGCGCAAAACTTGAAACAGGGGGAGCGAGCTGAACCAGAGCCAGATTCCGTGTTCCGGCTTCGGGGGAAGAAAGGACCGCGACGAAATTCGGGAAATACGTCCCACCCAGTTCGCCGGCACCGATGAACCCGAATGCAAGCAAATAAGCAAATCCCGGGACACCCCAGCCCCACAGGATGCCAACCGCCAGCAGAGCCACCGACGTGAATGCGCTCGTGCGCAAGCCGTAGCGCAAGGCGATCCAGCCGAGCAGGTAGCCGCCCATCGCCTTGCACCCGAACCGAAGCGCCATCATCAAACCCGAGTAGTCCTGCGGGTCCACGCCGATCGCCTCCTTCGAATACAGCGAAAGGTTCGGGATGATCGCCAGCGTCAAATACCACAGCCAGTAACCCAACCATGCCAATCGTAACGAGGGGGACGCCGCGAACTCCTTCACCGCAAGCACGAGATGCCCGAAGAAGGGCTTTCGAGGCTCGTCCGCCAGCGGCGCAAGGTGGTAGCGAGTGCTGATGAACGCCACACCGGCGATACACGGTATCGCCGTTAAATACACCATCGCGAAGTCATAGGGAAACGCAAGCCACGTAAACTGCGGGCCGAGAACCCATTGTGCGAAGAGTGACCCGACCACGGCGGCCAGCGGTGTCAGGGTGAAGGTCCGCTTCAGCACTCGAATCCGTCCCTCCGATGTCGTGCCGCGCGTCAAGCACTGCAACTGAAAGATCATCGATGTCGAGCCCGACAGTCCTTGAAACAAGCCTTGCAAGATCAGGGCACTGATACGAACCGACGTCGAAACGGGCAGCACCAGCGTCAAGAACACCAACGTCAGCACGATTGTCGTCATCACGTTGGCCCAAACGACGACTTGCTTCTCCAAGCGGTGCGGGGCCAGCCACGACATGATCAGCGGTGCGAACGAACCGAACTTGTACACCGCCAGTGGCAGATTCGCCAGCGTGGCGCTCGCCTCGAGCTGGTCGATCAGCGCCGCCTGCACAATCCCGATGTAGACGGCGGGCGCCGCAAAATAGATGAGAATGTAGCTCCCCAGAAAAATCCCACCGTTGAGGCGGGTCATCTCTTCGGTGATCCGGCTCGCGTAGGAATCCAGCCGTGTGGGGCTTGCCATGAAGGGTTCCGCCTACAAACTTTTCAGCTCGCCTCGAGCCAATCGGGATATTTCTCTTCCAGAATTCTCCGGCATACATCGTAAGTGTTTTCCGGCAGCGACTCGTAAGGCGACAGCAGCCGCAACGGCATCGGCAAGCCTCCCAGCCGCACCCACAGCTTGTCGTAGGCCCCATCGATCCGCTCGTACTTTCTCAATGGCGCCGAGACGTCGTTCACCACCGCAAGATATTCCGTATGGAGACGGAAAAGCTTCTCTACTTGCCCCGATACGGCATACTCGAACAACTGCTTACTCTTCGACGGGAACGCCGGACCGTATGAGCTGAGCAGAGAACATTCCCCATACAACGTGCCGAAGGGAAACATCGCTTCTCCCAAGAAGTGCTGGATCTCCGGCGACTTCCCGATCAGGTCGATCGTCGTGTAATGGTTGGTCGCCGTGTTCTTCGTTGCCGCCAGGTTCGGCACGGCGTCGGCCAGCCTCCTGTAATCGTCACCCGTCAGCAAGCGCTTCGTCCGCGGCAGGTTGTAGTGCAAAAACCGGCAATCCGGATAAGCACCGCAGACATCCGTGAAGAACTTCATCACCTCGTGATCATTCAAGGCGCCCCAGGAAGGCATCGAAATCTGAAACGTGCGGAACCCGACATCGTAGGCGTAAGAAAGCCGCTCGAGGATGTTCGCGGTAGAAAGCCCGATGATACCTACCTGCGGAAAGACACCGTCTTTATCCGTCTCCTCGAAAAAAACGTCCACGATGCGGCGGAACCGAGGAGTATCGACCGCATAACCTTCGCCGGCGGTTCCGAAGACGTACAGGTTGTTGAAGCCAACACCGAGCGTTCGGCGGACCTCTTCACGGAAGAGATCTTCCATGAACTGTTCTTGCTCCGTCCACGGAATCTCGCAACTCACGAGCAGAGCCTGGTGGTATCTCATAGGACTTTCTCCTTGGGAGCCTTATCGCAGCTCGATCAGCTCATTGGCCAGTTCCCGGGGTTCAGTATTCTCTCCTCGTTGATTTCCAGCTTTTGAATGCCGTAGATCTGATGACGCCCTAACGGCCCCTCTACGGCGAACCGCACTGCCTGCTCGACTTCTTCGACACAAGACGCCCCAACGAGAGCTGTGTGAACCCGCTCGTCGCTCAGCACATAGCGATACGCCAATTCGGGCAAGCCGTCCAATCCCTCCGGCGAGAGCTTCGCGGCTTCACTCACCGCTTTACGCAAAGCCTCCAGCCCTTCAGGAAGATTCTCACAACGCCGCGTCAACGCGCCTTTCAATAACACCGACCGCACCACAATACCAACATCCTTCTTCCGCGCCCGAGCGAGAACATCCGCTTCAGGACGACGGTCGAGCATACTGTAAGCGATCTGCACGCAGTCGCACCACCCCGAATCGATCGCGACCCGCGCGCTTTCGGCGCCATAGACACTGGCGCCGAAGAAACGAACATGCTTGCCGCACTCCTCGCTCAGGATCTCCGGCACGTCGCAACGCCTTAGAATCTCGGGGCCTGACGTATGCAGAAGCAAGACATCGATCCGGTCGGTCCGCAGGGCCTCCAGGCTCGCTTCGAGCGAAAAACGGCAGTGTTCCCTCAACTCGGCGGTCGAAAGCCGCGCTTGCTTCTGGACCGGAATCTTGGTGGTGAGAACAAACTCGTCCCGCCGACCTTTGAGAGCGCGACCGATGATCGCTTCGCTCTCCCCGTAGGCGCGGGCCGTATCGAGATGATTCACACCGAGATCGAGAGCGGTATGGAGGATTCGCTTGGCCTCGGCCTCCGAGGGCCGCCGAGGTTTTCCCTCGGATGCGATGCCGTAGTCCAGCCCGATCTCCACACAGCCCAACGAGATTTCCGAAATGCGCAGGTGAGTGCGACCCAGCCGCCGCTTACGCAACCCGGGCACCGGGACGCCCCCCGAGATCATCCTTGCGGGCCCGCGCCTGCTTTGCCGGCCAATCGAGGAAGAGCGGCCAACGCATTCCGGCAGGCAATCTTTCTACGCGCCTCCTCGGTAATGTCGAGCGTTTCGAGCAGTCTCGAAAACGGGGCCGGCACGTACAGCGGAGCATCGGTTCCAAAACAGACTCTGTCCTCACCCACGGCATCGAGAAGTCCTTCCACAGCTCCGGTCGTGAACGCCCGCAACGTCCCCATGTCAAACCAGACATTTTCGAGCGGCTTCTGGACCCAGGCGTCGATCGCGCGCTCCCGGATACCCAGCACGCCCACTCCCAGGTGAGCGGCAATGAAGCGCACGCTCGGAAACCGCGACGCCAGCTCCAGGTACTTGTCGACCGGCACTTGCGACGTCTCATTGCCGACATGGCTCAACACCGAGAGCCCCGACGGCGCGACAACTTCATCCATCAAACGCATGACCGCCGAAGATGTCACGTCATACTGCCCCAACGCCGGGTGCAGTTTGACGCCGACGACATCGGGGTTCGCCACACCCGCGTTGACCCAACGCTCCGATGATGCCCGATGGTGCGGATGCGCAACGACCATCGCGCTCAACATCTCTTGCCGCTCCACCTCGCCGAGTGTGTAGGCGTTCCCGATATCGATCCCGCCATAGCAGGCCTCGATCGAGAAGGCGACCGCGTGTGTCACGCCCGCTTGCCGTAACAGTGCGCAGAGCCGCTCGCCATCGGCGCTCATCGAGCCGCGAACGCTCTGCCCGAGGTGGCAATGCACGTCAACGAGCGTTTGCATGGAGCTCATTATGAACCGTTCATCAAAAAAAGACAGCGCGATGGCCATGCGGCATAATAGCGGGAATGACCAAGAGCCGTGTTCTCGCCAAACTCCGTAGTGGTGACTTCGTCAAGGTCGCCGGCATCAGCCGCGTCATGCATCCCTGGCTAGCCGAGACCGTCGGACGCATTGGATACGATTGCATCTGGCTCGACCTGGAACACCGTCCCTGGGGATACGACGCCATCGACCCCATCTCGCTCGCCTGCCGCTCCACGGGTATCGACCTGATGGCGCGGATTCACAAAGCGGGCTACGGCGACCCCATGCGCGCCTTGGAGTTCGGAGCGAACGGACTCATGGTGCCTCACATCCGCAGCGCGCAAGAAGCTCGGCAGTGGGTGGAATGGTCGCGTTTCCCGCCGCTCGGCAAGCGCGGCATGGACGGCGCAGGCGCCGATGCCGACTACGCACTCGCCAATCCCAGGGAATACCTGGAGCACGTCGCGCAGGAAGTCTTTCTCGTATTCCAGATCGAGGACAAGGAGGCTGTCGAGGCCATCGACGAGATCGCCGACGTCGAAGGCTTCGACGTTTTCTTCGTCGGCATGGGCGATCTCAGTCTCAGCTACGGGGTGCCATTCGACTTCGGCAACCCGATCCTGCAAGAGGCCCTCGAACGCGTCGCCGAGGCCGCCCGTAAAACGGGACGCTGGTGGGGCACGCCCACCGGCACTCCCGAGCACGCCCAGCGGATCATCAACCTCGGCGGCCGCATGATCACCGCCGGCGGAGACCACATGACCCTGCTCAAAGGCTTCCAGAACTCTTTCGAAGCCTTCTCAAGCGTACGGTTGCCCGGTTAGACCGCCGACGAAGCACGGCGCTGCTGCCAGCCTGCATGTCTCACCACGCGTCGAGGTGAGATATGCAGGCTATGTCTCGAGGCGGCGTGTCTCTTCGACCAGATCCGGAACACCGATGCGATAGACCGCCGGCAGCCCTTCGCGATCACTCACGAAATAGATCAACTGGCTGTCCGGAGAAAAAACGGGTTCCGGGGCGGACGCCCACGGATCGTCGCGATCCGTTCCCGCCAGAGGGTAGGCCTTGCCGGTCGAGGCGTGCTCACATACCGTGATCTCGCGCTGCAGACGGCTGAACAGGAGGTAAATATTAGGCCCCGCCAAGCTGCGGCTCGCCCCCACGATGACCGAGTTGTCGCGATTCGCGCTCAACCAGCCGAAACGCGTGCAGCGAGAAACGATCCGCTCCTTGCCCGTGTTGACATCGATACATCGCACCGTCGCCCTGCGTCCGGTCTCATCCGGATAGAAGACATAGCAAACCTCGCTACCGTACCCGGACCAGTATTCATGCCCTAACTGCTCTGCCGCTTTTCGGGGACGCAGATTCCTCGGGCCATCCGAACCCGGGCGCATCAGCCACAACCGCGCGTCCACCTGGTCCCAAGGGCCTTCGTGGCAATACAGAACATCATTGCTCCTCGGGCGAAACTGAGGATGGGCTATCCATGTGTTTACCCCTACCAACAGGCGAGCCGTCCCCAGACGGAGGTCCACGAGTTGAATCCGGCAGCGCGGCTTTTGGGAGAACTGCTGTTCGAAGCCCGTCACCCAATCCTCCTCACGCATCTCGACGACGGTGGCGTATCGATTCTGATCAGATACAGCCAGATGCCCGGTCATTCGCCAGCCGGACTCGGTCTGATAAATCCTGCGCTCACGGCCTCTCTTCGCGGACGCTCGCTTCAACTCGTTCCCTTGAAGAAAGTAGAAGTTCTTTTCTCTACGGTCGAGCGTCGGCGAATAAGGATGGACACCCGGCCCACTTGTGAGTTGCACCATGTCCGCCTTCGGAAGATTCAAGCGGAAGATCTGCCGCAAACCCGTGCGCTCCCCCGCCACCAAGGCGAATGAGTTGGACCGCGACAGAAATCGATGGTGATAGTGAGGCAGGTGATGCAGATGGCCGGGAGGTGTAAGGCGGTACGTGAGCCGCTCCGTCAGGGGATCGGGCGACACCGAAGCCAGGCCGGCAAAGCGGGCTCCCCGTCCTGAGGATTGGCGTTGGGCAGAGGCCAACAGCGGCGCTGCAGCGGACAAAAACGCTCTGCGGCTCAGCGTTTTCATCAATCAGTAATCCTACCACCAAGCCTTAATCTGCATGTCTCGCCATCCGATGTCAGAAGCACGCAAAAAAGGCCGTGATTCGTGTCTCGTGATTCTTGAAAACCATGGGCGGGGGCCTAGCTTGCTCCAGAAGAAATGCCTGACGGCCGGTGAACCGGAGAAACCCTGTTGCATGACCCGGGGGGTGAAGAAGGCGATTGGGCAAGTACGCCTGCGCGCGCCTTTTACCTCCGCCCGGCTTGCACCTCGTCCCGACAGCCCTCTCACGCACTTCACCTCGCCGCGTGGTGAGAAATGCAGGCTAACCTACAGGGCGGCTTCTCAGGCCCCGGCGGCAGGGTATCTCAGTTGATGATCCGGAGCGGATTCGGGATGCTCAACGGAGGTTCCGGCTCAGACATTGCAGGTTTGCGGCCGGTGATCAGGAGTGCGCCCTCTTTTTGGAAGGCCTCTTTCTCCTCGCGGGAGCGCCAGTGAACGTCCGGCATGAAGTCGGTGGGGATCGGAGTGTCGTCCGGAATACGATCGTCCTCGACGTTCTCGAAACCCGTCAATTCGAACAGTTCCTTCCATTCAGCCGCCGAGCGGAGATGAATCTCTGCCGGAGCGTGCTCTTGCCAGTGGTGAGAGTAGGGGTTCTCTGTATAGAACCACATCAGGAAGAAGACCCGTCCACCCCAAGCTGTGACGCGAAAGATCTCTCGAACGGCTGATTCGGGCGAATGCCAGTAGCAGGCCGATTCAACGCTGAGCACGCGCGTGAAGTAGTCCTCGGCCCAAGGGATCTCCTCGGCGGAGCCGGGAGCGAAGAGGACGTTGTGGCAGTCGATCGATCGGGCGCGCGCCGCGGCGATCAGCTCATCGGCAAGATCAATGCCGACGACGGCGCCCTCCGGCGCGCGAACCGAAAGAAGGCGCGCCGCCCAACCCTCACCGCAGCCGATTTCGAGAATGCGGTCGTCGGACTGCAGATCCATACGGTCGATCAACTTTTTCGTGACAGGGGCGTGCCATGTCTCCATCTCGGCGATCTGACCGGATGCCGACCAATGGTTGAATTGCCGGCGGATGCGCTCTTCGTGCTGGAGCCGCGCCTGTTGGCTTGGAGGGACCATGGAGGGGTGTGTCCGGCCGTCAGGGTAACCGCTCATGCTAACAACCGGTGCGCCGGGTTGCCCCTGCCTGCATTTCTCCCTACTTGGGGAGATATGCAGGCTAAGCACGCATCGCTTCGAGGACTGACCCGAGTTTCTCGCGTGCTGCGGCGGAGCCGGGAGTGTCGTCTACAGGTAAGATGGGGCGCTCTTCGAGTTCGTCGTTGGGGATATCGAACAGACGCTCTGTTTCTTCATAGAGTTTGTATCGCTTGTCGCGGGCAAAGCGGACCAGCTTGTAACGCTCCTTGCCGTGTCCCGGAAGAGGATCGTAGTGAAACATCACCCAATCGCGCGGATCACCGGATTCGCCCTTGAGTTGCGGTAGAAAGCTGCGGCCATCGAGGGTCATTCCTGGGAGAGCGTCTGCGCCGGCGGCTTCGAGAATCGTAGGGATGAAATCGGTCGAGTCGATCAAGTCGTCGTTGACGCGGCCCTCGGGAATCACGCCCTTCCAACTTGCGATCAAGGGCACGCGGGTGCCGGCATCGGTGGTGTTTCCCTTCCCGCCTCGAATCACCTTATCGCCCATAAGCGACTCGATCTCGCGCGGCGTGCCGTTGTCGGAATAGTAGAGGATCAGGGTGTTCTCAGCGATGCCGAGTTCCTCAACCTTGTCGATGATACGGCCGATGGTGTAGTCCATGTATTCGACCATGTCGGCGTAAAACTTCCTGTCGCGCTCGAGACGGTCACCCTCGGCCCAGACACTGCTGTGCGGCGTCGGATTGAAAGGTCCGTGCGGCAAGGCCATGGGGTAATAGACAAAGAACGGTTCGCCGGCAACGGACTGACGCTCCATAAAGTCATTGATGTAGCCGGTGTAGACTTCCGGACCGTATTTGCCGTCACAGGTCCGCAACTCGCCATTGTCGAGGACGACGGGATTGGCGTAGCGCGAGCCTTTGTCTTCGGTGTGGAGGGAATGCCACAGGAAGTACTCATCGAAGCCGGCATCCTCAGGATGCATGCCCTTGCCGCGCCATTCGGGCTCGAAGCCGGGCGGGTTGTAGCTGTAAAGCTGCCACTTCCCGGAGATGCAGGTTCTGTAGCCCGCCGCGCCCATCATGTGGCCGAACGTTGTCTCGCCCGGCGGCATGATGCCGAAGGCCTGCCAATTTCGGAAGTTGTACGCGCCGGTCATGATCTGCAGGCGTGTCGGCGTGCAGAGAGGCTGCGAATAGGCGTGATTGAAGCGCATGCCGGCATCGGCGAGAGCGTCAAGACGCGGCGTTTTGTAGGATGCGCCGCCGTAGCAGCCAAGGCACTCGTAGCCGAGGTCGTCCGCCATGATTAGGACGATGTTGGGACGCTTCGCAGTGGCGGGCCGGCCGCCTTCGTCGCCGGATGGGCGGCAACCCATGACGAGTCCGGCAGAGGCGGCGGCGGTGGAGCGAAGAAAGTTGCGTCGGGAGGGGATGGCTCGGTCCATGCTCATCGAGTTGACCATAACATGAGCGTGTGAAAACGCCCCTTCGTCCTTCCGGCTGACGCCGGGCAGTGCTTGCTGATTGCAGCAAACCCGGATGTACTCCTAGCCTGCATTTCTCACCACCCGACGGTCGAAGCACGCCATACGGCCGCCATGACTTCGTTGCGCTTGCTTGCCGTGCTCGACGTACTGTTCAAGTACGCCTGCGCGCGCCAAGCGGCGCGCGCCTTTTTCCTCCGCCCGGCTTGCGCCTAGCCCTGACGGCGCTCTCACGCACTTCGCCTCGCCACGTGCTGAGAAATACAGGCTAGACGCATTCCCCCGAAATCATCCAGAGCAATAGGGGGAGAGCTTCGATCAGATATCCGTGAGGTGTTCGAGGCGGCCGGTCGAGTCGCCGATCGTCTCGGGATGCACGCCCATGCGGTCGAGCAGGGTGAGGTAGAGGTTCGCCATCGGCGTCTCGGTGTCGTAGCGCAGGTGACGGCCTGGGTGGAGCCCTCCCGCAGCGCGGCCGGCGACGAGGACCGGCAGATCGTGATGCGTGTGCTTGTTGCCGTCGGCCAAGCCGCTGCCGTAGAGGACCATCGAGTGATCGAGCAACGTGCCGTCGCCCTCTTGAATCGAGTCGAGCCGCTTGAGGAAGTAGGAGAACAGCTCCATATGGTAGCGGTTGATCTTGCTGATCTTGCGAATCTTCTCTTCGTCGTTACGGTGATGCGTCAGACCATGATGTCCACCCGGAACGCCGATCTCACGGTAGGTACGATTGCTTCCTTCCCTGGCCAACATGAAGGTCGCGATGCGGGTTTGATCCGTCTGGAAAGCGACGACTTGCAAGTCGAACATCAACTTGGCGTGCTCTGCGAAATCGACGGGGACCCCGGACGGACGATCCATCGAGGGCGTTGTCTGAGCCGCGGAAGCCTCGCCGGCTTCGATCCGCTTCTCGATCTCGCGGACGCCCGTCAGATACTCGTCAAGCTTACGTCTATCCGTGGGGCCGAGTTCCGACTGCAGCTTGCGTGTGTCCTGTTGTACGAAATCCAGGATGCTCTTCTCGTAGCGCTTGCGTTTCGCACGCGCGACCGGATCGTCGCTGTCCCCCGGTCGTCCAAATAGGCGTTCGAAGACAAGCCTCGGGTTGACCTCGGGCGGCATCGGCGTGGTTTCGCTTCTCCACGAAATGCTGTTGCTGTAGGCGCAGCTATAACCGGAGTCACAGTTGCCCGCCAAGCGGCCATGCTCGACGCCGAGTTCGATAGAGGCAAAACGGGTCCGACCGCCGACCAAGTCAGCCGCAACTTGATCTACGGAGATCCCGTTGCGAATATCGGCGCCATCGGTTTTCTTCGGATGAACACCTGTCAAGAAGGAGGCGGCCGCTCGCGCGTGATCGCCTGGTCCATCACCCAGTGCCCGTCCGTTGTTGTGGGTCAGGCCGGAGAGAAGCATCACATCGTTGCGGAACTCGGAGATCGGCTCCAGGATGCTCGGCAACACCTTCAGAGCGCCTGCGGCCTCGGGCGTCCAGTCCTCCATGATGATGCCGTTGGGAACGTAGGAGAACGCCATACGAACAGGAATCTGATTGCCGAGCCGGCTTGGAGTGGCCGAGAAGGCGGGATTCATCGCGTCGAGAAACGGAAGCGCAATGGTGGTCCCGATACCTCGCAGCAGGGTTCGCCTTGAAAGCTGCACTCGTCGAATCATGACATGCCTCCTTCTCCGCGCCGCATCCGGAACGGCTTACTGTTGACAATCTCGTAGATCAACCGCGAAAAACGGTAGTCATCCCGGGCCAGATTCCTGACGATCTCATCGACCACCGGTCGATCGTAACTCTTCAGGCCACGTCCCAAGGCGTAGGTTAGCATTTTTTCCGTCAGGCAGCGGGCAAAATCGTCAAGCTGATTCTTGAGAATCTCCTTGAGCTGGGCTGGTCCGGCGAAGGAGTCTCCACTCGGCAGCACACCGGAAACATCCAGTGGGCGATCACCTTCGTGCGTGCGCCAGCGCCCGACAGGGTCGTAGTTCTCCATACCGAAGCCGAGGGCGTCCATCTTCTCGTGACAGACCGCGCAAGCCGGATTCGCGCGGTGCTGTTCGAGCTGCTGGCGCAGCGTTCCGTTGAACGCATCCGTCTCTTCCAGTTCCGGAACGTCGTCGGGCGGGGGCGGGGGCGGTGCGCCGAGAATGTTGTCCAGAAGCCACTTGCCTCGCAACACGGGAGAGGTGCGGGTCGGATAGGAGGACAGCAGCAGCACGCTCGCTTGGGTTACGATGCCGCTCCGCTGATCCCCATTCAGAGCCACTCTGCGGAAATGGGGACCCTCGACGCTGGAGATCCCATAATGACTCGCCAGCTTCTCATTCAGGAAGGTGAACCGGCCATCGAGAAAGTCGCCGATTCCCCGGTCTTCCCGAAGGACGGTCTCGAAGAACAACTCCGACTCGGTGCGCATCGCGGAGCCGAGCTCGTCGTCGAACTGCGGGAAGAGGTCGGGATCAGGAGTGGCCAGCTTGATGTTGCGCAGTTCCAGCCATTGCCCGGCAAAGTTTTCGATGAGCGCTTGCGAGCGGGAGTCGGCCAGCATGCGCGTGACCTCTTCCTCGAGGATGCCCGGATCGCTCAGTTCGAGATTCGTCGCGCGTTCGATCAGACGTTCGTCCGGCATGCTGCTCCAGAGGA
This sequence comes from Bryobacterales bacterium, assembly GCA_028819575.1. Classification (GTDB taxonomy): domain Bacteria; phylum Acidobacteriota; class Terriglobia; order Bryobacterales; family UBA6623; genus JAPPLB01. The sequence continues at coordinate 61,103 of JAPPLB010000051.1, read as the reverse complement.
AATACGAGAGGCGTGACGCCAACTCGTAAGGGTCCACGGCGTGAACGGCTTCCGGGTCATTGGGGTCCGGGTCACGCTCGATCCGGAACAGGAAGTGCGGCGAGACGAGGACAGCCTGCAGTACAACCTTCATGCCCTGCTCGATGGAGTCACCGTTCGTTTGGGCGAACTCGACCAATCGCTTCAGCGAGTCGATCTCTTCTTGCGAGACGGGACGCCGATAGGCGCGCCGCGCGAGGTTTTCGACCATTCTTTCGACGCAGCCCGGCGGATAGCGTCCTAGATCGAGATCTCCGCAGATGAAGACTTTCCTGTGGCTTTCGGTGAGCGGAGGCAGCCGGGTGTTGAACGGGCCGCGAATCTCAAAGAAGTCGCCGAAGGCCATGCGGCGGCGCTTCTTGTAGCGTTCGGCATCGTGGTCGGGGATCCGAGTGACGTCAACCAGAAAGCGGGCCGCCAGCTTGTGAGGCCCCCTAGGGAGCGTGACGGTGACCTCGGTCGGCGCCTTGTTGTAGTACTGCGATTGAATACTGAAGACCTCGATGCGCTCGCCGTCGATGGTGAACTCGTAGGGCAATGGTTCCGGCTGCGCCGGATCGGGGTTCTCCGGGGTGGGCATCGGCTGTTGGCGGCGGTCGATGGCGCGAACCCAGATGGTGTAGTCGGCGTCGCGAGGAAAGTCATGAGTGACCTCCATCGCGCCCTCTTGCGAATACTCGATCAATCCCTTGTCATGCTCGATTCTCGGCGCCAGATACTTCTCCAGCGACGGCTCGATAAGTCGCTCGGCGACGATCGCCTTGTCAGCAATGACTTCGGCCGCGGACATGTATTTCTCCATCAAGACCGGGGAGATCGACAAGACGTCGCCGATATTGTCGAAGCCGTAGCCGGAATCATCAGCGGGAAAATCGTCGGCAGGCCGGAAATCGATTCCCAGCAGGTCACGAACCGTATTGTTGTATTCCTCGCGGTTCAGGCGGCGGGCGGTGACGCGGCCCGGGTCATCTTCGCGGTGTGTCCTGGTCTCCTGGCGCCTTGCAAACCACTGGATGACCTTGTCGATATCGGCGCGCGGGGGCCGGGGACGGCCCTTGGGCGGCATCATGCCGGCGCGAAGCATGCCGGCCGCCTTATCCCAGATCAGAGGGTTGCCGGTCAGAGCGTTCCCGGCGTCGTCAACTCCCTCGAAGTCAATGCCACCGGTGCGAAGCTCGGCATTGTGGCAGGCCACGCAATGAGTTTGCAGGAAGGGCTTTACGTGCGTACTGAAATCGGCTTTTGAAGAACTGTCCGTGACGGCCGCTGAAGCGGCAAGAGCCAAGAACGCAGCCAACAACCACGGCGCGCCGGCAAGCACGGTGCGGAGCCTGCACCACATGGAAAGAAATTTATGCTCGGGATCGAGGTAGCCCGACTTGTCTCAAGGCTAAAGGTGAGATGGCAAAACTGTCAAGAAAAGCCGACGCGCCGGGCCGGCTTCCCATCAGATCACATTGCAGGCCTTGAGCAGCGCCTCGTGGGTGATGAGATCGTGTTCCACCGAGTATGCGGGCCGGTCTCCCTGGCGGATGACCCGGGACAACTCGGCGAAGTCTCCCACGAAAGGAGGCCCTTGAGGACGCGGCATCTCGATCTTCTGGAAACCTGCTCTGTAAGGGCCGGCGGGCACCTCGAGATCAACCATCAGACGATACGGCGAGAACGGCCGTACCGTTGCGGTGCCGTTCGTGCCGAGGATTTCAAAGGTGCGATAGTTTCCACCGTTGGGCTGCTGAGCGGCCACGTACACCTCGGCCATGGCGCGCTCGAATTCGAAGATCGCCATGGTGTTGTCTTCCAGCGCGTCGTTGATCGGCGCATCGTGGCGCATCCAGCTTGTGATCGTTTTCGGCTTTCCGAGCACGTCGACGATGCGGTCGATCATATGGCAACCCAGCTCGAACATCATGCCGCCGCGAAAGGCAGCGAGTTCTTCCCGGGTATCCCGTGAGATCGGCTTGTTGATCGTAGCTCTCACCATATAGACGTCACCGAGCCAGCCCTCGCGAAACGCCTCTATCGCCGCCTGCATCGCCGGGTGGTAGCGCCACTGGTAGCCCATCTGGACGATCTTGCCTCGGCTCTCCGCGTTGGAGAACAGTTTCCGCAGTCCGTCGAGATCAACGCCCGGAGGCTTGTCGAGATGGACCCACTTATCGGCGTCGACCGCGGATGAAGCGTAAGCAAGGTTTTCCTGCACTCTCGACTCGACCACAACCAACTCGATCGACGCGTCATGGAGGACTTCTTCCCGCGAGAGCCAGCGAACGCCGTGAAACACCTCGTAGTCACGGGATTGGCGCTCATCCGGCTCGCAGATGCCGACCAGCTCGAACTGCTCCATTTCCCGGACCGCCTGCACCTTGCCCCGTGCATGGGCATGGCCGATTCCGTAGACCGCCGTGCGGATCTTCTTCTTTGCGGAGGCCGCCTGCAAGGCGCCGGCAGCCGAGGCGGAGAGAAACCCTCGCCGTGTCAGGGAGAAACCTTCGTGCGTATCCATGGCGTTCGAATTCTAGCATTGGGCGGGCTGGCCGAGACTTGGAAAGAAGCGCTTGCAGGCCAGTGGGAGCGGAAACCTCCCCGCCGCGGGGGGGGGCAATAGCGTATGATGGAAGTATTCCCGCCGGGGTTGTCCACCCGTTTTCTTGTCCTTCGACGATCGATAGTTTCCGCTGACCCGGTAGAGGTCAGCCCAACAGGGATGTCTTTGCACACAAGCGGCTCGGCGCCGTTCTCCGTCATGGCGCCACCAGCCGAAACGAATAGCGCGTCCGGCATGCGCAAGCCCGTACCGATCACTGACGCTGCCGCCGTCTCGGCAGTGGCGGAATCGTTATCGCGAGAGAAGATCATCGCGTTCGACACGGAGTTTCTGCGAGAGAGAACTTTCTATCCCCGGTTGGGCCTGCTCCAATTCGCCGACCGCCAGAACGCCTGGCTCGTCGACCCACTGGCGCTCTCGCCGGGAGATCTCGAACCCCTGCTTGGCGTCTTGACCGACCCGAAGATTCTCAAAGCCGCCCACGCGGCCGAGCAAGATCAGGAATGCCTGCATCACGCCTACGGAATCCTGGCAGAGCCGCTGCTCGATACGGCCATCGCGGCGGCGCTCACGGGTTCGGGTGATCAAATCGGCCTGGGGCCGCTACTGCGCAAGCTGCTGGACATCCAATTGCCCAAGGGCCACACCCGGACCAATTGGACAAAGCGTCCGCTGCCGCCTGCGATGGCGGAATATGCCGTCGGAGACGTGAAGCACCTGGTGCGGGCCACCGACCTGCTTCTGGCCGACCTCGACAAGGCCGGACGGCGAGAATGGGCCATGACCCTCTCGGCCGCATTCGCCGACCCTCGCCGCTACGAGCCGGACCCGGATGCGATTGCGTCTCGCATCGCATCGGGCCGCAGTGCGGGCTCAGTGACGTATGCCGTGCTCCGCGAACTCGTCCGCTGGAGGGAAAACAAGGTACGGAAGTCTGATATCCCCCGCCGCTGGGTCGCCGAAGACAGCGTTCTACTCAGTCTCGCCAAGGCGAGGCCGACGAACCTTGAAGACTTGTCGCATTTCCGAGGGTTCGGAGCCAAACTGCTTCAGAAAGAGGGCCCAGCGATTCTCAATGCGATCCAGCGCGGAAAAGACCTGCCCCCGGAAAACCGCCCGACGCCGCCGCGCAAGACGCAACCAGACGGGGACGAGGCGCCCGCCGTATCCGTCCTGAAGTGTTTCCTGAACCTGCTGGCGCGAGAGCACAAAGTACCGGCCCGCTACGTGATCGAGCCGGATGACGTGGTCAAGCTTCTGCGGGGCCGCTTCCAGAGCGCCGGCGAGCTTGCCGATTCAGGCTTGCTGAAACCGGGTGTCTCCGGAGAGATTGGGGAAGCACTGATGGAAGTCCTGAACGGCCGTCAAGCACTTACTTTCACGAAAGGCCGCGTGCAGTACATCGAAGTTTCCACCGGACAGACCACACGCCAGACGCTATCGCGACACTGACCTGCATTTCTCACCACCCGACGGATGAAGCACGGGGAAAAGGCCGTGATTCGTGACTCGAGGGGTGAAGGAGGCGATTCGGCAAGTACGCCTGTGCGCGCCTTTTTCCTCCGCCCGGCTCGCGCCTCGCACTGACCGCCCTCTCACACACTTCGCCTCGCCACATGGTGGGATATGCAGGACAATCCGTCTCTTCCCCACGCGGTGAGAGAGACCGGGTAGAATCAGCTCTTGGCGTCGGCGTGCGTCGGCGTTGGAGGTTCCCATGGTTTTCGGAAAGGCCGGGATTCGACCGGCAGGTTGTCTCGCCGCCAGCGTTCTGGCGATTCTGCAGTTGTCCGGATGCGCGGGCCAGCCACCCTCGCAGGAGGCGCTGGAATCGGAATTCGAAGAATCATTGACCGGGGCTGTTCTGGAAGGCTCCTTCACCATCAACGGACGCGAGTCCGAAGCGCTACGGACGGAACGCTATGAGATCAACAGCGTCACGAAAATTGCCGGCAGCCTCTGGACCATCAACACCCGTATTCAGTACGGCAGCCGCGATGTGACCGTGCCGGTACCGGTGACTGTCGAGTGGGCCGGCGACACGCCGGTGGTGAGCCTCACCGACACGGCAATCCCCGGACTCGGCACGTTCTCAGCGCGTGTGCTCTTCTATCGCGGACAATACGCCGGCACCTGGAGCCATGGAGACACCATAGGCAACCAGTTCGGCCGCATCATCAAGAAACCACCGGAATCCTAAAGCTGCGGTGCAGGCGACTGCTCCCGCAGAACCCGCCAGCAGTCTGCCGCCCCTGACGGGCAAATACTTATAATGAGTCCTCCTTGAGAGCTTGCGGATCGCATCAGTAATCCGTCAACGAGCTCTTGCAGGACGATCGGCGGACCTCCCATGGCCAAGTTTCTCCTCGGCATCCTTACGGGCATTCTGCTCACGTTCTTCATGGCGGTCTTCGTGGTGGCGCTGATCGCCTCGCTCAGCCCGGGTCAGCCGTCCATTCAGAAGGACTCCATTCTCACGATGCGCCTCCGAGGCGACATCCCCGAACACGCTGCGAGCGAATTCAGCATTCAATGGCTTCGCCACGGACCTCCTCCGACTCTCTTGGATCTCCGGAACGCTCTCAAGGAAGCCGCAGACGACGAACGCATCTCCGCTCTGGTCCTGGAGAGCGGTGGCCTCGGGACGGGATGGGCGAAGGCTCAGGAAATCCGATACGGCATCGAGAATTTCAAGAAGTCGGGCAAGCCTGTCATCGCCCTGTTGAACAACGCCGGCACGATCGACTATTTCGTCTCCAGCACTGCCGACGAAATATTCATGGTCCCCGAAGCCATTCTCGACATGAAGGGCCTGCGCGCCGAGGTGAGCTTCTACGCCGACACCCTCGATAAGCTGGGCATCGAAGCAGAGGTGGAGCGCATCGGCAAGTACAAGAGCGCCGCGGAGCCGTTCTCCCGTTCGTCGATGTCGGACGAGTATCGCGAGGTCGTCAATTCCGTGCTGGACGACCTGTATACGAGATTCATCGCAACGGTAGCGAAGTCGCGGGAAATGCCGGACGATGCCTTCCGCGCCTTGCTGGACGAGGGGCCGTTTCTTTCATCGGACGCCGTCGAGGCGGGACTCATCGACGGGTTGAAGTACGAAGATCAGTTCAGAGATTACGTCAAGGAAAAGCTGGAACAAGAGGAGTGGCGGGAAGTCACGTTCTCGGCCTACCGGAAGCCTTTGGAGAGCACCACCGGTTTCGGAGGGGGCGACCAGATCGCGGTCGTTTACGCAGTCGGTGACATCATGTCGGGCAACAGTGAAGTTGACCCCTTCCTTGACGCACGGATCCTGGGCGACGAGAGCTTCTCAAAAACACTGCGCGAGGTGCGGGAGAAGGACGACGTCAAGGCGGTCATCCTACGGGTGAACTCTCCGGGCGGGGACGCTTTCGCTTCGGACCGCATGTGGAGAGAAGTGAATCTGCTGCGGGAGAAAAAGCCTCTGGTGGTATCGATGTCGAACGTGGCGGCGTCGGGGGGGTATTACATCTCGATGGCCCAAGCTCCGGTGGTGGCTTATCCCGGCACGTTCACCGGCTCGATCGGCGTCATCTACGGCAAGATGAACCTGCGAGGCCTTTATGACAAGATCGGCGTAAAGAAAGAGATTCTCACGCGGGGCCGTTTCGCCGCCATCGATAGCGACTACCGCCCACTCACCAGGGAAGAACGAGCGAAGCTGCGTCACGAAATCCAGGCGGTGTACAAGACTTTCGTGCAGAAAGTGGCCGACTCACGGGAGCGCTCATGGGAGGAGATCGAGGAGGTCGCGCAGGGGCGGGTCTGGCTCGGCAATCAGGCATACGAAAAGGGACTGGTCGACGAACTCGGCGGTTTCGATCGGGCCATCGAGCTGGCGCAGCAAGCAGCCGAGCTGCAGGACGGAGAGTACCGTCTGGTTCCCTACCCTGGTCCGCAGCAACTCATCGAGGCCCTTTTCGATGTAGACAGATTTGCCTGGAAGGGTTCACTCCGACTGCCTTCGAACTTGAACCCGAAGCGCTTCGCGATCTCTCCATCCCTGCTCGAGGGCGGTGTTCTACGTCTCGCCCCTTACGCGATCACCGTCCAGTAGTTCAGCGAAAGACCCAACAAGAGGGTCGGCGACGCGGCAGTTCCGTACTGTTCAGACCGAACAGGGGACGGCAAACCCCGTTGGAGCAACTCGCAGTCAACAACGGGGGCGAGAGCCGCCATCAGGAGGCGGCGGTTTTTGTAAAAGCGCAAGGCCCCGGAGCTATCTGTAAGACGCCGGAATCCGGTACTCGACCCCTGCGTAGCGAAACTCTTCGGCCGCTTGAAAGTCAGTGCCTTCGGCGGAAAGCCGCGCCAAACCGCGAACCCGCTGCTCGACCAGCTTGTTGATCGACGCCTCGTCCACACTGTCGAGCAGCGGCAACCGCCGATCGGTGGAATCGAGCCGTTGTTTCAACCTCATTGCGAGGCTGTGATTGATGGTCTTCAGCGCCTGGGCGGCTTTGATCTTCTTTTCGAGCGTGCCGGAGATATCGGTCATCTTCGGCTGCGGCACAAAGGTCCCCGTGGACTCGGGCTCACGCCGAGCAGGGTCCACCAGCGGAGCGAAGTAATAGACCTCCGGAGTCACGTGCGCTCCCAGGTTGACATCTTTCATGGCGGGGAGATAGTTCTTGAACGCCGCCGCACGCCAGGCGTCTTCCGCGGCGCGTCCGCCGTAGTAGCGGTCATGGTTGCGGTCGTACTGCGTGTGCGGGTTCGGGATGAACAGCACGCGCGGCTTGTGGACCCGGATGTAATAGGCCAATCTATCGCGCATCGTCGTGAACGGGACGTCGCGGAAGTCCGATGACCTGAAGCCGAGCGAAATGACCTTGCTGATGCCCAGGATCTTCGCGGCCGCCTCGCTTTCCTGCTTCGTCCGCAGCGCGGTCTCCTCAGGAGACAGGTCCCAGGAGTCTTTCTCATCGTTCCCGATGCGGATCAGGATTCCCTCCATGCCGTCCTCGACCATCTTCGCCACCGTTCCGCCGGCGTGCAGCACGTAGTTGCTCGCGTCGGAGGTAATGACGACGACCGTATTGTTCGTCTCGCCGATCTGAGCCGCAAGCGGCGCCACAGCGGCGAGGAATATGAGGGATACAAACGCCAGGATGCGTCGGGTCATTTGGCCTCCACGTTCTCGTCGAGAAACTCTTTCAGACCCGGCAGGTGATAGAACTCGCCCATGTAGTAGTAGTCTTCGCCGTACTTGACGTTCGCCTCTTTGCCCCAGCGCCTCGAGATCCAGTTCATGTTCCATTCGATCATCATGTTGCCGGCGGTCGTATCGTCATCGACGTCCTCGAGCTCGGGCAAGTAGAGCCCCTGTAGAGCCAGACGGGTTCTCGTCGAGCGCGCACCGCCGGGGTTCGCATAGACGTGCTGATGCGCATGGATGGCCTTTTCCTTGACCTTGACCTGTTCCTCGGTCATCTCGAGGATGACGTTCGGACGGTGGCCGCGCCCCCAGTCGAGGCGGGCCTTGCCAAAGTAGTGATACGTTTCATGGGGCCCGACGCCCATCTCGAAATGCTCGGGATGCACGTTGCGATAGCCCGCCAGCCAGTAGGCCTCTTCGTAATTCCACGATAGGTTGCGGTGGCCCGGGTTTTTCTGGTAATGCTCCCAGGCGTTGTGACCCGCGACCGCATCCGGTTTGTACTTGCGAACCAGGAAGATCAACTGCTCACGCTGATCGTTGAGCGCATACGACGTCTCGAAGTTGTTGCGCCAGTTCAGGTTGATGACATGATCTTCCATTCCCAGGATGCGGAGGGCATCATAGGTTTCCTTGAGGTTCATCATGTCGTTGCGCGGAAAGCCGAGGCGGCCGTCTTTCTCGTCGTTGGTCCCGCGCACGTAGTAGGCCTTGTAGCCGTCGGCGATGAATCGCAGAATCACACCGGCAAGGCCGTAGTCCGTGGTGTGATCGTCGTGATGAGGCTGCGCCACCAGCAAGACCTTGCCTGGAGGCGGATCAACAAGCGGCAGGTCCGCGGCTGACAAGACACCGCATATGCCCAGTAGAACGATTGAAAGAGTGAAACGGTTCATGAGAGTCAACCGGAACGATCTCGGACGCCGATTGTAACACGCCCTGGGAACTCTACCGGGTTTCCATGTTTTCCTCAAAATAACCTTGGAGTCCCGGCAGATCATAGAACTCGCCCTTGAAGTAGTACTCCTCACCGAACTCGACTCCGGCATGCGATCCGTGAAGCCGTGAAATGTGCTCCATGGACCAGTTCGCCATAAGGACAGCGATCTCCTGATCGTCGAGATTCTCGAATTCCGGGACGTACAAGTTCATCCGGGCAAGCTGCCTCCGCACAGACCGAGCTCCCGACGGATGGGCGCGGACGTTGCGGTGAAGCTGAAACGCGGTCTCCTTGCGCCTCTGCTGGTCCGCGTTGAACTCCATCACGATATTCGGCCGATGGCCCAGCCCCCAGGTCAGACGCGCTTTGCCGTAGAAGTAAGATGCGGCGTGGGGCTCGACACCCATCTCGAAATGCTCAGGATGCGCGTTGCGCAGCCCCGCCAGCAAGATGGCCTCCTCCAGCATCCAACCCACGTTGCGGTGCCCGGCGTTCTTTTGATAGTGCTCCCAGCCGTTGTGGCCGAGGATCACGTCGGGCTTGTACTTGCGAATCAGAAAGATCAACTGCTCGCGCAGGTCGTTGAGCGCATATCCCGACTCGAAGTTGTTGCGCCAGTTGAGGCTGATGACCTTCTCCATGCCGAGGACTGCGATCGCCTCTTCGGTCTCCCGCTCGTTGATCATGTCATTGCGCGGGTAGCCGTGGCGGCCGTCTTTTTCGTCGTTGCTGGCCCGAATGTAGATTGCGCGAAACCCTTCGTCGACCAGGCGCGCGATCAGCCCCGCCATGCCGTAATCCGTCGAATGGTCGTCATGATGAGGCTGCGGGACCAGAACCACCTTGCCCGGCGGCGTTTCGCCGGCCGGCAAGTCGGCGGCGGAGAGCGGAGCCAGCGCGGCCATGACCAGAAGGGCCAACAAGCGAATCATAAGCGAGTCCATTCTAACATCGGCGGCAGGATCAACCCTGATTGCGGCATTGCTCAAGCAGCCGTATCGATTCAAAATGTCGTTTCGGTCCGGACGGAATCCCATCTCCCACTCCTGGATTTCCTAACGCACTACCACCCTCGCCTCGGGGCTTTCGTTGAAGCCGATGCGAATGGCTTTAGCCCTGAGAACGGCTCCGCGTTCGAGCTTCAGCTCGCTGCCGTAGAGCATCCAGCGGGCGTCATCGCCTGATTCGGTGGTGTAGCCGATGGATGCGCCCTCGGTGGCGCAACGGATCCTGACCGTTGAGCCAGCCCGGGTGATCTCGGGAGCGGCCGTCGTTTCGTATTTGCCACCGGGGCGCATCCGCTCCATCAATTCGGGTTCGGGGATCAACCCGAGGTCATTGGTGCTCTTGCGCCAACGCTCATGCTCGGCCCGAAGCCGCAAGAGCACATCCTGGTGCTCGGGCGAGCCGGCCAGGTTGTTCACCTCGTGGGGATCGGACTCCGTGTCATACAGCTCCTCGACCGGCTTGGTTCGGCTGAAGAATATCTTCCTTGGGCCCTCGAGCTTGCCTTCGGCGTGCAAGCGCCGCCACTCCTTCATGGTCGGCATCTCGTCCATGTAATTGATGTGCTGGGCGTAGGTGACCTCGGGCATGTAGTTGCGGAGGTACTTGTAGCGCTTGTCGCGCACGGCCCGGATCAGGTCGTAGGCCTCGTCCATACGATCGCGCGCGGCATAGACGTACTCGCGCGCCGGAGCTTTCCGCCCGCCCAAAAACGGCCGGCCCTGCATATGCGCAGGCACAGCCACTCCGGCCAGCGACAGCACCGTCGGACCGAAATCGATGAAGCTCACGAGATCGTCGACCGTAGACCCCGGTTCGAGCACGCCCGGCCATCGAATCACCAGCGGCACGTGGATGCCCGAGTCATAGATCCAGCGTTTGGCGCGGGGCAATCCCCGTCCATGATCGCCCCAAAAGAAGACGATCGTGTCGTCCGCCAAGCCATCCTCTTCAAGCTGGCGGAGGATGCCGGCCACCTGCATGTCCATAGCGGTGATGTTGTCGTGGTACGTTGCCCAGTCCTTGCGAACAACGGGCGTGTCAGGGTAGTACGGCGGTAGCTCGGCTGTGTCCGGATCGTGGCGCATCCCGGGCGGGACGCGATCGCCGCCGCGTTCACGACGTCTTGCGGGCATGCGGATCGAGCTTTCGTGAGAAACGGTGAGGTTGAAGACGGCGAAGAACGGTTGATCTTGCGCGCGGTTCCGCCAATGGGCTTGCCGGCTCGATTCGTCCCATGCAGTGAACGGCGGCTCGAACTGGTAATCGGTCTTCGAGTTGTTCGTGCAGTAGTATCCGGCGGCACGGAGATATTCCGGGAAGCACTTGACCTCCGGCGGCGGTACGGATCGAGACCGCATGTGCATGGTACCGATGGTGGTCGGGTACATGCCGGTGATGATCGCCGAGCGGCTCGGCGCGCAGACACCCGAAACCGAGAAGCAGCGCGTATAGCGAGCGCCCTCGGCGGCCAAATTGTCGATGCTGGGACTCGTGGCGTAGGCGTCGCCGTAGCAGCCCAAGTCGGGACTGATGTCCTCGCAACTGATCCACAGAATGTTCGGTCTTCTGGGGCCCTGCCCCCAAGCGGGCGTGAGCAGTCCAGCCGCAGCTACCGTAGCGGCGCCTCCCAGGAATTGGCGGCGCGATGATCGCATGTCGGATGAAGTGGTCATGGGCGGTCCTGGATGAAGGCCCGCACTCTGCGGGGCTGCTCTTGCCGCCTTGGTTCACGGCGGCGCGTTAGCATTGTGAAGAATCCCGCCCACCGACCGCAAGTCGATCGTTATCCTCGCTGTCCTCATTCCAGGCAGGCTGGGGCGGCAAAAACAAGACGGAAGGCTCAGCATCTTTTGCCGAAGGGAAACGCTCTCGTTGACTCAGCAGGGGAACTTCTCCCATTGCTCCGACAAGATCCTCCCGGGAATCCGGTTGGTATGATGAGGGGCTGCAATCCCAGCCATCCGTCATCACGCTTGCGGCAGAGCTTCGGCGCCGTCAGTTAGAGAACTCCCATGAAAATTTTCCTGGATACGGCCAACCTCGATGAACTGCGGGCTGCGGCCGCACTCGGCATCGTGGACGGCGTTACGACGAACCCGTCGCTGATCGCCAAAGAGGGCCGCTCGAACGTGGAGCAAATTCGCGCCATCTGCGAAATCGTGGACGGCGATATCAGCGCCGAGGTGGTCTCTACCGAAGCGGAAGAGATGATTCGGGAGGGCCACGAACTGGCGGCGATCCACCCCAACGTCGTCGTCAAATGCCCGCTGATCCCGGAGGGAATCAAAGCGACCAAGGCGCTCTCGTCGCAAGGGATCCGGGTCAACGTGACGCTTTGCTTCAGCGCGGCGCAGGCATTGCTGGCGGCAAAAGCCGGCGCCTATATCGTCAGCCCGTTCATGGGCCGCCTGGACGACATTGCGTCGGAAGGCACCGAACTCATCCGCGAGATCGTCACGATCTACGAGAACTACGACTTCCCGACGCAGGTTCTGGCAGCGTCGATTCGGGGACCGATGCACGTCAAAGACGTCGCCCTGGCCGGGTCCCACATCGCGACGATGCCCGCCAAGATCTTCCACCAACTCTTCAAGCACCCGCTGACCGACATCGGCCTGGAGCAGTTTCTCGCCGACTACAGGAAAACTTTGGCGGAAGTAGCCGTGGGGTGAGGTTGGGGAGGCGCAGCTCGCGTCAGGCAGCATTGTTCCTGGAGCATCCGCTTTCGCTGCCGGCGTGCACATGGAAGCGGCACCGGAAAGCAATGCGGCCAGAAGATCCGGCGATGAAACGGGCAGCAACTCGATATCTCAATCGCCGGGCGAGCAAGGAGCAGGGTTCCGATGCAATACGGGCGAACGCAACGGGAGGCTTGATACACCGTTTTGCCGCCCATGGAACCGGTCCTGGCGGTCCGCTAGAGAAACAGAATCTGCAAGCGGTTTAGAATCAATGGAGTAACTCCCCAGGGCGGTTAGCTCAGTTGGTTAGAGCGCCTGCCTTACAAAAACCGAGTGTCTTTACATGCTTCACACCCAAACCCTTGTTTTACAACAACTAACGCGGTTTTAGGGCGTCTGCTTTCGCTCGCATTTCTCCCTATTGCCCTACTTTATCGGCAGTATTTTGACGGTTTCTTTACGTTTTGACGTTTTACCTGCGATGATGTGATGGTGCAGTCAATGAGACGGGTTTTCGCAATTTGTACATCTATTTTGCTGCAACTCATCAGCTTGCCACAGATTCTCGAGAATTTCGAAACCTGGAAACGGTGGATGGCGGTGACATCATATCCGCTCTGGATTCACGTAGTACTTTTTTTGCTTGGATCGTTTCTACTGGTAACTACAATATGGCCGGACCTGAAGGGGTGGATTGGACGGAGACGACCCCCTCCAGTGGCGGTTGATTTCGTCAAAGCGAACGCAATTGTGGAGGGCTACATCCACCCTGCGACTCATGACAAGCAAGCTAATGTGCGGATAAGTATACGGAATGATTTTATACGTCGCTTCGACAAGACTACCGGGGCAAAGCTAGGTGTGGGTCAGTACAACAGTGAATTGCTGCATCAATGGATGCAAACGAATGCAGCACGACTTTTGGTCGAACATCGCGGAGAAATGAAATAACACCCGACTTTCAATTTTCAAAGACTGCCTCCCGGGCACTGATCTACGCCGCTTCGGCGACTCCGAATCCGGCCAGCCGTCGTTCCACGTTGCGCCGTTCCCGGTACCGCTATCGCGCCTGCGACTATGAGCTCGTTCAAGGCCGCTCTGACACCTATGGTAGGGTGAAACAGCCCAACTCCAATCTGTCGCATCCCGGAGGAATGCCATGCGACCATTCATGATATTGACCCTCTACTTGTCGCTACTCGCCCCAACGTTCTCCATTGCACAACAGAAAAAGCCCTGCGATGCTTCACCACGATGGCTGCTAGTGACGGTTGTACAATCCGCGATGTGGATAAAAAACATTTCGAAAGGCGATAAACCACAATACTCTGATAATGAGAGACTTGAGCTAGTGGATCGCTGTGAAGGTGATGTTTTCAGTATTCAGCATCACAGCGGTCCCGAGAAAGGCGTGGCTGCTGAAATACGACAGGTAACAATTCGAGACGGCGAGACGATAGCTTGGGTACGATTCTGGGTGAAAGAATCCCTTCGCGACATATGCCGAGCCATGCGAGATTGCGGTGACTCTACCTCAGGACCGTAAAATAATACATTCTGAAACTCATCAAAGGTTCGTTGGTGCTCAAGATGGAGAATGAGCCGTAGAAGACCTGTTGGGATGAGTGAGATAGGGGAAACTGATGGACAAAATAAGTGTACGAGACTGGTTTGCTGGTCAGGCGCTAAGCGCAATGGACTTGAAGGTAGAACACCCTGATGGGGTTAACCCCGTTAGAGTCGCAAAGCTCGCCTACGAGATAGCCGATGTAATGCTGGAGAAGCAGTTTCGGCCCAAGAGGACCGTGGAGTGGCGACCGGCTGAATAAAATAGTCAGACGGCTACTCACTGGCGAGCAGTCCGCTAAGCGCTAGCGATTTCTCCGTGTCGGTTCCACCTTCCACTAGCCGTTTGAACGCTGCGGCCCTTTGCGCCACGTCTGCCGCACGAAGGTCGCTGAAGTCTAGGGACAGGTCTGGATCATCGAGTTTGTGCGCTAGCTCCGCTTGGGCGATCTGGCCCAACGGCCCGATGACTGCATGAGCAAACATCCTGTACGCGCTGACGGCGCTAGCTGCATCCTTCGCGGAGAACAGCGCGCCGCTTATGCCGATTGCTCCCAACATCAGGTTGTGCGAAGTCTCTAGCAACCGAACCAACGACTCAGGCGGGTTTGCACCAAAGCGCCGCTGCTCGTAGTCGCTTTTGGGAATGTCGGCACCAGACTGGTAGCCGCCTTGTGTGGTCTCTACCAACAGCATCCCGCCGCGCGCGTTCTTGGCCTCCGTAGCGAGTCCGCTAGTGTCTCCACCAGGGAGCGGCACAAACGATCCGCGCGGCCCGCTAGCTTCGTCTGTGAGAGCCTGAGAGACGTTAGCAGCGAGTGCGCTTACTAGGTGTGCGCTGTCTGCCGGTGAGCATCCGGCCCACGGTTTAGAAGGGTCTGTATTGATTCGAATGTGGATTAGATCATCAGCGGAGACTTTACGAACGATTGATTTACTAGGGCCGTCTAGCGTAACTTCGTACTGCCAGCTAGCAGGATCGTATGTCCCTGAAACAATGCTGTACGCACCAACAGGGATTAGCTGAATGCTGTCTCTAGCGGGTTCAATCAGATACAGGGACTCCCCACGCTTGATTAACGATCTGCCGATACCCATTAAAACAAACGGGGTTAAAATATTTTGTCTCTTACCGTTTACCTTCGCGGATGCAAATGCCCTGCCAACGATACCTGCGGCAGATTCGAGAGCGCTTGTAGCAGCACTAGAGACGTTTACACCGCTAGCTTGCGCCATCAATGCTGCGGTTATGGCGTCGGAATAATCGCGTCGTTCGTACCCAAACCGGGATAGTATTTCTTTTACCATTTAATTCTTGTTTGACTTCGTATGTATTTCCAAGTAAAGACGCCGCCCTACCTCTAATATGAACTCGATACCGAACGTAACGCCACGGTCCACTATGCTCCATGTATTATCAATATCCTGTCTGTATCGGATCGTAAAAACCGTGTTTGTTTGAGAGACCATTAGCCGAGTAGTAACGGTTTCTTTGCCGCCTGTGTCTTCTCGGTTCGCCCATACTTCATGCTCTATAGGATCGGCAGGTTTAGGATTATTCAAGGAGTCCCTAACCTCACTAACGGTAGGCTGAATAAGCGTTACCCTGCGGTCTAATACGATTGAGTCTTTGGGCATTACTTAGACACCTTTGGTTCGTACCACGGCAACAGGATGTCCCCAGCGCCCGAGTTGCGTAGCGCGTTAGCGTAGCTCGTGCCACGACTGGCAAAGGGTTTGTCGTACAGGTAGGCGCACAGTCGGATTGCTGCTTCAGTATGTACAACTGTTGAAGCTCCCGGAGCGCGTGCAGGGATCACAGCCTTTGCATAAGTTAACAACCGTTCCGCTTCAGCGGTTTCGGTAGCACTGTCACCTAGCCTTAAAGCGGACCTGAGTTGTTCGGCAGTCAGGTCTACAGCCATGAGTAAATCTCCCTGCTAGAGCGCTTAGAGCGTATTTCAACTGGCGTTTGGTATGCAGGGGACTCTACCGCTGCAACGCCGCCTAGAAACGCCTTAGAGACGCGTCTAACGCCGTCTACATAGCGTTCGGAGACGGCCCTAAACTCGATACTCAAACCCTTGTATATACCGTTCCTGAAGCGTTCGGCTAGCCGCCTACCCGCTGGGGTATCAGGGAGTAGTGCATCTATCCGTGCTTCGGTATCAGTTTGTATCGGAGTAAAGATATGTACGGGTTTGCGCGGCTCTACGTCGTGCGAGTCGTACAGCACAACACCATCATCAGAGAACGCCAGAGACCGCGCTTCGAACTGTTCCGGTCCTTTGGTGTGTACGATCTGTTCGCCGAAACGGAGAATGGTTCCGACGATACGTCCCGGCCCTTGTCGAGTTTCGTCAGGGAGAAAGTCCACACTACATCTAATTTCGTCCATTGCTCTATCTCCGTGGTCTCCGTGGATTGTCCCGGTAATGTCGCGTGTACCACCTGTTGAGTGCTTGTCTACAGGCAGGCTCTAACGTACCGTCTTCGGACGCTAGGCGAGCGATTGCTACCGCTTCACCAGGATCAACGATCCGTTCTGCTGCGTCCGGCCCTAACAGTTCCAACAGGTAGCCGCGCCGTTCTGGGCTGCCATCAGAGTTGGTCGCAATTACCCGAATGCCGCGCCGTCTTGCCGATTGGATAATTCCGCGCCGGGTAAACTCGATTAGCGGTAGTAGCCGGTCGTCCCTCAGAGGGTACTTCCCGGTTTCTGGATCGCGTGAAACCTGAGCAACAGCGGCGTACAGACTTTGGAAGTCGGCCACCGCTGTTACTTCGTCGGACTCGTTTAATAGCTCCAGGACAGCTTGCGACTTGCCGCCGCCTGCGGGTCCAGAAACTAATAGATTGTTTCCCGGCATGGTTTGCTAACGTATTTAATACGCTTAAAGTTGCTAGTACGCGGAATGCCGAAGTCCCACAAATAGTTTAGTGTAACCTTAACAGCGCCCTTGTTAGCGTCGGTATAGGGGTCGCGGATCAAAGTACCATTGCTCCAAACCGCCGCAACCGCAGCGCCTTGTATTCCCCTAGCGAGACCAACATAAGCGCCGAATTTGCCATTTCCAGTCGCACTATCAATGCCGCCGCGTGTCATCCAGGACATACCGCTAGCTTGCATATACTGAGCAATAGTCTGGTTATCAACCGCGCTGTTATGAACCGTAGACAGCCATAGAGCGTTCGAACCCACGCTAGCAACGATGTTCATTTCGTTAAACCCTTCGCAGTGTTTACCATCAATGAACGCCGCGTACGCTTCCACGATCTTATCCGCCTTGACTTTGTTAGCTTGAGTCAAAGTGGTCTCTGTGATACTTGCAGTCTTAAACCCTGTGATATCCGCGCCATTCTCATTAGCGCCGTTGTCACCAATGAAAAGCGAAGTATCAATCGAGTCCATTAGAGCGGACCGCATATCGCGCTGAAGTGACTGCTCTAGTCCAGGAAGACGCGCAGCATCCTCGATAGTGAATGATAGGTGTACCGTGTTCCGGGTAGGCTTTAGCTCCGTAACGCCAACACTCCACGCCGCAGCGGTAGCCGCTTCGTCTCGCCCGCGTTGCGCACCTGTAGCACCCGCAGTCGTAACTGGGTAGCTGGCCTGACCAACAGGGACGCTTTCGAACGAAACGCCCATACGACGCGCCATAGACGCGCTAAACAGACGATCAATCCAGCGGCGCTGATTAGACGTGGTATCCGTATCGGTAGTCGTTCGCATTTCGTCTTCAGACGGTGCTAGCAACTCCATAGGGAATGCTCCCGGTTGAAGACCTAGAGCCGCGTTGAACTCACGTTCCGCACCGTCAACGCTCCGCATTTCGCTAGCGGCAACGACGTAGTTAGATACTCTAGACTTTTTTCGTAGCTCCCTGATCTCGTTAGACTCAGCATCGGTAGTGGTTTCCTGTGGTTCCTGTTCGGTGACGGCAAGAGCATTTAGCTTTGCGTCGTTATCAATAGACTCCTTTGTTAGAGTCTGCATTTCTGTGCGTTGTTCGTCTGTTAGACTTTCGATGTTGCTTAGTTCGGCTAACTTGGCTCTAATTTCCCGCTGCCGGACTTCCAGCTTAGTTTTATTACTCATTAGTTTTCACTCCATCTTTCATATATAAGCGCCAAGCGTATGCGTCCGGCGCGATCTTTTGTTTGGTGTGCATGTCTTCATGGTCGGACCTACAAATTACCTGTAAGTTTTCAATTTGATACTTTTTATCCGGCGCAATATGGCGCGGGATTATATGATGTACCTCTAGCTGTCTAACTCCACCACAAACCGAACACCTATACCCGTCTTTCTGTAATACTCTTCGGCGTAGTCTTGCCCACGGTCTAGAACTCAATTTAGCGTGCGACTGCATAACGTAACGGCTTCGGTCCCCTAGCTCTACTCATGACACCTGCTGCCAATACAAAGGCGCAAGCTACATCATCACGGGTACTGTTATCCCGTTTCTTTTTCACTAATCGACTGTTTCCCGCGTCGTCGTTCTCTACCTTTGCAACGCTTAGACTATGCTGTAGTAGCCCCTTTGATTCGTCTGAGACGCTGATATTTCCATCAAGACATAGCCGCCTGCATCCGCGTATATCTTCGCTCGCTTCGCTCCACAAGGTACGACGCGTGATAATCGGTTTACTGGGTGCAGCGTCTCGTACCTCGTTTAGCCTGAAATGATCCGCAATGAACGCGGCAGGATTCCAATCTGCCGCTAGCTCTACCAGATCGGAGACCAAAGGAACGCGCCTACCGTGTGCGATCCGCAATACACCTACATCAATCAGGCGTTGATACGTGCCACTAGATACGCGGTCTCTCCGCTCCTGTACGGCTATGTCAGGAACGCCAGGGGCGATAGCTCTACACTCTGTACGTCCGTTGGGATAGACCGCTACAGCACTGCTCCATGCGCGGCCCTGTCCGCAATCGAGACCAACAACAGGTTGCGACTCACGCGGCGGGACACGGCGCTGGCAGACGCGCTGCCAGTCTTCCACCTGCAATAGCATTGTGGACTCTTCGGCAGTCGGTAGGTTTAATCGGTACGACTTGAAACGTGCGGCTAGACGGCTATCTGATAGTGCCTTGTCTAGCTCGCTCTTGAGAGTCTTTCTGGACTCAGGAAACGCGTACATCAACGGGTTTACACGCCGAATCTCTCTCAGGTCTGACCATCGCTTAGGGTTCGCTTGTAGGGTGTAACAGTAGGTACTCGGATCGGAACCGCCTAGCGCCAGGTCTACCCACCATTGGCTAGGATTGGGTGCGAGCGTTCCGAAGTACCAAACCCGCATATCCGCTCCGGGCTTCCCTTGCGCTGTGGTCAGTGCATCGTTCAGCATTTCACCCGCTAGCGTCTCCATAGCTCCGGGCTCGTCTACGAATACACACGGGTTGTTGACTCCCAAACCCTGAGCGGTTTTCGCATTGCAAGGTAGAACGGACAGTTTGGTATTGGTGTCTGTGTGCAGTATGTGGCAATGGTTCGCGCTGTTGGCTATCCGGTACTTGGAATGGTCCACCATGCTGAGTAGCTGTGCGTAGACAGTTCTACGTGCTTGGTTCAGAGACGCTGCGAATAGCAGCGACTCGGTACCGGGTCTAAACAGACTGTCTGAAGGATCAATAGAGCGCTTTGCGAGTAGTGCTGCTAGGAAACTCTTGCCGTTTCCACGCGGCAGAGAACAGACAACCGTATCTATTCCAGGTCTCAGACTGGACTTGATGAACCTGTTTTGAAACGGCTTCAAATGCATCGTAGTTGATTTACCCACCCCTATCGGTCCCCAGGAGCTGTTCTGTTTCTCTTGGTGCCATATTACGAGACCGGCGCATTGTGCCGTACAATACGCCGGTTTCTATGGGAAGAAGGAAGCCTGTCGGGGACCAGACCGCAGACTAATTACGTGGTATAGCGGACCTAACCTACATTCCCAAAACTTGTTACCGGGTAGTGGGGAAAGAAGTTAATAGACCACTACCCGGCGTTATGTTCCCTGATATTCTTAGTGTAAACGATAATCAATAAATGTCAAGACTTGGCACCTCAAATAGACAAGCGCCCACGTATCGAGTTGATATATGGGCGCTTGCCATGGCTTCAGATTATGTTTGTGCTCTAATTATGCCATATAACCTCATAGGGTGGCATTGTATTACCACAGATACAGGCGCATCGGCTACCGCCTAGTGCGCCGTTAGGCTAGTAGCGAGTATATAAGCGCCGGTACGGGTAGTAGCACGCAAAGTAAAACACCCCGGTAGATCGAATTACCGGGGTGCTTGGGACTGCTTGGTAGTGGGGTATGTTTCCATTATACCGTACTCCAAAAGCGTAAACGCTGAGTACTGGTACTGGCGTATATAACAGGCCACCGCTGATGTTATCCTTGACAAGGTGCAACGCTGTAAAGAATTAGCTGGGACATAACAATAGTACAGGGTTTTCGCCTTTCTATAGGGTATCATTCAAAGATCGACTTCCCCTGTAGCGCCGTAGCGCGCCAGGGTTGATCGTAGAATGAGTCTTAGTATCATTCCCCGTTGCCGGTTCGGAGCATTGGGCGGGACTACTATATCGCGTTACCGACCTTCGCGTGACCACTCTCTCCCGTTCGATCCAAGTGTGTACGGGTGTCACCCCTTTACTACCCATCAGTCGATACATACGCCGTACACCTATGTATCACAGCCTGCCTTACGCCCTGATCCGCAGTCCCTCAACGCAAGACTTATGCCAGAAAACCGGCGATAACTATTATCATTATCTACAGAATCCGAGAGTTGTCAATAATCCGTGCCACAGAAAAACCCGGTACCCATTACAGATACCGTGTTTATGTCCACCACCTTGGGGTTGCCTGTTGGTTAAAAAACAGGGACGGAGTATAACCGGAGTCGGTATAATAGCAATGAAGGAGATAGAGTAATCATGTTTCCAGAAGAATCACAGGTACGCGACTTTAGGGCTGTTCTGAAACACGTTTGGGAAACTTCAAGGGCCAACAGGCACCAGGACTTTGAGGCTACATCGATCCACGATCAAGCGGACTCAATTCTGTCCCTTGTACTGCAAGGACCAGAAGGAAAAGCGCCGCGTTTCATTGGAGCCAAAAAGACGCCTTAATATCTTGTTTCTTTTTGAAAGACGGTAGATCGGGCATCCGGTTTGCCGTTTTTCTGTTTCCAGCGCCCGAAATGCGTTAAAACCTCGCCCGTAGCTGGCGCGTAAGCGGCGAACGGCACGGAAAAGGGCCTTACCACCAGAAACGCCGCTTAAGCACGTTAAAACGCCTTGTAGAGAATGCTTAACAGCCGGAGTGGGAATAATAGATATAGACCGAAATGCCAGTAACAGCATCACCCGAACCCTTCATCAACGTCAAGACTGCTGCGCGGTACCTGTGCGTCTCCCCGTCGTTGGTGTATGCTCATGTTGAGCGAAAGCAGATTCCTCACTACCGCATGATGGGCCGCGCGATCCGGTTCCGCCAGTCGGAACTGGCCGAGTGGCTGAAACAGTTTCATGTCGATGGAGGAATCAGACAATGAGTAGAGTTGGAAGACCACGTAACGACAACGGGAGCCTGTACCTACGCAAAGATTCAAGCGTTTGGCAGATGGGCTACTGGGACGATGAAGGGAGGTACAGACAGGAATCGACAGGTCAGAGAGACAAGGCCGAAGCGCAGAAGGTGTTGCGTCGGCGATTGGTGGACCGTGATGAGGGTCGGCTGCCGGGTGTTGAGCAGAGCGGCTTGCTCACGTTCAACCAGTGGGCGGACTGGTTCCTTGCGAACCGATCCAAACCGCCGTCATGCAGCCCGAAAACACACGCTGCGAACGAGAACGCCCTAAAGTTCCTCAGACCGCGATTCGGTATGCAGAGACTACAAGACATAACAACCGACGATGTAGAAGTGTACTTGAGGACCCGCCTGAACACCCGGAAGCGCGTTCATACGAGTCTCGGCATCAGACTGGGCAGTCGGCTGAAACCGTCAACGGTGAATCAGGAGTTTCGTGTTCTCAGACACATCCTGAATCAAGCGGTTAAGAAACGGCGGCTGCTTGTGAACCCGTGCAACGGGGCTGAGTTTCCCGTGAAGCTGTCCGGCACGACTCGCAAACCGCACGTCCTGACAGCATCGGAACAGGAACGACTGGAAGCTGCTGCACCTGTACACCTTCGCAACATCATCACGATCATGTGCGAAACGGGGCTCCGTCCCTATCGCGAGTTGATACCGATGAGGAAGACTCAGGTTGATCTGGCCAACCGACTGATACACATACCAGATTCAAAGACTGTGGCCGGAGTAGCGGATATGCCGATGACGGATCGCGCCCGCGAAGCGTTCGTTTCGCAGATGAGGGCGAGTCTCGATTCCGAATTCCTGTTTCCGAACACGTCTACGGGCAGGCCCTTGACGACTGTTCGCAAGATGTGGGATCGCGCATTGCAGAAGGCGGGCTTGCCGCACTTCGCGTTGTACGAGCTTCGACACACCTTTGCAACGCGTTTGAGCGCTGGTGGTGTTGCGGATCGTTTCGTGACACAAATGCTCCGGCAGTCCGACGCTGCGGTTTTCAAGCGGTACAGCCAAGCAAATCTGTCGATGATGCGTGAGGCCCTTGCGAAGCTGGACCGGCAGGCCGGTGAGCACGACACGCATTTCTTGACGGCTCTGGCCAGTTAGAGCAAATTCTTGACAGTTTCTTGACAATTGCACGATTTAGAACCATGAGACAAGGGTGTAAGTTGTTGAAAGGAAAGAGCAGGGCGGTTAGCTCAGTTGGTTAGAGCGCCTGCCTTACAAGCAGGAGGTCCCGAGTTCGAGTCTCGGACCGCCCACCAACCTCACGCAATACGTCGCAAGCCCATGGCTAATGGGGACTACCGGGAAGATTGCTCCCCGGCAAGAAGACCACAGCCTTTCTCCCGCTGCGGTCGACGACTTTGGCCGAGTCCGGACATACGTCCTTCAGGTACTCACGGACAACGGCAAAGCCGAACGAGTCACCAAGACCGCGCTTCATGAGTGGACCTGCGTCCACAGCTTCAACGGCTTCAGCCAGCAGTCCCAAGTCTTCACACCCTGACCGACTCCATTGCTACCATTGGCAGCAGACGCTCGCCAGCCTCGAGACCATGCCGCCATCCGTCGAATCGGCCGGATGAGGAACCACCTGTCGAGGTTCCACAGCCAGAGCACGCTCCCAGAGCCGGCCGTCGGGATCACACCTCGACTCTTCGCTATTCAAAGACATTCACGCCAAGGCAAATCCCAAAGAGGTTCGCTACCAACTCCCGAGAGGAAGAAGCATATGAAACGCCGCATCCTACTGAAGTCAATGGCGGGCTTGGCGTCGGCGCCGCTGATATCCAGATCAACGATGCCGGCACAGGGGAAAGATAATCCCGTTGTGCAGGAGAACCGCAGACCCGGCACCGTCGAGTGGCAACTCCAATATCACCGATTCGATGACCCCAGGACGTTGGCCTCGTACCCGCTCAACCGGCGTCTCCGTTCTTCAGCGATCGAAGGTTACGCTTCGAAGACCAGTGTCCTGAAGGGGGAGACCATCGACTTCATGGTCAGTCTCGACCCGCCGGGACGCGTATTGATCGATATCTACAGAATGGGATATTACGGGGGCGCCGGCGGGCGCCACATGGCACGGCTGGGGCCATTCAAGAGCGAACCTCAGGCCGTTCCCCTGATGACCACGGAGCGGCTGCGTGAATGCCGCTGGGAACGCTGCACACAACTAGCCATTCCGAAAGACTGGCCGAGCGGAGTGTATCTGGCAAAACTGACGCGGGACGAGCCGGCCGGTTTCCAGAGCTATCTCATTTTCGTCGTCAAGGAACATCGCCGGTCCGACGTGCTCTGTCAGGTAAGCGATCTCACCTGGCAGGCCTACAACAAGTGGCCCGGCAATGACTCGATCTACGACGACGGCACACCCAACGTCTGGTATACCGGGCCGAACGTACGGGTAAGCTTCGATCGGCCCTACGCCAAGTATTGCCAAGTGGTGGACGCACCGCTCTCAGCGGGATCCGGAGAGTTCCTGCTCTGGGAACACCCCATGGTCTACTGGCTCGAGCAGCAGGGTTACGACGTGACCTACTGTTCAAACCTGGACTTGCAATTGGATTCCAGGATTTTGGATACAAGCAAGGTCTTTCTATCCGTGGGTCATGACGAATATTGGTCCCGCGACATGTTCGATGCCGCTCGGAAAGCTCGCGACGACGGTCTCAGCTTTGCCTTCTTTTCAGGAAATTCCGTCTATCATGAAATCATTTTCTATGACAGTTCCGTAACCAACGCTTCCTGCCGCGCCTTCGCCCGAAAGGAATTGTTTGCGGATGAAGAGAAGTTGATGGGTTCCACGTCGTACGGCTCGGGCTACGGCGACTGGATCGTCACCCAACCCAAGCACTGGATTTACGAGGGCACCAATCTGGAGGCCGGAGACATGATTCGCGCCGTCATTGGCTGGGAATATCACGGCCCTCCCTTGGCGGACATCGAAGGTCTGCAGGTGGTGGCGTCCGGCCCCATCTATCCACAACGAAGCTCACAGAACGAAATCCGCCAGCATCGGGCGATTGTCTACCCCTGTTCGAAGGGCAACTGGGTCTTCAATGCAGGGACTATCTGGTGGCCGGAGGGACTGTCACAGCCCCCGGGGCACATACCCGCCCGGACTTCAGGACGGGCAGGGACGTTTGGCGTGAACC
The DNA here is from genome assembly GCA_028819575.1 of Bryobacterales bacterium. GTDB lineage: Bacteria > Acidobacteriota > Terriglobia > Bryobacterales > UBA6623 > JAPPLB01. Next base: position 36,367 of record JAPPLB010000051.1, on the reverse strand, counting down.
CCAAGCAGCAGCGCATCACGAAGAATATCCTGGATCGCATGATCCGAGAATCTCCCCGTTCCTGATCACGAAGACGGGATGAGGCATACGGCATCGAACCGCAGGCTTCATGCATTCCGTTATCTCCAATACCGGATTGCCTATTTCTTGTTCCCCTCACACACGTCGGCGCATTTCATATACCTGGGCCTCAAACGACTGCGGCTCCGGCAGGGGATCGTAACGCGTCAAGAATACGACGAGTCAGATGGTCGGGGCGCGGAGATTTGAACTCCGGACCTCCTGCTCCCGAAGCAGGCGCGCTACCAGGCTGCGCCACGCCCCGATCTGAGGGAAAGGTGAGACTGCCCGCGAGGGGCAGATTTCATTTTAGTGCATGCGCCGTTTTGCGACAAAGGCGGCCGATTGGGCTTGGCAGCCCGTGGTAAAAGTCACGCAGGTGGCGTTACGCGCCCCGGGACCGATTGCGTACTGTCTAGCCGCTTCAGGAAGGCGGCATCTCGCTCTGCGCACAGCCGAACGGAAGTGGCGCGTAACCCTTCGGGCGACGGACATTTGCGCTCGTCAGCTTTGTCGTTCGTCGGAGGAGATCACCCGGATCGCCATCCTCTTCACTCCGCGCCGAACGACCGCAGGAGCCCGCCGCGCCTCCCACGGGACTTTTACCACGGACTGCTATTCCTTGAGCCGATTCAGCGTGTAGGCGGCGATCGTTGCCGCCAGGGGCTCGCCGTCGGCCGCCTTGATGCCGGACGGCCGCAGGTCGTAGACTCGGCCCGGGACGAGCTGATCCAGCGTCAGGGTTGCACGGGAGCCATCAGCGGAGAGTTCAACTTTCTCGACCTTCACCGGGACCAGATCGGTTTTCGGAGAGCCATAGTTTGCATGGTATCGATAGTAGTAGCTGGTCATCGAATAAGCTGACGGCTGTGCGGCCGTTGTCGGATCGACCGGCTTCGTGAACGTCAGCTCGAAACCCCCCGGGGTCAGCTTCATCGACAGAATATCCATGGGAACCCGGCCGGTCCAGGTAATTTTCTGCAGCCCCTCGATCGAACCCCAGATGCGGGAAGTCTGCGCAATGTATAGGCTCTTTCCGTCGGTCGAGAAAGCCATACGGTTGTTCGCCATGCGCAAGCCGTTCTCATAGACGAACGGGAAGGCGGCTCCCTGGTATTCGCCGCCAACGACTTCGAGATCGACGCGGTGGATTCGCGGATAGGTCCATTCGGCAACGAAGAGCTGTCCCGCATAGGGACCGAACCCGCCCTCGGACGCGTCGAACACGGGGTGGGCGATCGAGCCGCCCATATCGTTCTGAGGAAACAGGATGGCCGGCCGCTTGCGCTTCCCGTCCAGCTCCGCGATCGGGATCTCGACCGGGTCCCGACCGACGAAATCCGGATGCCAGTTCAATGATGCCGGGTGCCCGTGAAAGGACCTTTCGGTGACGTGATGCAGCGGCGACGTTCCCACCCAGTCGCCCTGGTTATCCGCGGAAAAAAGCTCGCCTTGGGGACTCATGCCCAATCCGTTCGGTTGCCGGAAGCCGCAGGCAAACAGAGAGAGTTTCCCCGCCGGAGTGATCTTCACCACACAACCGCGGTACGGGACCGGCGAGTAGTGTCCGACCCGATTGACCTTGCCCTCTTCCGGATTCCCGGACTGCCTCCCGCGAACCGTCATTTCGCCGCGTACCGGGGGCCGTGGTTCCGCCCCGCGGGAAGCGAGACCGAGGCTCACGTAGAAATTGCCGTCAGCGTCGCGGACGGGTCCCGCGATGAACTCGTGATAGTTCCCGGAGAGCCCCCAACCGTCGGACAGCGTTTCAAACAAGTCGGCTTCGCCGTCGCGGTCGGTGTCGACGACTCGGGTCAACTCCGGGATCTGAGCGACGAAGAACTCGCCATGCCCGCCGGCCAGGATGCCGAGAGGGTTGTGCAGGCCCGCAGCGAAGCGCCGCCAGCGACCGGTCGCGGTGTCGAGCGAGTAAATGTATCCGCGCCTGAATGTGGCGTACAAGAGGCCGTCGGGTCCAAAGCAGATCGAACTCACTTCCGGGGCGATGCCCTTCGGCGTCGGGACGGATTCGACCCGGTAGGCGTCCGACGGGACTTGCGCCACGAGCCTGAACGTGAGGCACAAGCACATCACGACTACCGGGATCACTGTTATCAGCCGCCGAACCCCGGCGCTGCTTGCCGTTTTACCGATCAATGGGTAACCGCCTTGATCGTCATGGTGAACGTAACGTCCCGACCTGGCGGAATGCGGAATCGACCGTCCGCCGCCGCGGGCAGAGAGGACTGAATCGAGTAGCCGGCTCCCGGAGCCGCCAGCAACCACATCGGCCGATCCACTTCCGAAACCCGGAAATTCCGCACGATGCCGGAGCCGGATTCGTCTGCGGTAATCCGCTCATACACATCCAGTCCTTCAACCTGGTAATGGAACTCCGGATGGCCGTCGACCAGCCGATATCCTCGGAAGCGCCGCTGCGGGAGATACTGCAAGTCGTTGACGCGGAGGGGGAACCCGCCGGAGCGATAAAAAATCTCGCCGATGATCTCGGCCGTGCGAGTCAACCTGGTTTCCCGATCGCGTTTCTCGTAAAGCGTGCCGGTCATATCGACGAAGCCGCCGAGCCAGGCATAGCGCAGCCGCGATTCTCCGGCGTCAAAGCAAAAAGAGACGCCATCGGGCAATCCGACCGCGATCGCGGCCGGTGTGGCTTCCGGCATATCGAAACGAATGACGATGGGCTTGTCCATCGCCACCGGAAGAGCTTCGCTGCCTTGTTCGCCGCGGGCGTGCTCGAAGCCTTCGGGCAGCGGCATCTTTTCCCCAAGGGAAAGCGCGGCCCACAACGCATCGATCCTGGCGCCCGCGACATCGGCCGGGAGCAAACCAAAATAGTTGGGCATCGAGGTGCCGGACAGGATGCGCGCCGGGTCCCGCATCCAACGCCGGAACCACTCATTCCGGACTCTCCGCGCGACTTCCGTGAGCGGCGGGCCTTCTTCACCGAGAGCATCGTGTTCGCCGAAACCATGACAGCCGATACACCCCAGGCCACCCGCCGCCGTGTTCGTGCCGAGCATGTCCACGCCGACTGCGCTCATTGGCGAGATTTCTTCAGGGATCGTCCCATGCGTATCCGGATTCAGTCCCGCCGAACGCGCAAAGCCGTCCACCAACGGCAGCATCTGCGCCTCCTGGTACCGCGGCATGCGAAGCTCGATTTCGGCGTGAGTACGATTCGTTCCCTTGAGAACGCCTCGCAGCCACATCAGCGTCATCCGCCAACCGAGGCCGGTGAGGGGCGGCCCTGTTTCGGGAATCGACAGTGAGGGTTTGCTCGAGTCCAACGCATGACAAGCCGTGCAGCGCAGTTGCGCGAGCCGCCGATAGAAATCGTAGACCGGGGCCGGGCTGATATCCGGAGCGGCGCGATACCACTTCACGAATGCCGTCAAAGCGCGGCGTTCCTCAGCAGAAAACCGAAAACGGGGAACGGACCCGGCCGGTTCAGGGGACATACACCCTCGGCCGGAGCGCAGGCTGCTCATATCCGGCAAGCGGTGCAGCGGTTCCTTGTCATTGCCGGGGGCCAACTCGTGACAGGCCGAACACCGGGCAGAGCGAATCAACTTCTCGCCGCGATCCGCATTCCCGCCAGTGAACTCGACCTCATAGGTTTCATTCCTCGAATCGACCAATGCGCCTGCCAATTGCTTTGCTTCCTGGGGAGTCAGGTTCAACGACGGCATCTCGCCGCTCCGATCGTGCGGCGCCGGGTCCTGGAGGTATGCGGCGAGTGCCGCAGCATCCATCTTCGATCCGAGTCCGACCAGGTCCAGCGAGTTTCGATGATGACAGGCACGGCACCCCAGCGAATTCAAGAGAGACCGTCCCGTTTCCCGATCACGCCCCCCGATCCTTCCAATGTCGTTTAGCGGCTCTTCGGAAACCTGAGCAGCCAGATAAGCAGCAACGTCGCGGTACTTCCGATCGCTCCCGAGGCTGTCAGGCATCAGAGCGTCGGAACGGAATCCGGCAGGGTCTCGCAGCCAGTGATAGAGCCACGGGCTCTTCCGCCGCGAGCCAATCCCAAGAAGGCTGGGACCCGGACGCGCCCGCAAGGAGGGAGACGCCGCATCGTGGCAGTTCGCACAGCCCAGTTTTTCGGCGAGGCGGCGGCCCTTTTCGATCCATCGATGTTCTTCGTCCACCTCCCGAGGGTCGTGAAAGAAGCGGTCCGTGGGGATTGGCTCCCAGTCGAAGTGTTCCGCCTTCCACATGATTTGCAGCGCAGCCGGTCCAGCCTGACGCCGGTATGAGATACGAATCTCATGCCGCCCCGGATCGAGCGGCATCCCGCCCGCGCTGACCGCATGTCCATTGACGGCTATTTCCGCGCCGCGGAAAGAATAAGTCCCGGTCCTGAGAATGGACAGCCAACCGGTCCACTCGGCCTCGAACGAAGGACGCAACGCCGGATGGAGCGATTCGCCGGGATGCAGATAAAAGTTCGGTGAAGCGACCACCAGATTGACGGACCGCTGATCGTCGCGGTATTCGCCGACGAGGCCGGCCGCCATGTCCTGCGCCGCCAGAGGCGTCCCCAGCAACAAACAGACTGCCGCCCAACGAATCATCCCTTGTATTTTTCCACGTCAAGGCTTTGCATGAAGGGGTGGATGCGACTAGCCTGCATTTCTCACCGCATGTCGGCCGGAGTACGCGATACGACCGCCAGGACTTCGTTGCGCTTGCTTGCCGTGCTCGACGAACTGTTCAAGTACGCCTGCGCGCGCCAAGCGGCTCGCGCCTCGTCCTGGCGTCCCTCTCACGCACTTCATCTCGCCGCGTGGTGAGAAATGCAGGCCAGGGGAGCATCTTGCTGGTCGACACGATTGCAATTTCCGCCGGGGGCCTTGCATATTTCCTGCGTTTGGCCCACCATACAGCCAGAACCCACAGAGGAGAACCCCATCATGTCCAACAACATGCTTGACCGACGGAGATTCCTGAGCAGCTCGGCGGCCGCCCTGGCGGCTGCTTCATCCACGCCCGTTGCTCGAAGCGCCAACGATACCCTCCGCGTCGGGGTGATCGGCCCAGGCGGCCGAGGCACCCGCGTCATGAAGGAGTGCATCGAGTTCGGCAGCCAATTCAATGCCCGCGTCACCGCAGTCTGCGATATCTGGAAGCAGCGCCTCGACGCCGCGGCGAAGGTCGTGAGTGAATCCTACGGGACAGAGGCAAAGACGTATCCGCAGCACGAAGACCTGCTGGCCGACAAAGACATCGACGCCGTCATCATCGCGACCCCCGATCACCAGCACGCCAAGATGCTCAAGGCCGCCGTCGAAGCCGGCAAGGACGTTTACTGCGAGAAACCGATGGGCAACGTCATCAGCGAATTGAATGCGGCCTACGAAGCGGTCCGGAGAACGGGCCGTATCGTCCAGAACGGTACGCAGCGCCGCAGCTATCCCCGCTACCGCACGGCCATGGATTGGGTTTCGGAGGGACGCATCGGCGATGTCGTCAAGGTCGATGTGGTCTGGAACGCCTACAGTCCTTTTCGCTGGGCCAAAAAATCCGAGGAGCTTGCCTCGCTCAAGGAAAGCGACGTGGATTGGAACGCTTTCCTGATGGGCAAGCCGTACCGTCCCTTCGATCCCAAGATCTATCGGTCGTTCCGGCTGTTCCGCGAGTTCTCCAGCGCCATCATCGACCAGTGGATGACTCACGGGATCGACGTCGTTCATATGCTGACGGGCGAAGCGTATCCCGTGACGGTTGTCGCCGAGGGAGCGATCCTCAAGTGGCATGACTACCGCGAGAACCCCGATACGATTCAGGTCGTCCTCAAATACGGGCAGCCGGGCAAGGAATTTCTGGCGACGTATTCGACAACGCTGATCAACGCCTCCGGTCGCATGACCCGCGTGCAAGGCACGAAGGGCACGATGGTGGTTGAAGACGAATGGAAAATCTCCGGGGACGGGAGCAAGAACCCGAATACCCTGCAGGAGACGACGGAGATTCCCGAGAAGCCCGGTACGAAGCACCACATGGCGAACTGGCTGGACTGCATCCGGCGGCGGGCACCACAAGATCTCTACGCTCCCCCCGTAGCCGGATACGGGCATTCGGTCGCCTGCATCATGTCGACCGACGCTCTATGGAGCGGCCGCCGCATGCGCTTCGATCCCGACACGGGAGAGATCAGCGAAGGATAGCCTGGCTTACGCCGCAGCTACGTTCCGAGGATGCAACGACGAACATTCACAAAGATCCTGGGCGCGGGAGCCGCCCTTTCCGCGCAGCCATCGAAAGCCATGTCCGAACCGATCGAAGTCGGCTTGATCACCCACGCCGGCGGCGCCCACCTGGGCGCTTATTTCAGCGCACTCGCCGACACTCCCGAAGTGAACCGCGTCGTGCTCTCCGATGAGGGCGGCGAAAACGCTACGGCCGCCCGCAGCGCCCTGGGAGCCAAACTCGCGGCGACCTACTCGACCCCGCAAGAAATGTTCTCCCGCGAGAAACCTGTCATGGCTCTGGTCTCCATGGAAGCGCTTCTTGCGCCGCCGGCCATCGAGGCCGCGCTGGAGGCCGGTTGCCATGTCATGGCCGAAAAGCCTTCGTGCGTCCGCGCAGAAGATTTCGAGAAACTTGTCGAGAAGGCGAACGGGGCCGGCCGGCACCTGATGCTCGCGCTGGCGAACCGACTCAATCCGGAAGTCCGCGAGGCCCGCCGGCTGATCCAACAAGGCAAGATCGGCAAGATCTACGGAGTAGAGCTCCACCTGATCGCCGACCAGACCCGGCTGACCCGTCCCGAATACCACGGACGATGGTACGCCCAGAAGGCGCGGGCCGGCGGCGGCCACCTCATCTGGCTCGGCATTCACTGGCTGGATCTGGCAATGTTCCTGACCGGCTTGCGCATCACCGATGTGGCAGGCTTCGCGGGCAACGTCGGCGGACAACCGATCGACGTCGAGGATTCCGCCGCTGTCGCCCTGCGGTTCGAGAACGGCGTCTTCGGCACGATCACTTCGGGCTACTACCTGGACAAGGGTTACCACTCACACATCAAGATCTGGGGATCTGAAGGCTGGCTGCAGATCGAGAGGCACGGCGGCCTGCCCCTTCAGTGGTACAGCCAAGGCGAAGAACAACCCCAAGTCCAGCGGGTAGAAAGCTTCGACGGACCTTCCGGGTACACGCCTTTCGTGAAGGCATGCGTGCGGGCGTCCGCCGGTCTCGATCGGGCGCCACTCAGCTCCGATGACAGCCTACGCGTGCTGAAGACCGTTTTCGCCAGCTACCGCGCCGCGGAAACCGGGCGGAGACAGACCATCTCATAGGGACGGGACATCCCTACAAGAAGTCAAAGGCCGTGTTTCGTGTCTCGTGATTCGTGAAAACCATTGGCGGGGCCTGACCTGCATTTCTCACCACCCGACGGTCGGCACGCGATACGACCGCCAGGACTTCGTTGCGCTTGCTTGCCGGCCCGAGGCGGATCATACAAGCGGGAAACACCCGGATCGGTGTCAACACCGCTTGACCCGGTGGGTTTCACATCAGCGAGGCGGGAATATCCACTGAGGCCAGTAGCGCTCTTTGGATACAGGAGGAAGTAAAGCTGAGAGAGCGTTATTTCTTCGGGCCGTGGGGCTCTTCGATATCAACGGCAAGCCGGAAGCGGTGAAATTATCCTGCTTTGCCGGGCAATCCGCGGTTGCTGCTCGTTTTGGCCCAGAAAGCAGAAAACACCTGCACGCCGTCGGGGCACAGGTGTCCTCGCTAACTGTTGAGAAATATCGCGCGGAGACTCCGCGCGAATATCTTCGAGCCGCTTGCGGCTATTTCACGCTGTCAACGTGCAGGCTGCTGCCACTAAGCTTGCCGGTAACCGTCACTTTCTCACCGACTTTGTCCTTGACCGCGTCCTGGTTGTGGATGTCATAGACCTTGCCGCCCTCGCCCTCTTCGACGAGAACGATCGGTTGACCTCCGTTGACGCAGTTCTTGGCGCATCCGGCATGAGCAGCTTTGGCGTTGGCGCACTTTTTATCACTGAGATAGCCAGTGTATTCGCCGGCCATGCACACACTGCTGACCAGCATCATGATGGCCATCAGTGCCAGAATCCGTTTCATCGATCCATATCCTCCTATTCGTTCCGAAGAAAGACCTTCTCTCCCTCAGAACGTTTCCATACTATACACCATTCCCGCGGATTTGGCACCCCAAGAAATTTTTTCTCTAAGGTCGATCCTGAAACGAGCCCGGGCGGGTCGGGAACAAGCGACCTACGAATCTCTGTAAACGCCCTTAGCCGGCACCAACTGTTCCAGGCGCGCATGAAGGCCGCTGCGCCCCTTCCCAAGCGCGCCGGAAGCGGCGGTCCTGTTGGACAGCCCGTGGAGACGGTCAGCCGGCGTTCAACACCTTGACCAGCTCCGCCACGGCATCGACGCTGTTCCGGAAGGCCGCCTTTTCCTCGCCGATCAACGGCAGCTCGTAGATCTTCTCGATACCACGGGAACCCAGCTTCACCGGAACGCCGACAAACAAGCCGTCAGCGCCGTACTCGCCTTCGAGATAGGCTGCGCACGGCAGCACTTTCTTCTTGTCCTTCAAAATCGATTCGACCATCTCGACAACAGCCGACGACGGCGCGTAGTAGGCGCTGCCGGTTTTCAGGTACTTGACGATCTCCGCGCCGCCATTGCGGGTGCGGTCGACGATCTTGTCCAGCGTCTCCGCGTCGATCAGCTCGGTAACAGGAATCCCGGCCACGTTGGTGAAGCGTACGAGCGGAACCATCGTATCGCCGTGTCCGCCCAGAACGAACGCGTTCACTTGCTCGACCGAAACGTCTGCGGCCTCTGCGAGAAACGTCCGGAAGCGGGCGGTATCCAGCACGCCCGCCATTCCGATGACGCGATTCTTCGAAAATCCGCTCTCGTCGTAGGCCACATGGCACATCGCATCCAGCGGATTCGACACGATGATCAGAATGCTGTCCGGTGAGTACTTCACGGCCGACTTGACACAGGCCCGCATGATCCTGGCGTTGCCGAGCAACAGGTCATCGCGGCTCATGCCCGGCTTGCGAGGCGAGCCGGCCGTGATGACGACAATGTCGGAGTTGGCGGTGATCTCGTAATCGTTCGACCCGCTCACCTTCACGTCCGAACCCTCGATCGGCGCAGCCTCGAGCATATCGAGCGCCTTGCCTTGAGGCACTCCCTCGACGATGTCCACGAGCACAACGTCGGCCAATTCCTTGTCAACGAGCCGCAGCGCGCAACTCGCTCCGACGTTTCCCGCGCCTACTACGGTAACTTTGGGTCTCATCTGCTTCTCTCCTTGTCGCCGTGGTCTTAGCAGCCCGTGTCAAAAGGCCTCGCTGCATTCAAGCGGCGATGCATCCCGGCTGAACTGCGTTGCTCCTCGGTCGAATGTGTCCAATATGCTCCATGGTCGCGCCTTGTCAGCCAGGCGCAGCGCCGTTCACGGTGCTACGCGGGCCGCTCTCGGTGCTACGCGGGGTTTCAACACGGGCTGCTAGCCTGCATTTCTCACCACCCAACGGTCGAAGCACGCGATATGACCGCCATGACTTCGTTGCGCTTGCTTGCCGTGCTCAACGTACTGTTCAAGTACGCCTGCGCGCGCCAAGCGGCTCGCGCCTCGTCCTGACGCCCCTCTCACCCACTTCGCCTCGCCGCGTGGTGAGAAAGGCAGGCTAGACCTGAGGCGACATGTTCTCAATGATCGCCGAAGCAAACTCACTGGTCTTCACTTTCGTGGCGCCTTCCATCAGGCGGTGCAGATCGTAAGTGACACGCTTCTGGCGAATGGTTTCGGTGATACCGGATTCGATCCTGTCCGCGGCTTCCGTCCAGCCCATGGAGCGGAACATCATCGCGCCGGACAGAATCACGCTCGACGGATTAATCACGTCCTTGTCGGCGTATTTCGGAGCCGTGCCGTGCGTCGCCTCGAAGACGCCGTGCGCGTCGCCGATGTTGGCTCCGGGAGCCATGCCCAGTCCGCCCACCTGCGCCGCGCACGCATCGGACAGATAGTCTCCGTTCAGGTTTGTCGTCGCTATCACGTCGTACTCGGCGGGACGCAGCAGCACTTGCTGGAGCATCGAGTCCGCAATACGGTCCTTGACGACAATTTTTCCCGGCGGCGGATCGCCCGCGAACTCACCTTCGATCACACACTGGTCCGCGAACTCTTCATTGACCAGGTCATATCCCCAATCCCTGAATGCGCCTTCGGTAAATTTTTGAATATTCCCCTTGTGCACCATGGTTACGCTGCGGCGATTGTTGTCGATGGCGTGCTGGATCGCGCGGCGCACCAAGCGCTTCGAGCCGGTGATGCTGATCGGTTTGATTCCAACGCCGGAATCCAGGCGGATCTTCCGGCCCATCTCGCCGTTGAGGAAGCCGATCACCTTAGCCACCTCGGCGCTGCCCTGCTGCCACTCGATCCCGGCATAGACATCTTCGGTGTTTTCCCGGAAGATCACGACATCAAGCTTCTCGGGATTCCGCACCGGCGACGGCACCCCGGGGAAATAACGGACCGGCCGCATGCAGACATACAGTTCGAGCAACTGGCGCAGCGCAACGTTGAGACTGCGGATCCCACCGCCGACGGGCGTGGTGAGCGGTCCCTTGATGGCGATATGGAACTCCCGGATGGCGGCAAGGGAATCGTCGGGCAGCCACGAGTTGAAGTGATCGAAGGCCTTCTGCCCGGCGAAGATCTCAAACCAGGCGACCTGCCGGGTTCCACCGTAGGCCGCCTCGACCGCACCGTCGAAAACCCGACGCGACGCTTTCCAAATGTCCCGGCCGGTACCGTCACCCTCGATGAACGGGATAATCGGGTTGTCCGGGGTGATGAACTTCCCTGATTCAACTTGAATGGTATCTCCATTCGACGGTACATCAACCCCGTTGTATGAACTCATGCACGCTCCCGTTTGTGGCTGGAGGCCCCTCCGTTTCCAGACACAGCGGCGTCTTCCCAAATTCTGTTTCGGGTTGCGCCCAGGAAACGGTGGAAGGATCGAACCTGACCGGTGTGTTCCGATCTACAGAACCTCAGGCTCGGCTCATCAAGAATGGAATTGTATCAACTCCCTGCGAACCCGAGCAAACTTCGCCGGCCGGTGATCAGGGTCCGGGGACGAAGGATCCAGCCTGAAGATGTTCGCGTCGTACACTCAAACGCGGGCGAGACTACCCGTACGCTGCATTTCTCACCACCCGACGGTCGAAGCACACGATACGACTGCCATGACTTCGCTTTTCCTTCGCAACGCTTGCTTGCCGTGCTCAACGCACGGTTCAAGCACGCCTGCGCGCGCCTTTTTCCTCTGCCCGGCTCGCGCCTCGTCCTGACGGCCCTCTCACCCACTTCGCCTCGCCACGTGGTGAGAAATGCAGGCTAGCGGCTTGCCGCTGAACGAACCGGGGCTGATCGAAAGCCAGTCTGACGTAATTCACGGACCCATCAGGCAGGTTCGGGTGGCGGCTTCCAGGCGCCTGCCGCCTGCTCGAACCGTTCGGCCAGAGCGAGGATCAAGCGATCTTCAAACGGTCGTCCCACGATCTGCACACCGATCGGGAGGCCCTCCTTGGAATATCCCACCGGGACGACGACCGCCGGGTTTCCGAGAAGATTGAACACTTGACAGTATGAAAACGCTTTCGCATAGGTGACTTCTCGTCCGCTGATTGTCCAAGACCGTTCGCTGTGACGGAACGCCGGAATCGAAGCCACCGGACAGATCAGCGCACGGTACTCCTGCATGCGCGCAAGCAATTGCGCGCGCATCCGGTCCCTTGTGTCCCATACCTGGAGAAATTCACGCAGCGAAGCATTGCGAGAGTCTTCCGGCGGCTCCAGCAGATCCTGAACCAAAGCGTGCAGTTGATCTTCTTTCCCTTCGATGAGCGGCTGGAGCCGTTCGGCGCCAGCGATACTGAAAAGCATCCACCAAAGCTCGTGCGCCGACTCCAGACCCTCGGGGCGGAACGGTTCGACGCTGAACCCCTGCTCCTTGAAGACCTTGCAGGCATCGCGCACCGCTTGTTTCGTCTCGCTGGTGACGGGCGTTACTCCGTCATCCTCGTAGAAGCCGATCTTGACCCGGCGTGTCAAGTCCGTCCCTGCACCTTCGAGCGCGAATGGGCCGCTCGAGGGATCCGACGCATCCTCGCCCATCGCGGCGTCGAGAACAAGCTCCAAATCAAACGCACTCCGAGCAAGAGGACCCACCGAAGCCAGCAGGGCGGACGGACCGATGCAATCCGGCCAATGGCCTGTTCGGGGGATCAGCCCCGCCGTCGGCTTGAACCCGTAGAGACCACAAAAATGCGCCGGCACGCGAATCGAGCCGCCTCCGTCGGAACCGATCCCCAGCGCTGAGCAGCCCGACGCCACGGCCGCCGACTCGCCTCCGCTCGACCCTCCGGCCGTGTAGTCCGGATTCCAGGGACTGTTCGTGCGGCCATAGAGCAAGTTGTCCGTCTCGTACGCGACCAACAAGTCCGGGACGTTCGTCACCCCAAGGATGAGGGCTCCCGCCGCTCGCAGGCGTTCGACCAGCACGGCGTCACTCTCCGCGATGTGTCCCTCCCGTAGCCGCGTGCCGCACTCACAACGCAGCCCACGCACGTCGATCGAGCTCTTGATCGACATGGGAACGCCGTGAAGCGGCCCTACCGCAACGTCCCGCGACAAGGCCTCTTCAGCCTTCCGGGCCTCACGCCGCACCCGTTCAGCATCGAGGTCCACAAACGCATTCAGATGCGGATTGACCTGCTCAATCCGCTCCAGGTGCTCATCCACGACCTCGATCGGCGACACCTCCCGCTTTCGGACCAGGTCCGCGATCCTGTACGCCGGCTGAGCATTCAAACCATCCATGTTGACAAGTCATTACAGCACATGCCTGACGAAAACCTTTCAGGATTTCAGACACCCGAATCCAAGTGAAAACAAGCCCATACGGAACGAAACACGAGGCCGTGCTATTCGTAGCCTTTTCGGCGATCCTTGCTGCTTGCACCGGCTCGACAGTCGGGCGAATACCGGTAAAAGGCCGTGATTCGTGTCTCGTGTCTCGTGATTCGTGAAAACCATTGGTGGCGGCCTGGTTTGCTCCACTAGAAATGTCTTACGGTAGGTGAGCCGGAAAGGCCGTGATTCATGACCCGAGGAGTGAAGGAGGCGATTTAGCAAGTACGCCGCGTGGCGAGACATGCAGGATGGTCGAAACATAAATGAGAATTGTTAAGCTTGTAGCTCAAGACATCCGCGATGTCGAATAAGGAGGGGGCATGCGTAAGGTCGATCCGCTTGTCGTCTTGGCGCTGATCGGCGGCCTGTTTGTATGGGGAGCCGTCGCCAAGACCGAGCCGGGCGCATTCACGTTCGTGATGCTGCCCGATACCCAGTTCTACAGTGAAAAGTTTCCCAAGTTTTTCGACGACCAAACCAAGTGGATCGCCGCCAACGCGAAGAAGGAAAACATCGCCTTCGTGACCCACATCGGCGACATCGTTCAAAGCGGCGACGAAGTCGAGAGGGAGTGGCGAGTGGCCGATGGCGCCATGTCGAGACTGGACGGCATTGTGCCTTGGGGCGTTGCCATCGGCAACCACGACTACGACCGCGGCGATCCGCGGGGACGGGCGAAGGCCTTCCGCCGCTGGTTTGGCCCCCAGCGCTTCCGGACCGAAGAGTGGTATCGGGGCGCATCGGAGAACGGTATCAATTCCTACCAGGTCTTCAACGGCGGGGGCCGGGAGTTCCTGATCATGCACCTCGAGGCGGACGTGCCGGATCCCGCCATTGCATGGGCGAAGTCAGTGCTAGAGAAGCACGAAGGTGTGCCAACGATCGTTTCCACCCATATCTACTTGCACGACCAGACGCGTTCGCGCGACCGGGCGCCTTTCTACCGCAAGGATATCGGCAATTCCGGAGAAGCGATCTGGCAAAAGCTGATCAAGCCAAACCCGCAGATTTTCATGGTGGTGTGCGGCCACTGGGGCAAGTTTGGCGGCGAGTGGTTTCAGGTGTCCACCAACAACGCCTCTCGAGACGTCTTCGAGATCCTGGCCGACTACCAATTCCGCAAAAATGGCGGAGAAGGCTGGATGCGGACGTTTCGATTCGAACCGGAGAAGCGCCGCATCCTCGTCAAGACCTACTCGCCCTCACTGAAGAAGCATGAGACGGACATCTCAAGCCAGTTCCTGATCTTCCTCGATTTCGAGAATAGATTCAGTTCCTAGCCTGCATCTCTCACCACCCGACGGCCGAAGCACGTGGTATGACCGCCATGACTTCGTTGCGCTTGCTTGCCGTGCTCGATGTACTGTTCAAGTACGCCTGCGCGCGCCAAGCGGCTCGCGCCTCGTCTTGACGGCCCTCTCACGCACTTCGCCTCGCCACGTGGTGAGACATGCAGGCCAGGTCATTGAGCAGCGGGAGAATCACCCGGCGCCGAGTCCACCAGAGTCAACGCCAGCACAGGGTAGAGCGTGCCGGTGTAGGTGATAAAACTCCACTTGTCGGTATTGAGAGATTTCGTCCACCAACGCCCGGACTGCCTCTGATTCCGCTCCAGCCAAGAGATCCCGCGTTTGAGGGCAGGGTGCGATGACGGAAGGCCGGCCTGAGACAGCACGATGATCGAGAGGCCGGTCTGGTGGCCATCGCTTGCGGGCTCGCCGAAGTCCGCTTCCGCACGCAGCCGCTCACTGCGGTTGCCGACGCCCCACTGCTCAGGCTCCGCGAAGGAACGAATGGACCAACCGCCATCCGGCCGCTGGCGGTCGAGGATCATCTTGACGATGGCTTCCTTGCCGGCGGCTTCGAGAAGGTCCGGCTGGTGCCGAGAAGCCCAAAGCAGCGCAACGCGCGCATATTCGTGTGGTGGATCCACGGATTTCAGGTAACGCTTCAAGCGAAGGTAGCCCGCTCCGAGATCATCGGCTTGATGCTGGTCCAACCACTTGGGCGCCAGCCCCACCGCCATGGCGGCGACCGTCGCAAGCTGGTAGGCATCAGACTCGAACGGAGGCCAGGTCTCGACGGAATACCAGGCGCCGTTGCCGCGCTGCAAGCTGAACATCAGTTCCAACGCCTTGGCGGTCTCGGAGGAAAGCTGCTTGTCGATATGCGCATCCCATGCCGCCAGCGCCGCCGCCAAATAGACGACTTCCGCAGGGCCGGTGCCTCGCTCTGTCTTATTGCGTTCCTCGGCAAGCGTCTCCTGGAGGATGCGCTCGAGGAAAGACCGAAACGACGGCCCAGGAGGGCCGAGCAAGCCGGAAAGTTGCGGACGGAGAATGCCGTACCAACCTGTTGTGTGGCAGGAAACGCAGCCACGATCGTTCACCCAGGCTTTCGCGCCGTCTTCGAGATAGGCTCCCGCTTTCGCGAGAGACAGACGTTCCGCAGTCGGCTCGTCGGCTGACGCCGGAGGGATCGAGATGTCTCCAAAGTGGTATTGGTGCAAGCGGTGGTCGCGTTTGGGTTCGGCGGTAAGGATCGATCCGGAAAACAGCACCGCCAGCAAACAGATCGTCGTAATCATCGGGTGTTTCATTGCTTGGGAATCTCCTTGCTTGAGAACGGTTTCGAACCCTTTTCAGCGCTTCTCCACCAGAGTCTCCACAAATCGCACCCAGCCGAAATCCTGGGGCACGTGAAAGTTCGGCCGCTCCGTGTTCACCGGCGACCAGGTGCTGTACTGCGGGTTCGTGGTCCCGCCGGAACGATTGAGATTGAGCCGCCAGCGATCGCCGCCGCGGGGCGGTGTGTGCGCCGCGTCTTTCTCGAAGTTCCTGAAGGGAATCGCAACTTCGAGAATCCAATGATCCTCGCCGGGGGTGTCGACTTTGAGCGATTGGCCGTAGTGCGACGTCCACAGCCGCACTCCGACAGGCTCGGAGCGACGCCCACCCCGCCACCAGTCGGTGCGCGTGAAGTTGAGCATCGTACCGATGACATTCATCTCGAAGCCGTAGTAGTTATGCACCTTGTCAGGGTTCGGGCTGATGAAGGCCTCGACACAATCGTCGAGAGAGACGGGGCCGTGCCGCCGTGTGACATTGGCGGCGATGTTCTTGTCGCGGCAGTAGTAGCCGATGTAGAGATTCACGTCGTCCCAGAGGATCTTGGCTACGGTCTGCTCCTTCTCTCCCCCGCTCCACCAGTTGAAGTGGAAGTCCCCCACCGGGACCGCCGCCTGCCAGGCTGCCTCATCGAGGCGGGCGTCGATCATAATGGGCTCGGCTGTTCGGTAGATGTCGTAGGACGGCTTCCCCTGGGCAAGACAGAGCAAAGGGACAGCCAGAAAGAGAGGCAAGCGGTAACGCGCCAGCGGGGTCATGTCTCGAATTCTTTGAAGATCGCCTCTATCCTCTCACGTTCTGCAACGGAGGCCAACGTCGCATGCGCCAACACATCTCGTCCCCCAGGGTTATACTCGGCAGACGGAGCCTTTGCCATGCAACGATTCAACGCCACAGTCTTGCTAACCCTCTTCTTGTTGCCGGCCGTCTCCGCAGCCGCGGACACAGTTACGGCCGGGTCCATGGCGATCGTGAGGGAGGACGAAGGCTATCTCTTTCGAGAAGGCCCGGACAAGGTTTTCTTCTATCAGCTAACGGCAAAATCGCTTAACGGGAAGTACAAGCGGTCGAACTACATCCATCCCTTGTATGACCTCGACGGCAACGTACTGACGGAAGATTTCCCCGAGGACCATCGACACCACCGAGGAATCTTCTGGGCCTGGCATCAGGTCGTCGTAAACGGCAAACGAGTGGGCGATCAGTGGATCAACGAGGACTCGATCTGGGAAGTTCAGGACAGTGAGATCCTTCCTCGCGAAAAGGAGTCGGCCGCAGTGTGGGTCAAGCTGCACTGGAAGTCTCCCCGCTGGCTCGACAACAGAGGTAAGCAGAAGCCCTTTGTGGAGGAGACCACGACAGTCCGTGCTCACGCTCAAGAGGGCAACATCCGCAAGATCGACTTCACGATCGAGCTGACGGCTTTGGAAGACGATGTTCGCATCGGCGGCTCCGAGGACGTCAAAGGTTATGGAGGATTCTCCACACGCATCCGCCTTCCGAAGGACATTCGCTTCCTGGGACACAACGGCCCCGTCACCCCACGCGTGACATCCGTCAGGGCCGGCCCCTGGCTGGACTTCTCGGGCTCCTATGGCGCCAAACCCGGCAGTGGACTCACCGTCCTGACACACCCCTCCTCGCCCGGCTTTCCACAGTCCTGGATCCTGCGATCCAGCGGCAGCATGCAGAACGCGGCTTATCCAGGACGGCATTTAACCCGTATTCCCACGGATGAGTCGTTGAAGTTTCGCTACCGATTGGTTGTGCATCGAGGCGAGCTGACTCGCGACCGATTGGATCAGTTTCAGGACCGCTATGGGAAGGAAGACCAGTAAATCAGTTGACCTACAACTCGAAGTCCGCGCCAAGGGTTTCTTATCCCTGGGTCATGTAACCTCGTGCCGTTAGACTGTAGAGCTTATGGCTCAAGAGATGCATCAACCGGGCGGTTCTGGCAGTCCGGACGAAAAAATCCATAACTTCCGGTACTACGACCTGGCGGTGCACGCTTTCGTGGTCGTGCTGCTGGTGTCAAACCTTGTGGCGCAGAAGATTTGTGCGATCGGGCCGTTTACGATCGGCGGGGTGACACTTGGTCCATTTCTTTTGAGCGGCGCACAGATTCTGTTCCCCATCACCTACATCTTCGGCGACATCTTTGTCGAGGTGTACGGCTATGGCGCTTCTCGGCGGGCGATCTGGATCGGGTTCTTCTCGGCGGCGCTGTTAGCCGTGATGGCCCTGATCACGACCAGCTTGCCGGCGGCCCCTGAATGGAAGAACCAGGACGCGTTCGAGAAGGTGTTCGGATTCGTGCCGCGCGTGCTGATCGCGAGCCTTGTGGCCTATTGGTGCGGCGAGTTCGCCAATGCCTTCGTGATGTCGAAGATGAAACTCCTGACGAAAGGCAAACATCTATGGACACGGACGATCGGGTCAACCGTGGTGGGTCAGTTCGTGGATACGATTGTGGTGATTTTCGTGATCTTCGTCGGAGTGTATGACTTGGGAACCATGCTCAATTTGATCTTCACCGGCTACTTCGCGAAGGTCATCTATGAAGCGACGGCGACACCCTTGACGTATCTCGTAGTGAACACGCTCAAACGAGCGGAAGGCGTCGACGTATTCGACGAAGGCGTGAACTTCAATCCCTTTCAGGCGAGGTAGTTTCGACGTGGAAGATGAGTGAGGTCACCTTTTGCAGCCTAATCGCGCAGCAAGCGGGGCTGCTCCAACACCCGGCCAAATCCGGATGATGCCAAACGAGGCCCGGATGGAGTTCCAAACGGCCGTGACGATCCAGGTGTGCGTCAGGGCCGCGCGGTTAGTCTCATCGATCCAGAGAAGCCCGATGACGCCCACTAGGGTAGCGACGAGAACCGCGTTTCTCAGATAGCGGAAGTCGCCTGTTCCCCAGTGGACACCGTCAGTGCCGAACGAGAGCGCACTGACAGGCTGCGAGAACGCACTGATGATCCACGGAACAAGAAACACTTCGTAGGAACTCGCCGGGATGAGTGCTCGGGCAACCGGGCCCGTCGAGGCGAGCATGACCATCGCCAGCACCACTCCACAGCCGAGACTCCACTGGCAGACGACGGTGGCTACGCGGCGACTCTGTTGAAATTCATCGGCTCCGAGGAAATACGCAACCAAGCTCTGCCCCGCGATAGCAAAGGCATCCAGAAACAATGCGGTGAAGGCCCACACTTGACGGATGGCTTGATGGGCGGACCCGGCATCGGCGCCGATTTCGGTTGCCGCTCGGGTGGTGAGCAAAAGGAAGAAGTTTAGGGCCGCGGTGCGGATAAAAAGCTCCTCGCCGATTTTCAAGAGCTTGCCGAGTTGCGAGAGATGGGCGCGAGCCGGGATGCCGATCCGAATGATAGCGACCGTGACTGCGGCAGCCGCACCGAGCCACTGGCTGATGACACTGGCGGCTGCGGCGCCGGCAACACCCATCGCGGGAACGGGCCCCCAGCCGAAGATGAAAATCGGGTCGAGGGCGATGTTCAATACGTTGAGGCCGGAAGCAATCCACATCGGGGATCGCATGTCTTGCAGTCCACGGAGGGTGCCGAAGGAGGCGACCGTCAGCAGAATGGCCGGAGCGCCGAGAAGCCGGACCGTGATGTAATCGCGAGCCTCCGTCGCGATTTTTCCATCAGCCCCCATGAGCAGCACGAGTGGATCGACCACCAGCCAAACAAGCCCGCCAATACCGGCGCCCATGAGGACGCTCAAACCGAGCGCTTGGACATTCGCAACCCGGGCGTGTTCGATATCCCCGCTACCTTCGCTGCGGGCAACTTCGGTTTGGGTTCCGATTCCCAGAAAGTTGAACATCCAGAAAATGCTCGAGAGCAGGGCTGCTCCTACACCGAGTCCTGCCAAGGCGACAGCGTCCAGGCGGGCGACAAAGGCGGTGTCTGCCAGACCGGTGAGGGGCTCGGCAACGAGGGAAACGAGGAGAGGCGCGGAGAGGCCGACGAACGTCCGATGCGGCTTCAACGTGAAGGGATGGGGAGTGTCGGGCAAAGGGGATGCTCAGTTCATCTGTTTGGGGTGATAGGGCTTTGCAGAGCTCCCTTTTGCTCCTTCCTGGTCAGGAGCAGATCGAGAAAGCGTGCAAGGACTGCAATATGTAGTATGACCAAGACGGGCGAGTGGAACTCTTCCGTGAGGGCGAATCCGTCGCGAAAGTCCGATGTCGGAGACCGGTTGAGACCAAGCTGCTCTCGGAAAGCAGGAGACCAGGAACCGGGGCCGTGTCTAGCCTGCATTTCTCACCACCCGACGGTCGAAGCACACGATACGACAGCCAGGACTTCGTTGCGCTTGCTTGCCGTGCTCAACGTACTTTTCAAGTACGCCTGCGCGCGCCTTTTCCCTCCTCCCGGCTTACGCCTAGTCCTGGCGGCCCTCTCACGCACTTCGCCTCGCCGCGCGGTGAGAAATGCAGGCTAGCGAACCGCGGTCCTCTTGACATTGGTCGTTGCTGCACGAAACCATGAGGCCGGAATGACTTCGATTCTTGCCCGCGATCTTCAGCAGCGTGTTCCTCTGCTCGCTGAGCAGTTTCGGAAGGCCGATCCGTTTCCCCATGTGCTTATCAAAAACTTCGTCGAACCGTCTTTCCTCGATCGGCTGATTCGCGAGTTCCCGGCATTCGACCATGGCAAGGCGCTCAACGAGTACGGTGAAGTAGGCAGCAAGGCTGTTCATGAGAATCTTGCCCCACTTGGCGAGGCATACCGGCAGCTTGATGAACTTTTCGCATCGCCGGATATGCTGGGTCTGATCAGCAGGATCACGGGCATTCCAAATCTGCTCTATGACCCGGAATACGTGGGTGGCGGGACCCACGATAATCGGCACGGGCAGGAACTCGATCCGCATGTGGACTTCAACTTTCACCCGACGAATCGTTGGCATCGGCGGCTGAACCTCATTCTTTTTCTGAATGAGGCATGGAGGGCGGAATGGGGCGGTTCGTTGCAGGTTCACTCAGATCCGTGGGAACGCGACAAGCCGGATCGCGTGAAGTCGTACTTGCCGTTGGCGAATCATTGCGTTCTCTTCGAGACATCGGAGGTCTCCTGGCACGGGTTCCCTAAGATCGACTTGCCGGAGAACAGGAAGGATCTCTCGCGCCGCTCGATCGCGGTGTATTTCTATACGAAATCACGTCCAAAAGAGCAGACGGCGCCGGACCACAGTACGGTCTATGTGCCGCGACCTCTGCCGGACAAGTTTCGCGCCGGACACAAGTTGAGCAATGAGGATGCTGGCGAATTAAAGATAACGGTCCAGCGGCGTGATCGGCAGATGAAGTTTCTCTACGAAAGGGAGAAGGAATTCTCGCTGGTGATCGAAGGTTGCCACTGGCGTATCGGCGAGCACGAAAAGGAGATCGACAGGCTGCAGGCGCTCCATCGCGAGCAGCACGAAGAGATCGGGAAGCTGGTGACAATCAACCGCGAGCTGCACGAGGAGATCGAGAATCTGAAGCGGAAACATGCCGACGCGCTATATCGGATCTTCCGTTCCCCGACGTTTCGACTGGGGTATGTGCTGAGTTGGCCGGCACGTGTCTTAAAGGGGTTGTTCGGCACGTAACCGGGGCTCACTTCACGCACATGCCATCGGCAGCCAGTGACACTGCCAACGACCTGCACAATTCGTCCGGCCACTCAGACGGATGAGTCCTTCCTATGGGAAGTGGGTTCGCACTTGTAGAGAGGGCCGCAAGAGCTTTGGCGATGGCTAACCTGCATTCCTCACCACCCGAAGGTAGAAACACGCGACACGACCGCCATGACTTCGTTGCGCTTGCTTGCCGTGCTCGATGTACGGTCACGTACGCCTGCGCGCGCCTTTTTCCTCCGCCCGGCTCGCGCCTCGTCCTGACGGCCCTCTCACGCACTTCACCCCGCCGCGTGGTGATAAAAGCAGGTTACGCAGCTGGCCCGGGTCTCGTCGATACCGAGCCGCCTTATGCGTACGTAGCGTGCACGCGCCTATCGTCTCGTCAGACAGGGCCTTCCGTAGGAGGAAGAGAAGAGCGCCAGCCTTCGCGGAGCATTCCTTGGAGACCGTTGACGAGGCTGATATTCTCGGGTCGGTTGGCGATGTTTCGGGTTTCGAGGGGGTCGGCTTCGTAGTCGTAGAGTTCGGCCGAGGTGTAGGGAAAGTCCTGGGCACGCCACTCGGTGTAGCGATAGCGGCGGGTGCGGATCGAATAACCCATTCCTGCGCCGACGCCGGGGATTTCACGTGGGTACTGGCTGAAGACCGCACGTTTCCAAAGGCGGTCCGGGTCGTCGAATAACGGGACGAAGCTCGAACCCTCAAGTGCTTCGGGCCTGTCGAGACCACAGAGTTCGCAGAGTGCAGGAAAGATGTCGACCAGCTCGGTAAGCCCCGAGGTCTTCCTGTTTTTCCCGAGCCGGCCCGGTGCACTGACGATCAACGGGGCACGGGTGGCGGCTTCCAGGTTCGTATGCTTGTTCCAGATGCCGTGGTCGCCGAGGTGATAACCGTGGTCTCCCCATAGAACGACCACCGTGTTGTCTCGCAGGCGGAGGTCTTCCAGGGCCTTCAGAAGCCGGCCGATCTGGGCATCCACGTAACTGACCGAAGCGCGGTAAGCGCGGATCAGGTCGCGGGCTTGATCGGCGGGGATCGGTCCGTCCTGAGGGATATTGATGTAGCCGCGGAGCTCGTTCGAGTTGTGAAGCGCGTACGGCGGAGCCCCGGCTGGAGGTTCGCGGAAAGCAGCGAGGTCGATCTGCGACTTCGGATAGAGGTCGAAGTACTTCTCGGGAGCGACGAACGGCAGGTGAGGCTTCAAGAAACCCGCTGCAAGGAAAAACCGCTTGCGGCGCAACTCGCCGAGTGCGTGGACGACCGCATCAGCGGTCATACCGTCGGCAAGTTGGTTGTCGGCCACGCGGCGGCTTTCCCAGCTACGCATTCCCCAGCCGCGTTGTCCTTCAACGGCGGGCTTGCGTTTCGAGGGTTCGTAATAGAAACGCTCGTTGGAAATCCAGTTGTTCGAGCGAAGGCCATCCCACTTGGCTTGCACGAAGCGGCGGCTTTCCCCCGTATTCCATCCGTGGTGGTCGGGAATCCAGGAGGGGACGCTCCAGGATTGCAAGTCGTCAAGTTCCGGCTTGTGAAAAATCTTGCTGAAGCCCGCTGTGACATAGCCGTGATCTTTGAAATGCTCGGGGATGGTCACGGTGTCCCGGATAAATCGGCGGAAATGGGTTTGAAGGTCGTGGACACGGGTTGTGTCGGGTCGGAGTCCGGTGAGCAACGAGGTTCGCGAAGGGCTGCAAACGGCCTGTTGGCAGTAGGCGCTCGTGAACGTGAGACCGTTGGCTGCTAGGGCGTCGATGTTTGGAGTGCGGATGTCGGGGTCCCCGTAGCAGCCCAGAGAAGGGCGCAGGTCGTCGACGGCGATGAAGAGAACATTGAGCTCCGGTTTGGGGGACTTTTTTTTTGCAAGACCGCGAGTGGGAAGGAGCATCGCGGCCGATCCGGCGGTGGCACGGAGAAGCTGGCGGCGCGAAAGGCCCGGTTGCGAGCAGGCGGTTTCGTCGACCTGAGCGAGAGTGGTCCGGCTTGCCACAACGGGTGCGGCACCGTTCTCGGGCACTCTTTCAGCATCGCATCCGGCAGGCATGGAGTCCTTCTGTCTGGAGTTCTATCGTTTGAGCGCCTGATCGAGGTCGGCTTCAATATCTTCTACGGCTTCGATGCCAGCGGAGAGACGAACCAGATTGTCGCGTATGCCAAGGCGCTCACGATGCTTCGGCGCGAGATCGCGATGTGAGCTGATCGCCGGATAAAGCATGAGCGAATGGACATCGCCGAGCGTCGTGGCGGGAACGATCATCCGCAGGGCATCCATGAAAGCGAATACCTCCTGCCGTCCAGCGTCTTTGATCTCGAAACTGACCATCCCGCCGAAGAGATCCCGCCGAAAAAGACGCCGGGACGTCTCGATGTCAGGGTGTTCCGGATCGCCGGGGAAGTAGACTCTCTTCACGCGAGGGTGTGCTTTGAGCCAAGCAGCGATGTGGCAAGCGTTTTGACATTGGCGCTCGATGCGCAACGGAAGCGTCTTGATGCCGCGCATGGCAAGATAGGCTTCGAAGGGGCCGATGTTCGGTCCGAGCGTGCGCGTCAAGACGGTGATGAGCTGACGCCACTCTTCGCATGCGACGAGAGCGCCGCCCATGAGGTCGCCGTGGCCCGCCAGATACTTCGTCATGCTGTGCACAACCAAGTCGACGCCGAGTTCCAGGGGACGGAGCAACACCGGCGTTGCGAAGGTGTTGTCAACGATGACCGACGCCCCGTGCTCGTGAGCGAGAGTTGTGATTCTGTCGATCGGCGCAACGCGCAGCAGAGGATTCGAGACCGGCTCAAGTAGCACACAGGACGGCTTCTCTTTTGCAAGCACTTGCTCGAATTCGTCGAGATCGCAAGGTTCGGCGAAGCTGATGTCAACACCAGTCGGCCCGAGTATGTTCGTCAGCAGAGTAATGCTCTGGCCGTACATGACCTTGGCGCAGAGCACCGACCGGCGACGATCGGTCATCGCGGAGATCAGAGCAAGGTGAATGGCCGACATGCCCGACGTCGTGGCGACCGCCAAGTCGCCGCCTTCGAGCCGGGCCAGCAGTTCCTCGAGAGCGGCCGTGGTGGGGTTGCCATAACGGCTGTAACCGTGGCCCTCAATCTCTTCATTGAAGACCCGGTCGAGGTCTTCCGTGCGCTCATAAAAGAAGCTGGAGGTCCCGTATACGGGTGTCGTGGACGGGACGTAGTTGCCGAGCTTCTTGCGGTCGCCCGCATGCACGGCTAGCGTATCGATCTTCATCTGCTTGTGGAGGGGGCAGCGGAGAACGTCTTTTCGTGATTATATGCGGTTGGCTGTGACCGCGTTCGTGATCGTAGACGGTACATGGATAACACAGTGGCGCTATCGCTCTTTACAGAGACGCTCTCGAAGACGGCAGGCGTGTTGTCAGGTTGAGAGCCCGAAGGTGAACGGTACAATGAAAGCGTGGCAAGTGCCCTTTCTCTGTAGACCATGCTCGACAATTTGCTTGCCAAGGTCTTCGGCACCAAGCACGAGCGCGAACTCAAGCGGCTTCGTCCGATAGTCGTTGCGATCAATGATCGCGAGCAAGAGGTAAAAAACCTCAGCGACGACCAGCTACGAGCTAAAACCACTGAATTCAAGGAAAGAATCTCGAACGGGGAGTCTCTCGACGACTTGCTGTTCGAAGCGTTCGCGGTATGCCGCGAGGTCGGTCGTCGCGTGCTCGCGATGCGGCACTTCGACGTTCAGTTGATCGGCGGAGTCGTCCTGCACGAAGGCAAAATCGCCGAGATGAAAACCGGTGAAGGCAAGACCCTTGTCGCGACATTACCGGCCTACCTGAACGCGCTGGAAGGCAAGGGCGTGCACGTCGTTACCGTGAACGACTACCTGGCGCGGCGCGACGCCGAGTGGATGGGCAAGCTGTACGGTTTCCTGGGTTTGCAGGTGGGCGTGATCGTCCATGATCTGACTGAGCAGGAGCGGCGCAAGAGCTACAGCGCAGACATCACCTACGGCACAAACAACGAGTTTGGATTCGACTACTTGCGCGACAACATGAAGTTTGATCTCGCGGACTGCGTCCAGCGGGAGCATAACTTCGCGATTGTCGACGAGGTGGACTCGATCCTGATCGACGAGGCGCGAACTCCACTGATCATTTCAGGCCCGAGCGAGGAATCGACGGACAAATACTACAAAGTGAATCGCTCCATCCCGAAACTGGAGCGAGGCGAGGTGATCCAGGGAGAGGAGCCGCGCGATCGCACGTACACGGGCGACTACATCATCGAGGAAAAGCACCGTACCGCCTTCCTGACCGAGCAGGGCGAGGCAAAGGTTGAAAAAGCTCTGGGCATTGGCAACATCAACGATCTGGCGAATTATGAGCTGAAGCACTGTGTCGAGCAGGCGCTCAAGGCGAATACGATCTTCCAACGCGACAAGGACTACGTCGTCAAGGACGGCCAGGTGGTGATCGTCGACGAGTTCACCGGGCGGCTGATGCCGGGCCGGCGTTGGAGCGACGGCCTGCATCAAGCCGTGGAAGCAAAAGAGCGCGTGAAGATCGAGCGTGAGAACCAGACGCTGGCGACGATTACCTTCCAGAATTACTTCCGAATGTATAAAAAACTGGCCGGAATGACCGGTACAGCCGACACAGAAGCCCCCGAGTTCTCAAAGATTTACAAGCTCGATGTTGATGTGATACCCACGAATCGGGATCTGATTCGCGTTGAGCATCCGGATATTGTTTACCGAACCGAAGAAGAGAAATTCCGGAACGCCGCGATGGAGATCAAGGAACTGGCCGCATCGGGACAGCCGGTCTTGGTGGGAACGATCTCGATCGAGAAGTCCGAGCATCTGTCGCGCATCCTCAAGAAGACGGGCATCAGGCACGAAGTGCTCAATGCCAAGCAGCACGAGCGCGAGGCGGTGATCGTCGCCCAGGCAGGCCGAAAAGGCGCGGTCACGGTCTCGACAAACATGGCCGGCCGCGGCACGGACATTCTACTGGGCGGCAACCCGGAGCACCTGGCGATCGAGTCGCTGCGAAAACAGGGACGAAATCGCGATCAGTTGTCCGCGGAAGAATGGAAAGCGGCTGTCGCCAATCAGAAGGAGATCACCGACAAGGAGCATGACGAGGTGGTCCAACTGGGCGGCCTGTTCATCCTCGGCACGGAGCGTCACGAGTCGCGGCGGATTGACAACCAGCTTCGAGGCCGCGCCGGACGGCAAGGAGACCCCGGGGCTTCGCGGTTCTACCTCTCATTACAGGATGATCTCTTGAGGATCTTCGGGGGCGAGAAGGTCCAGAACCTGATGCTGAAGCTCGGCATGGAAGAAGATGTGCCGATCGAGTCGAAGCTGATCACCAAGCGCATCGAGGCAGCGCAGAAGGCCGTCGAGGCCCAGCACTTCGGAGCCCGCAAACATCTCCTCGAATACGATGACGTGATGAACAAGCAGCGCGAAGCCGTCTACGGCATGCGCCGCAAGCTGTTGGCGGGCAAAGATCAGCGGGACCACATCATGGGGTTGATCGGCGACTTGGCGGGTGACGCCGTAGAGTCACGTTGTCCCGAAAGAACGCATCCCGATACATGGGACATGACAGGACTGCGGACGGACATCGCCAACGGTTTCGGTGTCAATATCGACAACCTCGACCTGAACGGGCTTGACCGCCAGGCCACCGCCGACGAAATCACCGAGACGCTGAGCAAGCAGTATGAGGAGAAAGAGCAGTTGATGGGCGCCGAGAGACTCCGTTACTCCGAGCGCATGATCATGCTGCAACTGCTTGACGCTCAGTGGAAAGACCATCTGTTGTCGATGGACCACCTCAAGGAAGGCATCACCCTGCGCAGCTATGGCCAGAGAGATCCATTGGTCGAGTACAAGAAAGAGTCGTTCCAACTCTTTCAGGACATGATGGCGCGGTTCGAGGAAGAGACTCTTCGATTCATGTTCCACCTGCAGCCAGCAGCGAGCGCTCCTGAAAGGGCTCGGCGTGATGCGGCGCCCGTGGGAGTGTTGGAAATCAAGGAAGAGGCGCGTGCTTCAAGTCCGAGCCGGGACGTCGGTACGATCGAGGACTTCACACGCGACGTGCGGCGCAAGAAGGAGAAGGAGCTGGCGCACGCGCGTATGGCTGGAGCCGGGGACCGGCAGGCGGCGGTGAAGCAGGTTATTCGGGGTAAGAAAGTGGGCCGCAACGCCCCTTGCCCTTGCGGAAGCGGCAAGAAACACAAGAAGTGCTGCGGCAGGGCCGCCTGACTGCCCGTAGTAATCGCGTGCTCTGGTGACATGTCAGCCTTTTACCTATCTGCAACGCGTTCGTAAGTTTCTGCGCCGCACTGACACCATGAATGACGACCCTCACCACGGAGAGATGTTGTATTTTGGTTCGGGCTGCTGAGGAAACTAAATATCTGTGTACGGTATCTCTAGTTCTGTGAATCGCCTGCTCGCGCGCGCCATCGTGGGGCTGACTCTCGTTGCCTCCCAGGCATTTGCGGTGGACTTGGTGCCCGACGCCTTGGGCGATTTCCTGCGTGAAGAGGCGGACCCGATCTCTCCCGAGCAGCCGGACTTGTTTGACGAGTTCGGTTTCGAAGAGGGGCAGAGCGGGACCTATCGAACGCCGGATGGCCGGCGGCTCGAAGTCGAAGCCTATCGCTTCCAGGACGCCACGGGCAGCCTCGCGGCCTACCAATGGATCCGCCCCGCCGGCGGGGACTTCGTGCCCTACGGCGAACGCGCAGTTCAGAAAGGCCGCACAACGGTCATTCACTTCGGCAATTTCGCGGTGCGGATGATCGGCGACGAGGCCTTTGGCGAACACATTGAGGCCATGCTGAGCTTTCTCCCGCGCGTGGCTCTGCAAGCAGAGCCGCCGGTCTTGAAGTATGTTCCTGAGCAAGACCTGATTCCGTTCTCGGGCCGTTATGTCCTGGGGCCTGAGTCGCTGACGTCGGTCGCACCGGAAGTGCCGCCTTCGGTTGCGGCGTTTCGTTACGGAACCGAGGCGCAATTTGTCCGGTACGAATCGGCGGCAGGCGAATTGCGGATGATTCTTTTCTATTACCCATCTCCTCAAATCGCACGGGGGCAGTTGGAAGAGTTTGAGGCGCTGCCGGATGTATTGGTGAAGCGCAGCGGGCCGCTGTTGGCGGCTGTATTGTCGCCACCGACCGCCGATGCAGCCGAGCGACTGTTGTCACGCGTGCGGTATGTGGCCGAGATCACGGTCACCCATCGTACGGTAGGGCGTCATGAAGACCTTGCGACGCTGATCATCGACATCGTAATCTTCTGCGCCCTGCTGGCGCTGTTGATGACCGTGGGAGGCGGGATCGTGGCCGGCTCACGGATATTGGCCCGCCGTTTCTGGCCGAACTCGGTGCTGGCCCCTTCGGAATCGGACACCATGGTGCGGCTCGATTTGGAGGTGCGGCCGGGAGGGAGAGGGCCGCGCTAGCCGCATACTCAGCGACCGCTCGGGCTCGTCTGTGGGCCCGGGGAGCGGAATGTTTAGTTTTTATTAGGAGTGGAATCTTAACTGTGCCGATAGCGAACTGGAAATCGCAATCCTATGGGGTTGTGCAAAGCTTGCTCTATAACAACCCGCATCGCGTAGTCGACTATCTTGTGCAAGGCAAGGATGGGAAGTGGCGGCAGCGGTCGGATACGCCGCCGCCAGTGCGTCGCCTCTTCGAGACGGAGGCGTCGGAGGAACGCACCTGCCTGCAAACGATTCAGTTCGTGCATCACGTGTTGATCCCTCCCGGAGGGCGGCACGTCCACGAACTGCATGTGCACCCGGACGCGGAAGAACTGGTCATCGTCACGACGGGTACGGGCACGGCTACCGTGGGCGAGGAGGAGCACGGCGTGGCCGGCGGTGATGTGCTGTATATTCCCCCGAACGCGGAGCACGAGGTTCTCAATACGGGTGAGGGGATGTTGGGACTAATCTTCATCAATGTGCCCACGGGGGACGGTTTGACGAAGTTGCAGGCCGCTCAGGAAGAGGGTCGTTAGGACAGTTTTGCGGCTTCCAAGCAAGCATTTCGGGCAATCAACATCCGGAGGAGCGGGATGCGGCAGTCAATTCCCAAGCTGATCTTGATCGCGGCGCTCTTCACGGCAGCGGTTTCGGCGCAGACGGTTTCTGCGCCGGACGCGACCGAGCCCAACCCCAAGCTGACACCAGGCCAGGTCATCGCCATCCAGATCAAGGCTTTGCGGAATAACGGCAAAATGCCCGATGACGGGGGAATCGCCATCACGTTCAACTTCGCGTCGCCTGCCAATCGAAGGATGACCGGGCCGCTGCCGCGATTCATCCAGATGTTGAAAAACCCGCTCTACAAAACCATGCTCGACTTCGAACGCTATGAGGCGGGGCCGATCGAGAGGTCGGGCGACGAAGCGCAGCAGCGGGTGACCTTGATCGATGCCGAGGGAAATCGAGCGATCTTTCTGTGGGTACTTTCGAAGCAGAAGCAGGCACCCTACGAGAACTGTTGGATGACCGACTCGGTGCACCGCATCAATCCGGAGCACGAAAAGCCGCTCGTCGCGCAGTTGGCGCCGCCTGGTGTCTTTGAGGTGGAGTGAAGAGGCTCAGTGCGCCCGGTGAGTTGATTGTCAGTTGTCGTCGCTCAGCGCCAGGAAGCGGTCAATCACACGGCGGACGAACAGGCGCGTCTCGTTGAAGGGGGGGAGGCCGTTGTAGTTATCGACCCGGGCCGGCCCTGCGTTGTACGCAGCGAGCGCGAGCAGAAGGGATTCGGGGGACTCGCGGTAGCGGTCGAGAAGTTGACGCAGATACATCGTGCCGCCGCGAACGTTTTCACCGGGGTCACGCCGGTCGGAAACCTGAAGGTCCCGAGCGGTCCCGGGCATCAGTTGCATCAGCCCGACGGCTCCCTTGGATGACACCGCATCGGCATCGTAGGCGGATTCGGCGGCGATCACGCTGTGCACCAGGGCCTCGGGCAGGCCCGATTCCGCGGAGAACCGAGCCACGATTTCACCGAGCGTCTCTTCCTTCCCGGATTTCTGGTCAGGTTTCGTGGCTTCGGGAATCCGGTCGTCCGGCTCGAAACGGGCGACCGCTTCAAGGGGAATCCGCATCGTTCCGCCTCCCCTGGTGAAAAGCGTAATCTGATCGCCTTCGACCTCATGACGTTCTGCTTCGATGCGGTAACCCGTCGTCAGCACGGCGAATTCGCCGGCGATACCCGACCCGGCAAGCAGCAGAGCCGCAATAACAGGGCGCATTAACATTACCGGCAGCATTCGGCTTGACTTTCTTCGGGTGGCTGCAACCACGATATACCAATAGTATGACGTTCATTTCGCACCTGTCGTGCAGCAAGACCGGTGAGCGATTCACCGCCGGAATGCTCCATAACCTGTCGCCGAGCGGGGCGCCGATGCTGGTTCATTACGACCTGGCGAAGGCTCGGTCGGCGCTGACGATCGAATCCATCGCCGCGGGCGTGAGCTCGATGTGGCGTTATGGGCCGCTCCTGCCGGTTGCGGACCCCGCCAACATTGTGTCGCTCGGTGAAGGGTGGACACCGCTGATTCCGACTCCCCGGCTCGGTGATCGACTTGGCGTCGACAAGCTCTGGGTCAAGGACGAGGGACAGAACCCGACAGGGACGTTCAAGGCTCGGGGGATGTCGTGCGCTGTGTCGATGGCGAAAGAGCTGGGCGTGACGAAACTTGCCGCACCCTCGGCGGGAAACGCCGGCGGAGCCATGGCCGCCTACGGCGCCGCTGCCTGCATGGAAGTGAATGTATTCATGCCTCGCGACGTGCCCGAGGCGAACTATGTCGAGTGCAAGATGGCGGGTGCGAATACCACGCTCGTGGACGGGCTGATCAGCGACTGCGGAAGGATCGTTGCCGAGCGCAAGGATGCCGAGGGGTGGTACGACGTATCGACCTTGAAGGAGCCTTACCGCATTGAAGGCAAGAAGACGATGGGGCTTGAACTCGCCGAGCAGTTGGGCTGGAGAATGCCCGATGCCGTTTTCTATCCCACCGGCGGCGGCGTCGGGATGATCGGGATGTGGAAGGCTTTCGACGAGTTGGAGCAACTGGGCTGGATCGACTCGAAGAGGCCCAAGATGATCTGCGTGCAGGCGGCGGGGTGTGCTCCGATCGTGAAGGCCTTTGAAGAGGGCCGTGAAGACTCGCAGTTCTGGGAAAACGCTGCCACACTGGCGAGCGGCTTGCGGGTTCCGAAGGCGCTCGGGGACTTCCTCGTTTTGAAAGCGGTCCGAGAAAGTGGCGGCGCCTGTATTGCGGTCTCCGACAAGGACCTCCTTGAAGCCGGCGTCTGGCTGGCCGAAGCCGAGGGCCTCTTCGTGGCTCCGGAAGGAGCGGCCTGCATCGCGGCTCTGGATCAGCTCCTCGAGAGCGGCTTCTTGAAGAAGAGCGACGAAGTCGTGATCTACAACACCGGGACGGGATACAAATACCTCCAGAATTGGTCGACGCTCTATCCGCCGGAGGCGACGGATGAGGAGCGGCAAGGCGGGATGATCCTGCCTCGCTAGAAAGCAGGCAGCCGACCTGAATGCAGGCTATTCTTCAGGCCCCAGTTCCAGCGGTTTGTCGTATCCGGTCATCTCCAGATAGCCGGCGCCGGTGATGGGCTTCCCTGCCTTTTGCCCTGAGAAGTTCATCGCTCCTTCCCAGTAGCTGGGGCCGACACGCCGCTCGCTGACAACTTCCTGATCGTCAAGGTCGGTAGCGCCGGTGAGATCGAGATCGAGGCCGGGGATCTCGACTTTCCAGGTGAGGGGATAGACCCCGCCGGTTGTGGGGCTCTTCCAATCCGAACCCGCGCCGGGCGTCATCTGGATTTCGCTCCAGGCAAGGTGCCGGGCGCGGCCGTCGGCGTCGATGTAGGTTCCCGAGGAATGTGGGTCGGCTGTGCCGTCGGACCTCCTCATGCGGTAGAGCATGAGCTCCGAATCGTCGTCGAGTTGAATGCTCATCCAATCCCAACCGATTTGCTCGGCCCCGAGACTGTCGGTGGAGAACTCGTGGTCCATCCAGGCGAGCCCCTTGACGTCGAAGGTTTCGCTCCGCAGCACGAGCGAACCGCTGGCGGCGAGCCGCGTGAACGAGATGTAGTGCGAGGCCTTCCCTTCCCCGGCCGCCTTTTGACTGATGCCATCGGCGCCGTGAATGACGGGCGGCTTGAGCGGGCTCAGGTCGAGTTCGAGTGAGAACTCGTCGGCGTAGGCCGTCAGGCGCTGGGTGCCTTTGGGCATGGCGGGTTCGAGCCATTGAACCCGCCAGTTGCCGTTCCAGATGAGGGCTTTTTCGGCATCGACGCCTGCCAGGCCCGGTCCTGCGCGATTCAGGCGATCCGTTTTGTGGAAGCGTTGGCTTTCGATATCGCTCAACGTGAGATGCGCGAGGTAGAGGTCGCGGATGTTCCAGGGCGAGTCGCCTGCGGACTCTTCGCGAACGGCATATCGGAAGAAAGTCAGCTCGAAGCCGAATCGGCGGCCTTGCCGGGTGTGCAGATTGCCGGTGTAGTACCACCACTCCGTCTCGAAGTTGGGATGGCTGAAGTGGTCGCGCGGGAATTGGTAGTCGTAGCCGGGACGCGCGGCGTCGAAGCCCAGTGCGGCCGTCGCCGCCATCATCACGATGCAGAAAGCCCGTTTCATTCTTCGTGGACGACCTCGATCGGATTCAATCGCGCCGCCACGCGGGCCGGATAGATGCCGGCAATCAAGGCAGCACCGTAGATGAAGGTGAGTGCGCCGAGCAGCATCGCCGCGGGCCAATGGAATTGGATCGTCCAGCCAAAGGATTGCTTGTTCACGACGAAGATCAGGACCAGCGAGAGCAGCGAGCCGAGCAGAAGTCCGATGGCGTTGGAATACAACCCGATCAATCCCGACTCGAAAAGGACCAATCCCCGGACCTGTCCTTGAGAGGCCCCGAGGAAGCGCAGGACGCCGATCTCGCCTCGGCGATCGATCACGAGCGCCACGAGCGCGCCGGCCATGCCAAGTATGGCTACGACGATGGCGATCACTTCCAGGGCGTAGGTGATCGCAAAGGTGCGGTCGAAGACCTCCAAGGCGCGTGTGCGGAGGGTTCGATGGTCGGCGACCGTGACGCTATGGCTCCCCGCCGCTTGCTCGATGGCCGGGCGGGCGCTCTCGGAGTCGACGCCCTCGGCAAGATAGATGGCAAGATTGCTGGGGGAGGGGTCGGGGAGGTACTTGAGGATCGTCTTGCGGTCGACAATGACAGCGCCGCCTTCATTCGAGTAGTCGTAGTAGACCCCCACAATCTCGAGATCCACCATTCTGCCGCCGATCGGAAGACGCAGAGTGTCGCCGACCCCGAGTCCGTGGCGGTTGGAAAAGGTTTCGGTGATGATGGCGCGGTCGCCGCTGCCGAGCGCCGTCAGCACGTCCTTGCTCGAAGAGCCGTCCAGGAAGCCCAGCCTGCCGTGACGAATGAGGACTTCGCTTTGTCCCGAGCCGATGATCGAGGGCCGGCCTTCATAGCGGATCTCGTAGGCCCGGAAGCGGTCTACGGCCTCGACCTGCGGCAGGGCCTCGATGCGGTCGGCGACGGCCGGGTCCATTGTCGGATATTGGCGGGCTTCCCGTTGGCCGGCGGTTCGGACGTAGAAGTCGGCGCGAAGGCGTTCGTCGAGCCATACGATGACCGTGTCGCGATAGCTGCCGACCATGATGCTCACGCTGACGAGCATGGCGACCGCAGTGGCGAGAGCGGTTACGAGCACCGAAGTCCGAGCCGGCGATGCGGACAGGCTGCGTGGCGCCAGGATGCCTTGCGCGCCGAAGATGGCCCGCAGCAATGGCGAAAGCAGCCGCGTCAGGGCGTTCACCATGGCCGGCGTTGCCAGGGCGGTCGCCGCGATAATCAGCACGGCGGAGAGGTAGCCGAAAAGGGGCATTCCACCGACGGGATCGAGTAGGGCGGCCCCCCATGACCCCGCTGCAAGCAGGCTTGCATAGGCAAGGTAGCGGCCGATGCGGATGCGGGCTGCGGTCTCATGCCGTCCTCGCGCCATCGCTTCGGAAGGAGCGACGCTGGCCGCTTCCCGCGCGGGAGCGAGCGCGGCCAACAACGACACGCCGACGCCCGAAGCAACGGCCACGAGCAGAGATCCGGGTGTGAAGAGAATTTCGCCAGGGGTGCTGCTCACATAAAGCGACCGCACGGTCGCGGCCATCATGTCAACGGCGCCGTCGGCCATCAGCCAACCAAGCACAATGCCGATCGCTGTTCCCACGGCGCCGAGGCAGCCGGCCTCTCCCAGAAAGGCCATTGTCACGGCGTTGCGGCCCGCCCCGAGGGCACGCATGACGCCGATTTCGTTGCGCCTCCGGACGACGGAGATCGCGATCGTGTTGTAGATCAGAAACGCGCCGACGATGAGCGAGATGTAGCTGAGCACGCGCACATTCCAGCGAAAGGCGCTGAGCATCTTGCGGTTCTCATCGCTGCGCGACCCTTGGCGGCTGAGCGTGACGCCCTCGGGCAACGCGGCTGTGATGATCGATTCCCAGTCACGATCATCATGCTGAAGAACGAAGACTTCAATCCGGTCCAGTCGACCCTCTTTCCCGAACGCTCTCTGGGCGGCGCCGATGTCCATCACGACGATGTTCGAGCGCGAGGCGCCGTTTTCCGCGGACACGTCGAGGATGCCGTGCACCGGGAACTCGCGGGTCTGGTCGTTCATGGTCAAGCGCAGTTTCCGTCCGATTTCGGGAACCAGGGCGCTGCCGGCCCAGACGCTGTCATCGGCCGTGAGTTGCTC
The DNA here is from genome assembly GCA_028819575.1 of Bryobacterales bacterium. Taxonomy (GTDB): domain Bacteria; phylum Acidobacteriota; class Terriglobia; order Bryobacterales; family UBA6623; genus JAPPLB01. The sequence continues at coordinate 1,179 of JAPPLB010000051.1, read as the reverse complement.
GAGGTCGAAATCCTCCGTCCGAGCGATGCCATCCAGCGACCGGTCGCCGATCAGGTCGAATCCGAATACCGGCACGCTGACGCGGTCGGGGGCTAGCCATGCGTAGCCCTCGATGCGCGGAAAGAACTGAAGAGGATGCGGCAGCGCCTGCAATCCAGCAAGAAGTCCCTCGTCAAGTCCGCCGACCGCGCTGATTTCGTAATCGGCGTCTCCGGTGAGGGTTTCCAGAGATGACTGGAACGAGCCGGTCGCGGCGCTGCCCGCCAGATGGATGGCGACGACGACCGCCACGCCCAGCGCGACGGCAAAGATCGTGAGCGCGGTGCGAACCGGCTCGCGGCCCAGCGGCCGCACGATCAGCCGGACGAACAATACCGAAGCGGAGGTCAAGCCGGGCGGATCTCCTCGACGCGTCCGTCTCGAAGCTGGACGATGCGGTCGGTGACGCCGGCGGCTTCCAGGCTGTGTGTCGCCATCACCACCGCCGTCCCCCATTCGTCGGCGGTACGCCGCAGCAGCTTGATCACGATGTCCGCGCTCGCCGAATCGAGATTGCCGATCGGCTCATCGGCCAGCAGAAGTTTCGGAGAGTGAACGAGTGCGCGGGCGATGGCGACACGCTGCATCTGGCCTCCGGATATTTGATGCGGTAGGCGATCGGCAAGTTCGCCCATTTCGACCCAGCGCAGCTTTTCCAGAGCTTGTCGGCGGTTGGATGTTTGCCCGCAGAGCAGCAGCGGCAACTCGACGTTCTCGATGGCCGAGAGCGTCGGCAAAAGCTGGAAGAACTGGAAGACGAATCCGACTTGGCGGCGGCGGATCTCGGTGAGCTGCGTATCGGCGAGGCCGCTCGTGCTGACGCCGTTGATATGAACGGCGCCGCTGGTCGGGAAATCCATCGCTCCCGAAAGATTCAGAAGAGTGGATTTGCCGCAGCCGCTGCGCCCGACGACGGAGATGAACTCACCGGCCTCGACCGCAAGCGAGACGTTGTCGAGGGCCACGATGTCCTGGTTGTCCGACCGGTAGTGTTTCGTGACGCTCTCGAGCCGAAGGAGGGACATCAGGGGGCAGGCTGGATCTCTGTTTCAAGTGTAGCGGGCGGTCGGCATGGGCACGTCGAGGGCTAGCCTGCATTTCTCACCACGTGGCGAGGCGAAGTGCGTGAGAGGGCCGTCA
>JAPPLB010000097.1 GCA_028819575.1 Bryobacterales bacterium | reverse complement strand
GTCTGAATGATCCGCACCGCGTAGCGGGGCGGGGGCGGGACTAGCCTGCATTTCTTCACCACGCGGCGAGGCGAAGTGCCCGAGAAGGCCGTCAGCACGAGGCGCGAGCCGGGCGGAGGAAAAAGGCGCGCGCAGGCGTACTTGAACAGTACGTTGAGCACGGCAAGCAAGCGTTGCGAAGGAAAAGCGAAGTCATGGCGGTCGTATCGTGTGCTTCGACCGTCGGGTGGTGAGAATGGCAGGTTAACCCCTCGGATCACGAAACACGGCCTTTACGGTTCACTGGCAGTCAGACATTTCTTTCTGGAGCGAACCAAGCCACGCCAATGGTTTTCACGAATCACGAGTCACGAAACACGAATCACGGCCTTTTATCGTGTGCTTCGACCGTCGGGAGGTGAGAAAGGCAGGCTGGCCTCAGAACTCTCCTACGTACTGGACCTCTTCTTCGACCGCGAATCCGTAGCGATCGGCGATTCGCTGCTTGAGATCGTCGATCAACGAACGCAGCTCGGCGGCGGTGCCTCCACCGGCGTTGTAGATGAGATTGGCGTGGTAGTCGGCGACGGCAATCCCTCCGCGCCGCATCCCTTTTGCCCCGACTTGGTCGAGAAAATAGGCCGAAGCCACCTTGCCCTCGCGGACGGCTCGCTCGGGAACCTCGGCCGCTGCGGACGGTGGCAAGTCTTTGAGGTAGAGATTCTTGAAAATGCTTCCCGCGCAACGCATCGTGGGCGGAAACTTCTCGTCGCGAATCGCCATGATCTTGTCCGCGCGGCTCCGAAGCTCCGCTCGATCGGACGGCTCCAGCAGCAGGCTGCAACAGAAGATCATCCAGTCCTTGTTCCTCTTGAAGACGCTTCCCCGATATTCGAACGAGCATCCCTTGTTATCCAGTTCCCGAACCTCCTCGCCGTCATAAAAGCGAACCCACTCGATACTCTCTGAAATGGAATGTCCATACGCGCCGGCATTGCCGTAGATGGCGGCGCCGACCGAACCGGGAATGCGGGCCAGGGTCTCCAGGCCCCGGAGTCCTGCGGTGATCGCCGCATCCACCAGGGATTCGAGCGTTGCGCCCGCATCGGCTTGAAGCTGCATCCCTTGCTGCTTGATGGACTTCGCCGTGAACCGCAGCACAAGGCCTCGATAGCCCGCATCCGCGACGATGACGTTCGTGCCGTCCCCGAGAATGCAGTAGGGCACCTTGTGGGTCCTGCAAATGCGAACGGTCTCCGCAAAAGCTTCCGGTTCGGCCGTTTCCGCGAAGAGATCAGCGTGGCCGCCGATCCCGAAACGGGTGTACCCTCGCAGTTCCACATCGTTCCGCACACTCAGCTTCTCGACCTTCGCAAGCGACGACGCGACGGAATCCAAAGAGACAGGGTGTGTCATGAAGGCAGTCTTCTCATCCTGTATCCATCGTAGAGCAGATGGACCCGACTGCTATAAGCTGATCCAATAGCTTGCATTGCTCGCCACGTGGTGAGACATGCAGGCTGACCCCCTCGACGAGGAGACGCCATGCCGCCCTACTTCCCCGGCTTTCCACCCGAAACACTCCCATTCCTTCGCGACCTGAAAGCCAACAATAAGCGCGAGTGGTTCCAGCCTCGAAAGCCCATCTATGAGGAGAAGGTCAAAGCGCCGTTGGTCGAGTTGGTGCTGGCGCTGGGAGAAGAGCTCCGTGACTTCGGAACCGATCTCGTCACGGCTCCCGACAAAGCCATCTATCGCATCTACCGCGACGTGCGTTTCAGTAAAGACAAGAGCCCCTACAAGACGCACGTGGCCGCTGTCTTCAGCGCCCGAGGACTCGAAAAGCATGCCGCGGCCGGGCTGTACTTCCACGTTTCGCCCGATGAGTTGCTCGTGGGCGGTGGTATCTACAGGCCCGGAAGCCGGGAACTGGTGGCCATTCGTCAGCGCATCGCCGCCGGCCACGAAGCGCTCCGAGCGATCTGCAAGGAAAGGAGGTTCCGACATTTTTTCGGCCAGATCACCGGCGAACGTCTCAAGCGCACTCCCAAGGGCTTCGCTCCCGATCACCCGGCAGCCGATCTGCTGGTCTACAAGCAGTTCCTGGCGGCCGACCATCTGGACCCGGCCATCGCCGAAACCCCGAAGCTTTTCCAGGAACTGGTCGAGCGCTTCCGGGCCATCGAGCCGCTCATTGTTTTTCTGAACTCGGCGCTTGCGGGCGAAAAGAGCAAAATAAAACTAACTTCACGATAGAGAACGAACAGCCCATCGTGTCCGAGGACTCCCGAGCGACGCTTTGCAAGTAATGGCCGGCTCCTTCGGCCCGTTGCATCCCAGGCTTGGGAGTCGTAAACTCGGTTCGCGGGCAGTCCGAAACGGCAAACCGCAGAAACCGGAATCCGCCGCCTTAAAAGGAGAGTCTTCATGACCGCAAAGCAAGTTATCCTGACCGCCGCATTCTGTGCAACCGCATGTTTGCTGTCGCCGCTGACGGCCGGCGCCCAGAATGGCGACAGCGGCTCCAAGGTCAGGATGTACAACACCGTGAAACAGAAACTGCTCGATGGCAAGCAGGTCGTCGGCGGAACCGTCTCTACGTCCGACCCCAATATCTATTGCGCCATGGCGGAGTCGGGTTTCGATTTTCTCTGGATCGAGATGCAGCATAGCCCGTTGATGTACGACGACGTAGCCAAGATGATCTGGGCTTGCAAGGACGCCCCGGCGATTCCATTCATCCGTATCCCGAACGCCACCGAAGGCGACATCCAGAAAGCAACCGACATTGGCGCCTTGGGCATCGTGGTGCCGATGGTGCACACCGTCGAGGAAGCCCAGGATGCCGTCAAGTACGCCAAGTTCCCGCCCGTCGGACGCCGCAGCCAGGGTGGCGGCCAGTACGGTCGATTGTGGGGCCGCGATTACCGTAAAACCGCCAACGAGAACATCATGATCGTGGTCATGATCGAGTCCCCGGACGGTGTCGCCATCGTTGACAAGATCGCCGCAGTGCCGGGCATTGACGTCGTTTTTGCGGCCAGCGGTGACATCGGCAGCTTCACCGGATGGGAGCGAACCGATCCGCGCTACATGAAACTGATCAACAGAGTCCGTGACGAGACACTCAAGGCCGGCAAGATCCTGGGGGGGCCATTCGCATGGAGTGACCGCCAAGGGTACATGTTCTTCCAGGGACCCGGTGAGGGCAGTCTCATCAAGTCCGGAGCCCAGATGACGCTTACGGGGGTTTCCGATGACAAAAAAGAGGACGTAGCGACGGGCGACGAACCCCTCTGATGTGAAACATCCTCCTGATCAAGTGGCGTTGACACCAGTCCGGCGGTTTCCCGCTTGTATGATTCGCACGCGGGCGGAGGAAAAACTGACCTGAACCCTATCGTCCGTGGCTCGAGCCGTTCACGCCGCCCCTGGCCTCGGCACCCTAACCACCCGTCGATGCGGGGTTGTACCGGGGAGACAGCAGTGTACCGTCGTCGATCGGAAGGCTTAAATGCACGAACCGCGGTGTGTTGGCAAACGCGACCGTGACGTACTTGTACAAGGCGCCGTCTGAGGCGCGTGGCGCGGTTGGTTGATCCACGACCTTGTTCGTTCCATCCTGAAGAGAACTCAGCTCGTCGGCTCCTGGCAGCCCGGCCGGGGTCTCGCCGGCGAGGGGTGATCGCAGACTGCTGTAGACCGTATCGCCAGGCATCGACACGACATGTATCTCGTCGAGGGGGCTGGAGTTCACGATGCGCAGCAGCCGGCCGTTGATTTCCTCCATCGGCCACCTGGCTTCCTCGGCCCCCGTGACGAAGTGCTCCACGAGCCGGGCCTGCACAATGATCTGCTTGCCGAGAATCTCCTCGAACACGACTCTGATCTCGTCCAGTTGGTCGGTAAAGGCGAAATCCAGCAGATCCGGCTCTCCGAAGGCTGCCATCACCGCGGTCATGACCGGCGAGGTATAGGAGCCGCTCTGGAGATCGTGCTCCTCGAAGGCAAGCGCATTGCCCACTTGCACGATTCGCTTGCGGTCGACGCCGTTGACGCCGACATACTTGTAGATTTCCTGATCGATCTCCCGCACCTGCGCCGATTGCGTGATGACGTGGTCGCTCTCGATGGGGGACCCAAGCAGGGCGTAGAACTTCGAGGCCTGCGGCTGCACCGCAGGATTGGGATTGAACCGGAAGGGCATCAGTGTGCCGGTTGCGTCCCGGACGTTGGTGAGATAGGCCACGCCCTGCTCGTCGGTGATCCAGAACTCGTCGAGCACCGTGGTCGAAGCGATGGCTTCAAGAGCCTCGATCACTTGTGACGCGTCATGTCCGCTCGCTTCGGCCACAGCCACAAGATGCGCGGCGATGCGTGCCTGGGCCGTCATCTGGCCGTCCAGCATCGAGTCAAGGGCGCGTGCGACCGTGGCTAGCGAGATTTTGGGCATCTCCACCTCCTGAACACAGGTGCTTCATGCGTCCGGCTGCTGGTCGCATGAAGCCGCCTGCCCGTTCCGCCGTGTGGAAAACGGCGAATGCGGATCTCATCCATCGGAAGGGGTGGCCCGGGACACCGAACGTTCGATTCGGAAGCATGGACGGGACTGTACCATCTCCTGGCCACGTGTACACGTATTTTCGCACACAACCCTCGCAGGTCCGGCATCGGCCGCATGATGGTCGGCGAGGGTTCGGTTGGGCTACACTGACGGCCTGTCCGAGTGAGTCGAGACCCGATCAAGCCCCTTCCTTTCATCGCGCTGCAGTCCCCAGTCGCCGCACAGGAGTCCGCCGCCGGATGAGACGGGGCAGGCTGCTTTTGCGTAGCGCCCAAAGTTGGCGAAGGAGCCCTGAGGATCGCCGACTAGCGGGAGTTGCGGCCGGGCATTGACGAGAAGAGAACGATGCAATCCAATACCAGGAATCTTACCCAAGACGTCCGTTACGAGCCGGACGAGACGCCCCCGCCATTGCTCTCCATAGGGCTCGGGTTGCAGTACGCCACGCTGACGGTCGCCAGCATCGTGCTGACGCCGGCGATCCTGGTTGGAGCCGTCGGAGGCGATGAGGCCTATCTGTCATGGGTCTTGTTTGCCGCGCTCGTGGTCAGCGGGGTGACCACGGTGATCCAGTCCGCTCGTATCGGTCGCATCGGCTCCGGCTACCTCCTGCTCATGGGCAGCAGCAGCGCCTTCCTCGCCATCTGTGTCACGGCACTCGAACGGGGTGGCGGGGGGCTGATGGCGAACCTGATCATCGTCTCGTCCTTGTGTCAGTTCATTCTCGCGGCGAAGCTCTCGCTGTTTCGGAAGATCTTCACGCCAACCGTGGCGGGAACCGTGCTGATGCTGATTCCGGTCACGCTCGCGCCGATCATCTTTCGCAAGCTCAATGACGTGCCGGCCGACGCCGATCCCTCGGCCGCCCCGGTCACGGCAGGCCTGACCCTGGCGGTGATAGCCGCGATCACGCTCCGGGCCAGCGGTGCCTGGAGACTCTGGGCCGCGGCCCTGGGAATCGTTGCGGGTAGTGCGGCCGGCGGCATCTTCTACGGGATCTACGACACATCGCGCGTCCTGGATGCTGCCTGGATCGGGTGGCCGCAGCTTGCCTGGCCGGGCCTCGACCTCGGCTTCGGCACCGACTTCTGGGCCCTCCTGCCCGCCTTCGTGCTGGTCACGCTCGTTGGCGCCCTGGACACGATCGGTGACGGCATCGCCATCCAACGGATCTCCTGGCGCAGGCCGCGCGCCATCGACTTCCAGTCGATCCAGGGTGCGCTCGCCGCCGACAGCCTGGGCAACCTGCTGTCCGGCCTGACCGGAACCGTTCCGAACACGACCTACGCGGCCAGCATTGCGGTCGCCGATCTTACCCGCGTGACGGCCCGCGTCGTCGGCATGTGCGTCGGGGTCATTTTCATCGTATTGGCGTTCCTGCCGAAGCTCGTGGCGGTCATCGTAGCCATTCCCGGTCCGGTGGTCGCCGCCTACTTCATGGTGCTGGTGGCGTCCCTCTTCATCCTCGGCGTCCGGGTGCTCATGCACGACGGCCTCGACCATCGCAAGGGCTTCGCGGTAGGCTTCGCCTTCTGGCTGGGGATCGCCTTCCAGCTCGATTGGATCTTTCCCGAATACTTCCAGGGCCAGTGGAGCGATCTGCTCGGAAACAGCATGACGGTCGGCGGCCTCACCGTGATCGTTCTGACGCAGTTCGTCGAGCTGACCGGACCGCGCCCCCGGCGCCTGAAGACAGAGCTGACCCTGGAGAACTTCCCGAAGATCGATTCGTTTCTCTCCGATTTCGCCGCGCGCGGCAAGCACACCGAGGAGATGACCGATCGACTCCGCGCTGTCGGCGAGGAGATGCTGCTCACCCTGACACGGCCGGTGGAAGAAGGCAGGGCGCCCGCGGGGCGGCATCTCCTGCTTGTCGCGCGCAATGACGGCGACGCGGTCGACCTCGAGTTTGCGGCCACGACCGACGACACCAACCTGGAAGATCAGTTGGCGCTCCTCAGCGAACAGGTCACCGGCCCCCCGGTCGAGCAGGAGATCTCGCTGCGGTTGCTGCGCCACTACGCATCGTCCGTCCGTCACCAGCAGTTCCACGACACCGACGTGATCACCGTACGCGTCGGACCGACCGCCTCCATGTGAGCAACCCGATCGACCCCGGCATGAGTCACGGCACGGACTTGGCCAGGAACTTGGCCCTCACCAGGCGGAAGCTGCGTCGGAGTATCCTAGTGGGATACGTGGCGAGAAACCGTAACAGGAGCGCTCCGGAAGTTGATGATTGACGGCGGCGTGTCGTTCGGCATCGGGAGGTGCTGGAGCGGCAGCTTCGTGCTCGGCGTGATAACGATTCGCTCATCCGGTCTGACCTGCGCGGCGCCGCAGATGGCTGTTGCGTACGCGTTGCCGTGAAGGGCCCCGGCTGACGAAATGCGCTCGGGTTTCCAACCCGTTCCACGAGAGGGAGTTGAACTCGCATGTTACAGATGGCACCGGAGACAATGCGCGAGCTCGCACATCATGTAGCGGACATATTGATTGAGCGGAATGTGCGTCTACCAGGCGAACGGGCGTGGGAGGGCGATTTCAAGGACGCTCTCGCTGACCGCTTGGATGAAGACCCGCCGGAAGCCGGCCGGCCGGCGCGAGAGGTAATCGACCGGGCTGCACGGGACGTGTTGAACAATACGCTGAGACTTGATCATCCGCGGTCGTTCGGCTTCGTGCCGACGTGCCCGACGTGGCCCGGTGTCCTGGCCGACTTCATCGCCTCCGGATTCAACGTCAACGCGGCAACCTGGCTCGTGGCGAGCGGCCCGAGCCAGCTCGAATCGGTTGTGATCGGCTGGTTTCGGCAATGGTTCGGACTGCCGGACGAGGCGGGCGGGCTGATGACCAGCGGCGGGTCTGCGGCGGCTCTGCATGGCTTGGTGGCGGCCCGCGAGGCGGCTGGTAATCCCGATCGGGCCGTCGCCTACATGAGCGACCAGAGTCACAGCTCGCAGGTCCGGGCGGCCCGCATCGTGGGCGTCACGCCGGATCGGATTCGGGTGCTGCCGACCGGTGCGTCGGGCCGAGTCGACCCCTCCGCGGTTGTGGACGCGGTCGCCGCGGACCGAGCGGCGGGGCTCACGCCAATGGTCGTTTGCGCGAATGCCGGCACTCCGACCCGCGGTGCCGTCGACCCGCTGACGGCCCTGACGGACATCTGTGCTGCCGAGCGCATGTGGTTACACGTCGATGCCGCTTACGGCGGTTTCGCGATCCTGACGCCGCGCGGCGCGGCGGCGCTCGAGGGCATCGACCGGGCAGACTCGATCAACGTTGATCCGCACAAGTGGCTGTTCCAGCCGTACGAGGCCGGCTGTATCCTGGTGCGCGACGCCGGAGCACTCGAACGCGCCTTCGCAATTCAGCACGACGTGTTGCAGGATTCGGTGTGGGGCGCCGCGCACGCCAACTTGGCGGATCAAGGCATCCAACTGAGCCGCAGCTTCCGTGCGTTGAAGGTCTGGATGTCGATTCAGACCTTCGGGATGGCGGCGTTCCGTGCGGCCATCGAGAACGGGCTCGACTTGGCCGCCCGCGCTGCGGAGTACGCCGGCGGGAGCCGCACGCTGGAACTTCTGTCGGCGTCGCTCGGCATGGTGTGCTTCCGCGTCAACCCCGGTGGCCTCAGCGAGGATGCTCTGGCTCGTCTCAACCGCAAAGTGCTTGCGCACGTGTTCTGGGGCGAGCAGGCGTTCCTGTCGTCCACCATGGTCAACAGGCGATTCGTTCTGCGGCTGTGTATCCTGAACCACAACACGACGTGGGATGACGTCCGCGAGACGCTCGAAGCCGTTGAGCGGTTTGCGATGGAGGTGACCGAATAGCGCCGTCACGCTCAGGATGATGTTCGCGGCCGCCGCGAGGTTTGCGAATGCCGCAGCGGCGAGACATGCAGGCTACCCCGGAGTGTCGTAACGCAGGTCCCAGTTGCCGAGTTTGTGCAAGGTGGCCCCGGATTGTTGGATGGCGGGCTCACCGGCGCGGACCCAGTCGGCGATCTCTTCGCGATGGCCGAGCCGCCGCAGGGCCGTCCAGGAGCGGCTGTAATCACTACGCTGGTAGCAGTCCCAGAAAAAGAGGTTCTCGACCCCCGCTTGATAGAGCCCGTGGGCGCGCCGGCGATAGTCCTCGGGAGTCATTTGCCGCGGCAGCAGGCTCGCCACGGCCTTGCATGATGTGCCCCTGGTGATCCTCAGGAAGTACTCGGCGGCTCCGGGGTCCACGAAAGTGTCCTGACTGCTGTTCAAACTGTCGGTCGAGGTGTAGGGGATCAAAGTGTCGACCAGCCCCTCGCGGATCCACTCTTCCAGATCCATCGCGTAGTAGAGATTGGCCCGCTCGGTGCCCATCACGATGGCCGACACCTCGAAGGGCCGCTTCCGGCCTTGCCGGCGGGCCTCGTCATCGAGCGTTTCCCGAACCTCGCGCATGAACTGCGTGAGGTACGTGGCGCGGTGCTTCAACCAGCGGGGATCGCGTTCGTCGAGCTTGAGCGCATCTTCGCCATGCTTCTCCTCGAACCCCTTTACGATGGGCTCCTCGTACTCGACGAGCGGCGGCCTGCGGTTGTAGAGCAGACAGATGCCGTCGATGGGATAGGCGGCGATCTCGCGAAACACCGAGAGCACGTATTGCCGCACGCCCTGATAGGCGTAGGAAAGACGAGGCGTGGGCTGCCCCTGCCGATTGCGTCCACGCCACTCGGGATGCCGATCGTAGAGTCCCCCGGTGTTCCATTCGTCCTCGGGCACGGGGAAATGGAAGCCCGCCACCCGATACGAAGCGTGAAACTCGAGACCGGCTTCATGGGTATAATCCGCCGCGACACGTAGTTGGTCGATGCCTTTCTCACGAAACGCCCGAAACGCTTCCGCCGCGAGCCGGTCGCGAACCCGGAAAGGGTCCTGGACCCAGTCATTTGTCGCTGGCAGACCGATCTTCGTGGGGTAGAACATCTTGTCTCCCCCGCCGGCCTCCCAGTAGATCCGGGAGAAATCGGTATCGCGGTAGGGCTCGATCTCGCGCCGGATGTCGGCCTCCGTTGACGGCCGCAACCAGCTCACGTATCCCCAGGCATCGTTGTGCGCGTACAGGCGGCGGGTGTCTTTTCGACGGCGCTCCGCCTCGAGCTGTTCGACTTCCTCGTCGGACAAGGGCGTCAATTTGACATAGGCAAGCCACAGCGGAAGGCAGGAGTTCCCCACCGACGCTTCGTTTTCGGGGACAAGCTGGGGGCAGAACTGCCGCAGAACCAGTCCCTCGCCGGTCAGGTCGGCGGTCTTCCAGTACAGGTCGTCGATGCGGGTTCGGGTGTCGAAGGTGGTTGGGCGAATCTCGTAGTCTCTGCGGCTCTGTTTCTTGCCGACAACGTCGTTGTGGGTGATGAGACTGAAGGTGGATTCGCTGTCGAGCCGCGTCTCGAGCCGAGACTCGCCGTAACGCGAGCGAAGCCCGAAGTGAATCGCGTGCCAGCCCTTGCGGTTGAGGGGCAGTGTGATCTCGGGAGCAGCGGTGTTGTGCCCGGCGAGCAGCATGACGCCTTCGGTCTTGTCGCTCGCATAGTCGAGCAGGCGCCAGTGGTGGCGCTGGGGCTTTCGCGAAAGCGCCTCGGACGGCCGGCATTGACTGAAGTCCGAAAGATACACCGCCCGCTCTTGCCCATAGGCTCCGGAACGCAGAGCGCCGAGAAGACTTCCCGCCGCGAGAACCTCCCGCCTGCTCCACAGGCCGTTTCCGGTGTGTTCGTCATTCATGGCATTTCTCACACGTAACCGATGCGCATATCGCGGTTACCCCTGAAAACAGTTTAGTGGCTGCCTGTGTCACTGCAACGTTGCTTGGCAGGAAAAGAGGCGCGTGCACCTGTTTCGGAAGGACGTTCCACGACGCTGCGGGAAGGATCCTTTCCGATATAACTCAGAGAAGGTCGTCTTCCGGTAGCGGCCGGATCGGTTCATTGCAGCACTATTAACCTGCATTTCTCACCACGTGGCGAGGCGAAGTGCGTGAGAGGGCCGTCAGG
>JAPPLB010000181.1 GCA_028819575.1 Bryobacterales bacterium | reverse complement strand
TGCTCCTGAGGCGCTCGGCCGAAGCAAGCCTGCATGTCTCACCACGTGGCGAGGCGAAGTGGGTGAGAGGGCCGCCAGGACGAGGCGCGCGCCGCTTGGCGCGCGCAGGCGTACTTGAACCGTACGTTGAGCACGGCAAGCAAGCGCAACGAAGTCATGGCGGTCGTATCGCGTGCTTCGACCGTCGGGTGGTGAGACATGCAGGCTAGGCCAACAATTCCCGTACGACCCGGCCGTGCACGTCGGTCAGGCGCATGTCGCGTCCGCCGTGGAAGTACGTCAGCAGCGTGTGGTCGAGGCCCATCAGGTGGAGGATGGTCGCGTGCAGGTCGTGGACGTGGACCGTGTTCTCGACGGCCTTGTAGCCGAAGTCGTCAGTGGCGCCGACGGCCTGGCCGCCCTTGACGCCGCCGCCGGCGATCCACGTCGAGAAGCCGCGGGGGCTGTGGTCGCGGCCGTTGGTGTTCTGGCTGGTGGGCGTGCGTCCGAACTCGCCGGCCCAGACGACGAGGGTGTCTTCCAGAAGGCCGCGGCTGTTCAGATCGGTCAGCAGGCCGGCGATCGGCAGGTCGGTTTCGGCGCAGTGGAGCTCGTGGTTGCTGTCGACATCGCCGTGCGCGTCCCAGGTATCGTCGCCGTGGCCTCCTCCCGAATAGACTTGCACGAAGCGGACGCCACGTTCGACCAGGCGGCGGGCGATGAGGCAGTTGCGGCCGAACTTCTCCGTCACCTTCCCGTCAAGGCCGTAGAGTTTCTTCGTCGCCGGGGTTTCGCTCGAGAGGTCGACGGCCTCGGGCGCCGACTGCTGCATGCGGAAGGCCAGCTCGTAGCTGGCGATGCGCGCCTCGAGTTCGTCGCTTTCCGGGCCGGCCGCGCCGCCGGGAAGGTCGTCGAACTTCGACAACAGATCGAGCTGTTGCCGCTGTTGCTCCCGCGAGACGCCTTCGGGGGGCTCGAGGTGGAGAATCGGGTCGCCCGTGGAGCGGAACTGCGTTCCCTGATACGTCGCGGGCATGAAGCCCGAGGACCAGTTCGGTGGACCCGAGATGGGACCGCCGCGGTGATCGAGCAGAACGACGTAGGCCGGCAGGTCCTGGTTCTCCGTGCCGAGGCCGTAGGTCACCCACGAGCCGACGCTTGGGTGGCCCTGCCGAATGAAGCCGGTGTTCATCTGAAGCAGCCCGGAGCCGTGCGCGAAGCTGTCGGCGTAGGTGCCGCGGATGACCGCGATGTCATCGATTTTGCTCGCTACATTGGGATAGAGATCGGAGACCTCGATGCCCGACTCGCCGTACTTCTTGAACGTCCGTGTCGAGCCGAGTAGTCCGCCGAGGCGGCTGCGGCGCATCGCGAGTAGCGGGTCGGCATCGAAGTCCGGCATCGGCTCGCCGTGCCGCCGGTTCAACTCGGGCTTGGGGTCGAACGTATCGACCTGACTGACCCCGCCATACATGAACAGGAAAATGCAGCGTTTCGCCCTGGCCTCGAAGTGGGGCTGTTTGGGCGCGAGCGGCGATGCGGCTTCCGCGCCGCCGGCCGTTCTGCTCGCGGCGCGCGCCTGCGCGCCGAAGAAACCGTCCTGGGCCAGCAGGTAGGTGAGGGCCGTGCCGGCGAATCCTCCGCCGGCCTGCCACAGGAACTCGCGGCGGGTTTCACCGCACGCCAGGCGCGGCGCGCGTCGTCCAGCCTTGGGTTTGAACGGTATCGCCACGACTCCCGCTGTTAGTGTAACAGCCCGTGTCAAAAGGCCCCGCTGCATTCAAGCGGCGATGCATCCCGGCTGAACTGCGTTGCTCCTCGGTCGAATATGTCCAATATGCTCCCTCGTCGCGCCTTGTCAGCCAGGCGCCTCGCCGCTCTCGGTGCTACGCGGGGTTTCAACACGGGCTGTCAACTCAGATAGAAGAACTCGTTCATGTTCAACAGCACCATGCAGAAAGCTTGGAGCGCGCGAAGATTCGCATCCGCATCCGCGTCCGGGGCAGGGGTTTCAGCCATGACTTGCGAGACCTGCTTCTCGAGAAAACGGAGCGCTTCTTGTTGTTGCTCGGCGGTCGGCGGTCGGTTCAGAGCAAGCTGAAACGCCAGGCGAACCTGCGCGGGTCGATCGGTTCCCGCTTCCCGGAGCAGCCGCTCGGCCAGCCGTTCGGCTTGGGCATGCGTGAAATCGCCATTCAGGAACGTCAACGCCTGCGGACCGGTGATCGAGACGCGGCGGTGCTCGCAACTCGACGTGGTGTCGGGCGAGTCGAGCATTTCCAGTTCCGGGACGGCCACGCTGCGCTTGATGAAGATATAGATGCTGCGGCGGTCCGCTTCGGCGGCCTCGGATGTTTCCCAGCCCCACCCCGGCCGCGACTGGCCATCGAGGACGGCCTGCGGCAGCTCGGGAAAGATGCTCGGCCCTCCTCGCTTCGTGTTCAAGCTGCCGCTGATGGCGAGCATGGAATCGCGCACGGCTTCGGCTTCGAGCCGCCGCGGTTTCCAGCGCCAGACGAGGCGCTTGTTGAAGCTCTTGGCGGCAGCGGCCTCGTCCCACTGCGACGACAGGCGGAAGGCCGCGGACTTGGCGATCAGGCGGTGAAGGTGCTTGAGGCTCCAACCGGATTGCCTCAGCTCCGTCGCAAGGTAGTCGAGCAGCTCGGGATAGCTGGGCCGCTCGCCGGCCACGCCGAAGTCGTTTTCCGAGGCGACCAGGCCCTCCCCGAAATACCACTGCCAGATGCGGTTGACGATCACGCGGGCGACCAGCGGATTCTCGGGGGCCGTCATCCACCGCGCCAGCGCCAGGCGCCGCCCCGTGGAATACATCGGGCGGTCATCGAGGTCAAGCGAGACGCGCCCCAGGACCGCCGGCGTCGAAGGAAAGACGACATCGGCGGGCTGGGTGGTGTCGCCGCGTGCAAACAGGCGCGTAACGGGTGGGATCGACGTGTCTTCGAACCAGATGTAGGCCCGCGGCGGCTCGGCCGGCCGCGAGGCTTCGATGGCCTCGACCCGCTGGTTCCACTCGCCGAGCTTGGTTGCTTCTTCGCCCGTGGCTTCCCGCAAAATGGCGGTGTCGAGCTGCTTTTCGAACTTCTCGACCAACTCCTTCTGGCGGTCCGAGCGCTGCTTTTCGTCCTTCTGGAAAGCGAGCACCGTTTCCGCATGGTTGAGGAAGCTCAGATCTTCCGGGCCGCCGGCGGCCTTCTCGAACAGCCGGTCGAGAATCGCCTGCCGAGTTTTGCCGATGTCTCTCTTGAGTAGCCCGACGGCCTGATCCGCCTTTTCCATGGCGGTGCGGTAAGCCGCCAATTCCTCTTCGGTGCCGACCAGGCGATCGAGATCTCTGCGGTTGTCCTGGGGCCGCTTGAGGGGCTCGAAGACCGCCAGCAAACGGTAGTAGTCCTTTTGCGAAAACGGCTCGAACTTGTGGTCGTGGCAGCGCGCGCAGCGAATGGTCAGGCCCAGGAAGGTCGTGGAAGCGACCCCGAGCACGTCGTCAAGCTGATCGTAGCGGTCGACTCGGGGGTCGGCCGGTTCATCGTCCCAAGTGCCGAGGCGCAGAAAGGTGGTGGCGATTTGCGACTCGGCATCGGCGCCTTCGAGTTCATCACCCGCCAACTGCTCGGTGAGGAAACGGTCGAACGGCTTGTCCTTCTGGAAGGCCTCGATCACGTAATCCCGGTAGCGCCAGGCGTGCGGTTTCGCTCCGTCGCGCTCGTAACCGTTGGATTCGGCGTAGCGAACGACATCGAGCCAGTGGCGGGCCCAACGCTCTCCGTAAGCCGGGCGGTCGAGCAGATCGTCGATGAGCCTGCCGTAGGCCTCGGGAGATTCGTCGGCCAGAAAGGCTTCCGCTTCAGCCGGGGTCGGGGGCAGGCCGGTCAGCACGAAGTGGGCGCGGCGGAGCCACGTGCGGCGGTCGGCGGGCGGCGCGGGTGCGATGCCGTTTTGCTCCAGAGCCGACTTGATGAAGGCATCGACCGGAGTTTTCACCCACCCTTTTTCGGCGGGTTCGGGCACGGCAGGCCGCTGGGGCGGCGTGAAGGCCCAATGCGCGATACGGGGTTGGGCCGGTTCGGACGCGGCGGATGCGGCGGGCTGCGCTTCGGAGGCCGGCGGAACCGGCGCCAGCCCGTGTTCGATCCATCCCCTAATCACGACGGCCTCATCCGCGCTCACCTTCTCTTCGCCCAGAGGCATCGACTGGTCGATGATGCGCCGGTAGAGCAGACTGGCGTCGGGCGAACCGGCGGTGACGGCGGGGCCCTTCAAGCCGCCTTTGACGATCGATTCCGGTGTGCGGAGATCAAGCTCGCCCATCCGCATCTCGCCCGCATGGCAGGCAAAGCAGCGCCGAGCCAGGATGGGACGGACGTCTTCGGCGAAGTCGGGAGCGGCGGCAGAGGCCGAAACCGCGGACACCACCGACAACAGCACTATGGCGGGAACCGATCGCATGCCGTATTGATTATGCAACAGCGGACGGCGGAGCGGAAGAGCCGGAACAGCTCCGCAAGGCTGCCCGCGATCCCCGCGCGATGGAAGTCAAAGGACCGGCCAGCCGCGGTCGATGGCATTGCAGCGCGTTAATCAATGTTTTCGAACAGGAACACTCCGCCTTTGCCGGCCACGACGATGTCGAGGTCCCCGTCGGCGTCCACGTCGACGACGGGGATCTGCATCCCGCCGCCCACTCGCCCCCCGTAGTGGATGATGTGCCTCACCCACTGCGAGCCGGAGCGTGCCTGTTCATACCAGTACAGCCCCAACGTCTCTCGGCCTCCCGCGTCATGCCCGTTGTGGGCGAAGAGCCGCTTGCCCGTCACGAGTTCCGGGCGGCCGTCGCCGGTGAGATCGATCATCGTCATGGCGTGCGCCTGCGACCAGGCGTCATCGATCAGGCGCCTCGTCCAGCGCGCCCCCGTGCTGCCGGGCGCGGCTTGCTCCAACCAGAAGATGCCGTAGTCGTGCGCCATCGATGTCACGATGTCGTTGAGGCCGTCCCCGTTGACGTCGTGAACGAACAGGAACCCGGCATGCCCCTCGGTATCGTATTCAGGACGGTATTCCCAGCGGCCCGCGCGCGGGTCTGCCGGCGCTTTCAGCCAGCCTTTCGGGGTCAGGATGTCGTTGCGCCCGTCCCCGTCGATGTCGCCCGCGCCGATGCCGTGCCCGAAGCTGCGCCCATCGACTTCGTGCTTGAGCCAGGAAGCCGCGCTCCCTTGTTCCACAACTTCGTACCACGCCGTCCCGTTGTCCCTGCCGCCGAACTGCGGCAGGACTTCCGTTGCGTTCCCGTCGTTGTCGATGTCGACCAGAAAAGCGAACTCCACGGGCGCTCCGGAATCGATGATGGATTCCTTCCACTCGGCGCGGCGCTTGCCGGGATTGCGAAACCATGCCATCTTCCGGCTCATGTAGCTGACGCTGACGATGTCCGTCTTGCCGTCGCGGTCCACGTCCAGCGGCAAGTCGCTGAATACGTCGATATAGTTGTTCAGTGTCGGGAAGCGCCGGAAGCGGTGCTTGCGCCAGGAAGGCGCTTCGTACCAGTTCTCTCCCGAGATGACGTCGAGCCGGCCGTCGCCGTTCAGGTCCGCCACGGCGCACGTTTCGTTGCGGCCGAGGTCGAGGGTGTGCTTTCGGAAGGCGATCTCGTCCGAAACCTGTCCGCGGGAAGGAACGGCGCCGAGGCAAAGCAGGAGCA
The DNA here is from genome assembly GCA_028819575.1 of Bryobacterales bacterium. GTDB lineage: Bacteria > Acidobacteriota > Terriglobia > Bryobacterales > UBA6623 > JAPPLB01. Next base: position 4,975 of record JAPPLB010000181.1, on the reverse strand, counting down.
GGGCGGCCGCTCTCCGCCGAAAGTGTCCTACGCCGGCCGGATCACGCATGCCAATCTTGCGGGCCGCCGATCGGGAACCCAGTCCCGGTCCCCGCCGAAAGCAGCCTCTCCAAGAACGGGAGCGTAGCAGACTCCGCGGCGCTGCGTACAGCCAACTGCGCTTTCCCGCCGCCGGACGGCCGGGGTGCGAAAGAAAGCCGTGATGACTTCGTTGCGCTTGCTAGCCTGCATTTCTCACCACGCGGCGAGGCGAAGTGCGTGAGAGGGCCGTCAGGACGAGGCGCGAGCCGCATGGCGCGCGCAGGCGTACTTGAACAGTACGTTGAGCACGGCAAGCAAGCGTAACGAAGTCATGGCGGCCATATGGCGTGCTTCGACCGTCGGGTGGTGAGAAATGCAGGCTGGACGCGCTCCCTGCCGGGTCAGGCGCCATGCCGCGCGTCAATCGCCGCGTCTCGTCCCGGTGGCCCTCTCATGCCTGTCTGCATCGGGCAGGGGCATCGCTTCGCTCCATGATGTGAAATGCAGGATAGAATAGGCCAGATCCCGTATTTGAAGACGGGATCGATTCCAACACGGAGGGACAGCGTTTCGGTGCAGCCACACTTCATTCGCATTCGCAGCCGCATCATCAACTTGGCGGCGGTTTCCTATTTCCGCTTGTATGACGAGTCGGACCGCATTGACATCCGCCTGCTGGGCCCCTCCGTGGATGTCGCGCTGACGGTGAGCGTCCAGGGCGAGGAGGCCGCGCCGGTTCGAGAGTTCCTGGCGCGGTCCGGCCTCGTAGAGGATCTCCGGCCCGCTGCCTGACCTGCGGGGGGAACCGTCAGTCCGGGCGGCGCTGCCGCGCGCTACCCGATCGTGGCGCACACCGCCCGCCCGACCTCTTCTGTTGTCGCCGCGGTTCCCGCCGGCTTCAAATCGGGGGTGAGCGGACCGTTCCGAAGAACCGTCTGCACGGCGGCATCGATCGCGGCGGCTTCCTCCTTGAGGCCGAAGCTGTAGTTCAGCATCGCCGCGGCGGAACCGATCGCCGCTAGCGGGTTCGCCTTGTCCTGCCCGGCGATGTCGGACGCCGACCCGTGAACGGGTTCATAGAGTCCGCGCCAGACGCCGTTCGGCAACCGGTCGCCGATCGACGCCGACTGCAGCATGCCGATCGAGCCCGCCAGCACCGCGCCTTCGTCACTGAGAATGTCGCCGAACAGATTCTCGGTCACCACAACGTCGAAGCGGGTGGGATTGAGAATGAGCTGCATCGCGCAGTTGTCGACCAGCACGTGATCCAGCTCCACGCCGGGGTAGTCCTTCGCAACCGTCATGACGACCTCCCGCCACATCTGCGAGTTTTCGAGGACGTTGGCCTTGTCCACGGAAGTCAGCTTCTTGCGGCGCTTGAGCGCCAGCTCGAAGGCCATTCTCACAACGCGCTCCACTTCCGGCTCGCGATAGACCATCGAGTTCGTCGCGACGCGCTCGCCGGGTTGGCCGCTGATCCCTCTCGGGTCGCCGAAGTAGAGGCCCGCCGTCAATTCGCGAACGATCAGCAGATCGGTCCCCCGCACGATGTCGTCCTTCAGCGGCGAGGAGCCCAGCAACGTGTCGTACGCAACGATCGGCCGCAGGTTCGCAAACACGTCCAGCGTCTTGCGGAGTTGCAGCAAACCCTTCTCGGGCCGCTTCTCCGGCGCGAGGTTGTCGAACTCCGGCAGACCCACCGCGCCGAGCAGCGTGGCGTCGGTTTCCAGAGCCAGCCGCCGTGTCTCCTCAGGAAAGGAGACACCGGTCTCGTGAATGGCGGTCCCACCGAGAAGCCCTTCTCGCAGGCGCAGCTCGTGGTTCCATTTCGCTGCGGCATGTTCGAGGACTCGAACCGCCTCGCGAGTGACTTCGGGACCGATGCCGTCGCCCGGCAGAACAAGAATGTCGAGTTTCATGGTAGGGAGCTACTTCTTTCTTTCAGGACGAGGCTACATGCAGTGCTGACCGCTGGCTGAGTGGGAGCCTGAATCGATCAGGCGATGGGAGCGAGTACTTCCGCCGGTTGCCGCACGGCCTTCTTCCTGATCTGGAACTGCTCGACGAGAGCGGCGATGTCATCGTTCGTCAGCCCCTTGCGGTTGTCGGCAAGAGCGGTGAACGCCTCGTAGAGCCGATTGAGTTGATCGCGGGAAGGCTCTTCATATCCCAGGTCCTTCACCCGCTCGTGCAGGGCATGACGCCCGCTGTGCTTGCCCAGCACCAGATTCGTAGCCGGAACGCCCACCATCTCCGGCTGCATGATCTCGTAACACAGCGGGTTCTTGAGGTAGCCGTCCTGGTGGATGCCCGCCTCGTGCGCGAACGCGTTCGCGCCGACGATCGCCTTGTTCGGCTGCGGGCCGAACGTAATCTGCCGCGCCAGCAATTGACTGGTCGGATAGAGGTACTCAGGGCGAATGTTCGTGTAGTACGGGACGCGGTCCGACCGCACCTTCATGATCATCACGCACTCTTCGAGCGAGCAGTTGCCGGCCCGCTCGCCGATGCCGTTGATGGTGCATTCGATCTGCCGCGCTCCCACCATCACCGCCGCCAGGGCATTGGCGGCCGCCAAGCCCAGGTCGTTGTGGGTGTGTACGCTCACGATGGCGCGGTCCCCCACCGCTTCCACGACTCGTCCGATCATCTCCGCGTATTCCTCGGGCACCATGAATCCGACCGTGTCGGGGATGTTGATCGTCGTCGCGCCGGCATCCACCGCGGCCTTCGAGATACGGCAGAGATAGTCCAGGCTCGTGCGGCTGCCGTCTTCGGCCGAGAACTCGACATCGTCGACATGCCGCCTGGCCTGCTCGACGCCCTTGACGGCCGCTTCGAGCACTTCCTCCTCGGTCATATGAAGCTTGTACTTGAGATGAATTTCGCTCGTCGCGATAAAGCAGTGCAGCCGCGGCTTCTTCGCCTTGTCGAGCGCATCGAGGGCGCGGTCGATATCCCGCGGAACCGTCCTGGCCAGCGCGGCGACCCGCGCCTCCGGGAATTCTCGTGAAACGGCTTGCACCGCCTCGTAATCGCCGACGGAAGCGATCGGAAAGCCTGCCTCGAGCAGGTCAACGCCCATCTCGACGAGGTTCTTCGCCACTTCGAGCTTCTCCGGGGTGGTCATGCTGCACCCGGGAGACTGTTCCCCGTCCCGCAGGGTCGTGTCGAAGATATAGACTCGTTCGGACATGGACTGCTTCCCTCTAGCACATCAGTAAAGCAGCCGTCCGGTCATAATGCAAGTTAATAATTTTTCTTGGCACTATATGCAGAACTGATATGATAACAGGGGCTTATGGCTGTGCAAAGTTTCATTGCCGCTGAACCGGCCCTTTGAGTCACGACATGGACCTTCAACTGCTCGGCGCATTCAAGGCGGTCGTCGAGGAGGGCAGCTTCTCCGCCGCCGGACAGCGCCTGCGGCGAACGCAGCCGGCCGTTTCGATCGCCCTCAAGCGCCTCGAAACCGAGTTGGGCGAGAAGCTGATCGACCGCTCCTCGAAGAGCGTCGTGCTGACCGATGCCGGCAAGGCGGTCTACGAGTACTCCAAGCGCTTCGACGACCTCAAGAAGGAGTTGCGGAACCGCCTGGTCGAGCTGCGGGACAAGAGCACCGGCAGCCTGTCGATCGGCGCCAACGAATCGACGGCGCTCTATCTGCTGCGGCACGTCGAGGAGTATCGAACGCTCTATCCGGGTGTCAAGGTCGAGATGCGGCGCAGCTTGTCGAGCCGCATCCCCGCGTCCATCGCCGCTGGGTCGCTCGACCTGGGGGTCATCAGCTACGATCCCGAGGACCCGAAGCTCGTCACACGGGTGATCTACAACGACAGCCTGGTGTTCATCGTCTCGCCCAGACACCGCTTCGCCGGCCGCAAGCAGGTGCGCATCACCGAGCTCGGCATGGAATCGTTCATCGCGCACAACGTCATCAGCCCGTACCGCAAAAACGTGGTGGACGCCTTCCGCCGGCACGGCGTGCCCCTGAACATGAACCTCGAATTGCCGACGATCGAGACCATCCGCCGCATGGTGCAAGCCAACCTCGGCGTGACCTTCATGCCCAAGATGTGCGTCGAGCGGGAACTGGCCTCGGGGAGCCTCGTCAGCGTGCCGGTCGACGAGGTCGGGATGGAGCGAAAAATCAACCTCGTCCATGCCGCGAAACGCCAGCTCTCTCACGCCGCTCGAGCCTTCCTGGAGCTTGTCGAGCAACGCGATGCCGAGGCGGGACGGGCCGTCGCGCCCTGATAGAATCAGCATCGAGAACCCGTGCCGGTCATAGCCAAAAAGCTCACGTGGGATGACATCCGGGACCTGCCCGAAGACGCTGGGCGCACCGAAATCGTCGACGGAGACTTGGTCGTGTCACCATCTCCCTCTTGGAGCCATCAAGGCATCGCCACAGCCTTGGGCGCGAAGATCTATCCCTTTGTGCGAGACAACAAACTGGGACGGTTTTTCTCGAGCCCGGTTCACGTCGTGCTGTCGCGGCACGTGAACTACGAGCCTGATCTTTGCTTTCTCTCCCGCGGCCGCCTCGATTTGTTGCAAGGCGCGGTAATCATGGGTCCGCCGGACCTTGTCATCGAGATCGTCTCCGACGACAATCGCACCCACGATACCGTCGTCAAGTTCCGTGATTATGCCCGCTACGGCGTCGCCGAGTACTGGCTTGTCGACCCGCGCGATCAACTGGTCCGGGTCTGCGCCCTCGCCGGCTCGTCGTATCGAGACATCGGCATCTTCACCGCCGGCGAAACCGTCTCGACACTCAAGCTGTCCGGCCTCATCCTCGACCCCGAGGAGATCTTCGAAAGCGGCCAACGGGAAACCTGACCTCCATGTCTCGCCGCGTGGCGAGGCGAAGTGCCTGTCTACTGCCGGCAGGCGCTGACCTGAAACATCCCCTCGATGCAAGCAGCGTTTACAGCGACCCGAAGGGTCC